>JBMYPG010000357.1:0-501 GCA_049600095.1 Pikeienuella sp. | reverse complement strand
ACCGATGGTCCACTGCCCGGCAGGGGTTTGCTTGTAAACCATGAGAGGGATGTTCAACGATATTGTTGAGATATTTGGACTGAACGATACGGATGATCCGTCCAGCTCCCCTGAATTTGAGGATGACATTTAGACTTTGCAAGCCAGCTAAGTTGGCACCGCTCCTGTCGATTGCAATGCGATCTGGCGCGCCGTTTGTACTGATCGCGCGCTTGAAAAACCTCCGCGCGGCGGCGGCATCGCGTCGCTCTGATAGCATGAAATCAAGGGTTTGCCCGTCCCGCTCAACAGCACGATACAAATACGTCCACTTTCCGCGCACCTTGATATATGTCTCATCCATCCGCCAAGAGATCGCAATTGGCCTTTTTTTGATTTGAACATTCGCCGCGATCAGCGGTGAGAATTTCACCACCCATCGGTTCAACGTAGCATGATCTATTTCAACGCCACGCTCAGCCATAATCTCCTCTAGGTCTCGATACGAAACGCCATAACGGA
>JBMYPG010000356.1:0-506 GCA_049600095.1 Pikeienuella sp. | reverse complement strand
CAAAAAACGGAAAGCACACTAAAACTCACAAGAGTTTGTAAAAGCTAAATAAAACTAGGGATTTTTGGTAGCGGAGGAGGGACTTGAACCCCCGACACGCGGATTATGATGGAAGAACATCATAATTATGTGTTTTTTAACAATTACTTATAACATATTTTTTGTGGTGTGTTATTAAGTGCGCTAAACTACGACACACGGACTACCACTTTTACACTGTTCAACACGACAATCATGCCCTTACTAAACTCAGAACACAAACATTTCTGCTGTTTTCCAGCATGTATCTCAACGACTTTCCTAAGAGATTTTCATCGAGAAAAACCACAACTCACGCAATTGGTGTGCATTCAAACACTGCATGTTAACATGGCATTTAATTATAAATGACCAAACAGTACTGTGGAAACACCTGATCCCAGAATCCCAACAGACAAACAAAGCAAAAAGTGTGTGTTTGGTGTGTCTTTGAATCCTACACGCATAGCATTAGTGTTAGAAAATTA
>JBMYPG010000355.1:0-525 GCA_049600095.1 Pikeienuella sp. | reverse complement strand
GATCTCTACACAATATGCCGTATCCACAAATTGGGCCGTGTGCTGGTTGTTGGGGATGCGATGATTTATTCCGATGGGGTTGATAAACCCGTGGCGCGCGCATCGCTAACCTATTCCATTCCGCCAAAATAAAGGCCCAAAACAAAAGGCCTGCGAAAATCGCAGGTCCGTTACATTGTTTTGGTGGTAGTTTACTTTGCCTCTGCGGCCGCAGGCGTTTTCGCACCGCTTGATAGGGGATCGTCCTGACGCTGAACCGATCCTTCAAAATGTGCACCTGATTCAATCGCGATTGTTTTGTGGATGATGTCACCCTCAACACGTGCGGTTGCGGTCAAACGCACCTTTAGGCCACGCACGCGGCCGATGATGCGCCCGTTGATGACGATATCATCTGCAATGACTTCGCCCTTGATCGTGGCGGTTTCACCGATGGTCAACAAATGGGCGCGAATGTCACCCTCAACAGTGCCCTCAACTTGGATGTCACCTGTTGTTTTGATGTTGCCTGTGACGTGCAGATCT
>JBMYPG010000354.1:0-545 GCA_049600095.1 Pikeienuella sp. | reverse complement strand
GCAGGGGTGAAGCGGAACCATTCTAATTGATCAAATTCGGGGTTGTGTGGCGCTGTCCAAACCAGCTTGCGAAGTAAGTCACGACTTTCTGGCCCCTGCACTGCTACGTTATGCAATTGGTCAGTGGATGACCGCACTAGAACACGTAAACCTAATTTTTTGGCCTGCTCGCGCATCCATTCCCCGCCATAATCGTTGCCTCCGATCCAGCGGAAATTATCCTTGCCCAGCCTAAATACTGTGCCATCGTCGATCATGCCGCCATGTTCGTAACACATCGCTGTGTAAACCACACCACCGATCGGCAACGACTTAATATTTCGCGTGAATATATACTGGCATAATGCTTCAGCATCAGGCCCAGTTACTTCGAATTTTCGCAGGGGCGACAAATCCATTATTACGCACTTTTCACGTGTCGCGTGGTATTCTGCGATAGCACCATGTTCAGCCATGCAGTTCGCTAACCAATAGCCGTTATATTCAATAAAATTTCGCGTGTGCTTCGCAAAGCTATCATGAAAACCAGTTTGTTTAGTCATTTT
>JBMYPG010000353.1:0-545 GCA_049600095.1 Pikeienuella sp. | reverse complement strand
ATCAAACCGTTTGAAAATTTCATTTCCCTCTTCATCAATCTGACCAATTCTAGCTTGAATCTTTGCATGAAGGTGCACTGTTCCAGTGTCTAGGGCATATTGCACTTCTTCTGTAGAGCTGAAAGACATCCCTTCGCCTTTCATACCTTCGCGCTCTATCGTTGTATAATATAAGCCGAGGATCATATCCTGAGAAGGAACTATAATGGGGGCCCCATTTGCAGGCGACAAAACATTGTTTGTCGACATCATCAACACCCTAGCTTCTAATTGTGCTTCAAGACTCAAAGGCACGTGGACGGCCATTTGATCTCCATCAAAATCAGCGTTAAAGGCAGCACATACCAGAGGATGGAGCTGAATAGCCTTTCCTTCAATTAAAACCGGTTCAAAAGCTTGAATGCCTAAACGGTGAAGCGTGGGAGCCCTATTCAGCATGACCGGATGCTCACGTATCACTTCGTCTAAGATATCCCAGACTTCCGGCCTCTCTTTTTCTACTAATTTTTTAGTCTGCTTCACTGTTGATGAAAGTCCCTTAGCCT
>JBMYPG010000352.1:0-545 GCA_049600095.1 Pikeienuella sp. | reverse complement strand
AGCGAAAAAATGACGATAGGGAATGAGGCGTCGCGAAGTGCTGACGCAATGGAAAGGGAGTGGCGTGATGTTTGATTGGATATTTAAACCGCAGCGCGAAATTTCACGATTACGTGATGAAATTTCGCGCCTGCATGATGAACTCGACGTGAAAACCCGTTCACGTGACGATTATCAGGAAGCGTGGCGTAAGCTGGTGGCTACGCGTGCGGAAACAATCCGCACGCGGAATAAATACCGAACATTGTACGCCAACGAGTCAGAAACTACTCAGAAACTGACTGCCAAGTTGACTAACTCACGACGCTCGACAGAGTGCGCGCGCATGAGGCGTGACGAAAACCTCACCGTCATTCTGAGTCAGCGCTCGACAATTCGTGAACTGATCAGCGCGTTGACTAAAATTTCAGCGGCAGAGACGCCCAGAATGAATGGCACCGTCACGCGAATCATTCGCATTGCTAACACGGCGCTTGAATCAATGAATACTCCGGAAAGAAGGGGAGAAACAGATGCCGAATGACCATAAAAAACTAATCGCCGAA
>JBMYPG010000351.1:0-586 GCA_049600095.1 Pikeienuella sp. | reverse complement strand
CCGATCGCCCATTGGCGCCGCGCGCAGAACAACCATGGTTTAAAACCCAAGGTCCCGCATGGTGGTTTGGCAAAGGGTTTTCCAAAAGTGCGTTTAATCGTGATCCGTTTTCCAAGCGTAAATTCGTCGATGGGCCGCATCCTTTTGAAAACCTGAAACGTGTCGAAACACCCACAACCTATATTGATGAGGCGCGTGTGGCCCGCGTTCCAAAACGCACAGATATGTTCGCGCGCGCTCAATTTGGGGACATGGGCAAAAACCTGCAAGAGGGGGCTAAGGGTGGCTATTACGCGCGGAAGGCCGCACCATCCTGTGCGCAGCGGCGTGCATTAGGCGCCTTTGTTCTGTTGCAAGATGGAGAGGCGAATGAAAACGGCGCGCGCCCCGATGATTTGGCGCAGAATGCGGCCAATATTAAGGCGGCCAGTTATTTTTTGGGCGTGGATGCCGTCGGGCTATCACGCTGTCCCGATTGGACGTGGTACAGTCATGATGCAACGGGCGCTGTTTTGGATCCCCCACACAATAACGCGGTGTCAATGATCATCGATCAGGGGTACGAAACGATGGAGGGTGCATCGGG
>JBMYPG010000350.1:0-601 GCA_049600095.1 Pikeienuella sp. | reverse complement strand
TGACTTCTTCCAAGGTCGGCTTGTGTCCTGCGCTTGATAAACCCTCTTGGCATTTGCACCTAAACCTGCCAAATCGTCCCGCATGACGCAAAGATTTTCATTTGATCTACAATCCACCGACGGCAAGGCACGCCAAGGGGTGATTTCCACAACGCGTGGTGAGGTCCGCACACCTGCCTTCATGCCCGTGGGCACCGCCGCAACGGTTAAGGCGATGATGCCCGAAAGCGTGCGTGCCACAGGTGCTGACATCCTATTGGGCAATACCTATCACCTGATGCTGCGCCCAACGGCCGAACGCATTGATCGACTTGGTGGTTTGCACAAATTCATGAACTGGGAACGCCCCATTTTGACCGATAGTGGTGGGTTTCAGGTGATGTCGCTCTCTTCCCTCCGTAAACTGACGGAAGAGGGGGTGACGTTTAAATCCCATTTGGATGGGTCGCTTCATGAATTGACTCCTGAACGGTCCATGGAAATTCAACGCCTGTTGGGCAGCGACATCGTCATGTGTTTTGACGAATGTCCCGCGCTGCCTGCGGATCGTGCGCGCATTGAGGAAAGCATGCGCATGTCGATGCGCTGGGCTGCGCGTTCG
>JBMYPG010000349.1:0-605 GCA_049600095.1 Pikeienuella sp. | reverse complement strand
AACGGAAAACGCATCCCTGTTTATTTGAAAAAGGGGCTGCACCCTTATGGAATGCAGCCCCCGTTCGTGACAAGTGAATTAAGCTTTTAGGCCCCACTTGTATACATGCGAGTGATACGCGATGTGCATATCACATACAACGTTTGGCGCGTGGCTACGGTACAACGAACGCCAGTAAGGCTGAATTGTTACGCCTTCTTCGGCAACAATCGCTTGTATCTTCCCGGCAACTTCGCGACGTGCATCTGCGTCCGCGATTGAGTTCGCTTCTGCAAGTAGCGCGTCGAATTCCGGGTTTGACCAACCAAATTCGTTCCATGCTTCACCCGAACGGTAGGCAAGGCCCCAAACCTGTGTCGCGAATGGACGGTGGTTCCAGTTGGTTGAGCTGAAGGAGTATTTCGTCCAGTCATTCCAGAATGTTGATCCCGGTAGGATTGTCCGTTTAACTTTGATGCCTGCATCTCGCAACTGTGCAGCGACCGCGTCAGTAGTGTTTTTACGCCAGTCGTCGTCGATTGAAACCAACTCGTGCTCATAATCTTCCATGCCCGCTTCTTTCATCAACTCAAGCGCGCGCGCTGGGTCGTGTGGCAAACGTCCTA
>JBMYPG010000348.1:0-635 GCA_049600095.1 Pikeienuella sp. | reverse complement strand
GAATTACCTTTGGTGGAGGTAGCTTCCAGTTAGGGTTGCGTGGCTTAGGCAATGGCTTCTTTTTCTTTTTCATCTCATCACCTCAAGGACACGCAAGGCCACCAACTTGTGGCCTAATCTATAAACTAGTTGCACTAGTGTAACAAATTTTCAAAGCTAAATCAATTCAATTAAGCTTATGAAACTAAATATTTTTTTAGGTAGTTGCAGGGGTGTATGTATTAGTCACCCGATTTTAAGTCTGCTGTGGTGGTGCGGATGACGAGACTCGAACTCGTAAGCCATTGAAAAGGCGAGGGATTTTAAGTCCCTTGTGTATACCAATTCCACCACATCCGCACTGTAGGCCACAGCCTGGGACACAACATCCCTGCAACTACACTTAGTCAGTTTGTTCTAGTAACTCAACCCCCTTCTGCAAGTGCATCGGGGCAAGGTGAGCGTACCTCATTGTGGTCTGAATCGCTTTGTGACCCATCCACTCTTTGACATGGACTAGAGGCATACCACGCTGCACGAGGCGAGAACAGGTGGTATGTCGTAGTGTATGCCACACTACATCCTCTAGTCCAAGATGACCAACGACTCGCTCCCAGATTGTGCGATAGAACTGCGTGAACAGCTTGCCGTTGCTC
>JBMYPG010000347.1:0-649 GCA_049600095.1 Pikeienuella sp. | reverse complement strand
ACGACAATCTTCCGGTTGCCACCCGATCTCAATTACTTCTCCGACGTTCAGACGTGTCTGATCCGGAGCATTCCGTGTTTTCACGATGAATTCTGTGTTGCCTGCCACATTCAAACGCGTCCGGAGGATGTCACCCATATAGATCACTTCCAAAACTTCTGCGTTTAATAGATGTGCGCCTTCTTTTAGGCGATCTTTTCTAAACTCTACGCGCTCAGGGCGTATGGAGACGCGGGTTCGCTCTCCTTTCGCGCTGACGTTGACCGGCTTGGCGTCAATCACATCGCCATTGTCCAGCTTTACAAGGGCGATCCCATCTTTGATTTCTTCGATGACACCGTCTAGCGTGTTGTTTTCACCGATGAACTGCGCAACAAAGCTATTTTTAGGTTGTTCATACAAAACATCAGGCGCGTCAATCTGTTGGATCACACCATCGTTAAACACGGCAACGCGGTCTGACATCGTTAGGGCCTCTGTTTGGTCGTGCGTTACGTAGACGACGGTAATGCCCAAGTTGTGCGCAAGACGCGTGATTTCAAACTGCATTTTTTCGCGCAGTTGTTTGTCCAAGGCACCCAATGGTTCGTCCATAAGAACCAATTCGGGTTCAAAAACCAAAGCACGCGCTAATGCGATCCGTTGCTGC
>JBMYPG010000346.1:0-652 GCA_049600095.1 Pikeienuella sp. | reverse complement strand
TGCGGCTGGCTGGCCGACTACGGAAAGCCCGTAAACCTCGAGGGCTGACATCCATAATCCGGCACAGGCGCTCCGTTTGGAAAGACCCGCGATGTTCTTCGATGAACCTGAACCTCATGGCTTTAGGCCCGCGAAGAACTGCGTTGCTTTTTTTAAGATGTCCCTCTCCTCCTTGAGAATGCGGTTCTCGCGTCGAAGCCGGTCATTCTCTTGGGCGAGGCTCAAGTCTTCTTTGGACACCACGTCTGTGTCTCTGTGTGCAGTGATCCACTTGTTCAGCGTCGACATGCCAACACCAAGATCATCAGCAACCTGTTTGCGCGTCAGCCCACTGGTCAGTGCAATTCGCACTGCATCCCGTCGAAATTCGTCCGTCCGTTTCAGTCCCACTCTCGGGATCATGCTTCGCATGACCCTGCCGTGCAGGGCATAGTCTGTCTCCTTTGCTGCAATAAATGCTATCAAAGGAGCGGCATCAAATCGCGACAGGTCCAAAACGCATGGAAGAACGCTGGGAAGTCAGCAATCTCAGGGTGTAGCGGAATAGATCTATCTGATCCCTCAGTTTTCGACCCAATCACAATCAGGCTCTTATCGCTCACGTTTTCTGGCAGAAGAGATAGAACCTCTTTGGGGCGCATTGCAGTAAATG
>JBMYPG010000345.1:0-738 GCA_049600095.1 Pikeienuella sp. | reverse complement strand
TAAACCTGCTGCGTGCAAAAGTTGAAGGCAGCGTCGAAACCGATGGCTCAACTTTCAACGGCAAATTGGAATCGAGCAGCATTACGACTGGTGCCAGCATGTTACTCAGAGAAGGCGCTTCTTTCCAAGATGTAAACCTGATTAATGCACAAATTGGTGGTTATCTTCAGCTCAATGGAACAAGTCTTAACGGCGTATTCAATGCAACCGGCGCGAAGGTCAGAGGTGAATTCCTACTTTCACATGCAGATAAAGGCGAAGTTATCTGGGGTGAAAATGCCCGCTTAATCCTCCGCAATACTCAGGTGGGGGCAATTCAGGCAGCCTTAACCGGTTGGCCCGCACCTATAGATCCGGCACTACATACTGACCTGACGGGATTTCGTTATGAACGGCTCGGCGGGTATACGGCACACACCATGCGCACGATGGAAGAAGAGCTGGCAGAGGCCTTGATCGAATGGGTCGACAAGGCCACAGCGCATGGCGGATACGACCCCAGCCCCTATATCCAGCTTGCCAGTGCATTGGAGGCCTCTGGACAAACAGACAAGGCCAGCGCAGTGCTTTATGCCAAACACCGCCACCGCGACCGAGTCGTACCGGCCTCTTTCTGGGTAAGCTGGCTATTACGCCCGGCTGAACGTTTTATAATCGGCTACGGCGTCTATCCATTTCGCGCACTCATCTGGTTTGGCGGATTGGTCGCGGTGGGCATCATCATTGGTTTTGCCAGCA
>JBMYPG010000344.1:0-901 GCA_049600095.1 Pikeienuella sp. | reverse complement strand
CCCTGTATCAGGCAGAGGGGTTTGACATTGACGCCCATGCGCCCGCAGAAACAGTCTTATTTCCCGAAATGACAGGCACCTTGGATGTGCCTGAAATCACAACGGCCTGTTGGGGCATTTTGAACAAAGATCCACGGGAATTGATGTGTTCCAACGCGCGGATGGTTGTGCGCCGCAAAGGGGCCGATTCCCCCGCGGTTTTGGCCTGCACCCTTCTGGCCTATGATCCGCAGTTTGAATTGGGCCCAACGTTGCGGGATGCAGATCGCGACGTGCGCCTAAACCACCCCCATTGCGCGAAATTCTGTGTTTTGGGTGGGGCAAGCTGTAGCGGGTAAACGTACCTGGATCATCAGCTAAGGCCGCGCCAACTCACCACCCCCGATAAACACAGGCGCGCCCGTTGTGCTGGGGCCGCTGGTTGGGCGTTTGTTCAACACACGCGCCGCCAGATAGGCAAAGGCCTGCGCCTCTAGCATATCGCCGTTTAAACCGTGATGTTCCACCGCCAACACAGGCACCCCCAATCCTGCGCGCAGCATGGACATGATGACGGGGTTATGCCGCCCGCCGCCGCAGACCAACACTTGGGATACAGGTGCGGGCATGTGTTCCATCCCCGTTGCGACCGTGGCCGCGATGATCGCGCACAGTGTTGCGGCGCCATCTGCGTCATTCATGTGCGCAACCAACTCCGCAATCTGGGGAAAACTGTTCCGATCCAATGATTTGGGCGGCAGTTTGCGAAAATAAGGCGTGTTTAAAAACGCCCGCACCACGTCCATATCAGGCGTCCCAGTCGCGGCCAAGGCACCATGCGCATCATAAGCCTGCCCCAAACGATCCATCATAAAATCATTCAGCGGCGCATTTGCGGGCCCCGTATCAAAGGCCAATACAG
>JBMYPG010000343.1:0-1585 GCA_049600095.1 Pikeienuella sp. | reverse complement strand
AGGTGTTGGCATGGGACTCTCCTTTCGTTACATGTAACAAATGGAGGGCGTGATTTCAAGCATCCAGAAACGGTCGTTTTTGCCGCCCTGCCCTGCCCCACGCCAGATCAATCGCTTAGCCTGGACAAAAACCTACGGCAAAACCTTTGCGGTTTTGGCAGGTTTTTGTCACAGTGAAGCATGATCATTGGATATGCCCGCGTCAGCACGGACGACCAAAGCCTGGATTCACAGACGGATGCCCTTTCGGCAGCCGGTGCCGAGAAGGTTTTCGCAGACAAGATCAGCGGATCGAGGCGCACCCGCCCGGAACTGGACAGAATGCTGGAACAGCTCCGCGACGGCGACGTTGTGACCGTCACGAAGTATGACCGCCTGGCACGGTCCCTGAAGGACCTCTTGGAGATCGTGGAGACGATCCGAGAACGCGGTGCTGGCTTTCGTTCCCTTGCCGAAGACATCGACACGACAACGCCGGCAGGCCGTCTCGTGTTTCACGTCTTCGCTTCCATCGCCCAGTTTGAGCGCGAGCGGATTTCCGAGCGAACCAGGGAAGGTCTGGCATCTGCCCGCAAGCGTGGCCGGATCGGGGGCAGGCCCCCTGCCCTAACGTCCGCTCAGAAGGCCGAAGTGCGTCGGATGCGTGATGAGGACCAACGCCACGTCTCCGAGATTGCGCGGTTGTTTAAGGTAAGCGAGCGAACGGTGAGACGGGCTTAGATGACGGCAGATGATCTTCTGATGTAGTGTCACGAACAATGAAGGCGACTCAGCTCGTCAAATTGCAGCATGGGCAAGACATTGGCAGAATTGAAAGAACTAGTATTTCGGCAGATTACGCCAGCCGATTTTTTCAACATCAACAAACCACCTGGGACCGAGGATCGAGGAGGCGGGCAGTCCTACATCGATGTGCCAGTTCGAAACGTCGATCTCGCGCAACCGGAACGCAAAGGCAGGTTTTCCGGCGTGTTTTTCGGCAACAATCCACCAGGCATCTGGGGCGCTGTGGTCGGGTTGCAAACGCGCGCATTGCGCGTCTGCAAAATCCTCTGCTTGTTGCCCGGTCATGTGGATATCGGTGGGGTCAATGAAGGTCATGGCAAGCTCAATATTCGCAGGCGCGCATGACTGTTAGAACGCGGTAGGTCTGATCAGGGTCGCCGGGGTCTTCACTCCCCCAGGTCAGCGTCTCATCGGCGTAATAGTCGATTTTGGCGAAATAGGTTTCGCCCTTGATTTTGACCGCGAGAAAGTTGTGTTCGCCATACGGGTCGTTGCCTTCATCGAAAGCGGTGAACAGGGCAAAGGACAGAAGCAGGTCACGGTAGGTTTCAATATCGAGCGCCAAAACGCCTTGTGTGCACACCAGCATTCCCTTGGTAGGCATTCCAGCAAGAACAGCACGCCGAAAGGTATCGTTCTGCATTGCGATCGCGACAGCGCCCGCTTCGGTTTCCAGACAAAAGGATTCTTCTTTGATTGCGGTCCGGTTCATGTTTTTTCTTCCCTTCGGTTGCGCCGGGCGCCCTGCCCTCTCCGCGCGTGCTGTTGTTGCTTCAAACCCCCAAGAAACGGGGGTTTG
>JBMYPG010000342.1:0-1648 GCA_049600095.1 Pikeienuella sp. | reverse complement strand
AACTGGCTCATTGAAACTTGCGGGGACATCGTGCTCGCTCGCAAAGACACACCAACCAGCTATCACGTTTCGGTCGTTGTCGATGATGCGGCCGAGGGCATCACCCATGTCACAAGGGGTCAAGACCTGTTCTTTGCCACCCCAATCCACAGGCTACTGCAATCGCTGCTATGCCTGCCCGAACCAACCTACCATCACCACCGACTGATCCGTGATGAAACCGGCACCCGACTAGCCAAGAGAGCCGACAGCGTAGCCATCAGCGCCCTCCGCAACGAAGGTTGGACACTAAAAGATGTGAAAGAAGCCATCGGGTTAGGCGCTTAACAACAAACTCTTTATCGCCCAAATACTCAAAACCCGCCCACGCAAACAACACAAAAGTCAGTGAAGCCTAGTTTCACCACCGCCCACGTCCACGCCGAGCCATCCAGCCACCAAAACTCAACTGGTCACGATGGATCAGTAACACCAGCGCAATCATCGCCCCCAGTACCGCCAGATCAATCACCATGTTCCGATTGATCGGAAACCCACGGTCATTGATGGCAAACGGATCAAAAAACCGCTCAAACCGTCGCGTTACCGTGAAAAAATGCATCACCAACAACGCGGAATAGCTGAAATAGCGGAACATGCCGAACAGCACCAAAACGCAAACCGCGATTTGCAAACCACCGACGGCATAGACTTGAAAGAACGACATATCCACGCCGTCGAAATGCCGGGCCAATCCCTGATATTGCTTGGGGGTGATGATTTTATGGGCGGCCCATAAAAAGATGAACCAGGCCAACCCGGCCCTCAAAATCAACAGGGCCGCGCCCTCGCGCCATTCGTCTCTGGTCATCCTACCCCCACAGCAACATTATTCAGGTGCCATAATCTCCACCACTGCGCCCTCACGCACCGCTGAATAGAAACAGCTCCGCCGATTAGTGTGGCAGGCTGGCCCGATCTGGTTCACCAAAACCAACAGACAATCCTTGTCGCAGTCAAAACGCAATTCCGTGAGGCTTTGGCGATTGCCCGAGGATTCGCCTTTACGCCAATAAGTCTGACGAGACCGCGACCAATAAGTGACCCAACCCGTTTCCACGGTTACTCGAACCGATTGTTCGTTCATCCAGGCCATCATCAAAACCTCACCACTTTCCGCATCCTGGGCAATGGCGGGGATCAAACCACGGTCGTCATATTTCAATGCAGAGGGGTCGAATGCGGGGGCGGTTACATCAGATGACACGGGCAGGACTCCAATTTTCAACTTTCGTCCCTCTTTACACACAGCGCTTAACGTCTATCTAGGGCATATCGCGTATTATTAGGCATCATGCCTCCACGCGATATGCCCCACCGTGATATGCTTTGGGCGGCAAAAGGAATGCATGATGGCCGATAGTGACCTGATACAGCTCTATTCAAAGCGCATCCTTGCGCTCGCGGCTGATATTCCATTGACTGACCCGCTGCCTTCGCCGGATGGCACAGCGAAAAAACGCTCTCCGCTTTGCGGCTCCTCGGTCTCCGTTTCGGTTGTGATGAATGGCGACCAGATCGCCGAATACAGCCAGGACGTAAAGGCATGCGCACTCGGCCAAGCATCAGCCGCCGTCCTTGGTGCAATTGCCGTTGGCCTAAGCCGCGC
>JBMYPG010000341.1:0-1709 GCA_049600095.1 Pikeienuella sp. | reverse complement strand
CGGACCTTCATATTGGGTCAGGCAGGGTCGGCTTTCGGAAGTTTAATACTTTGCGCGAAGGCTATTAACGCATAGTATGGCACGCAATTAGTGACTACTGAACTCTTTGGAATATTCTTGATGTTAAACCATGTCGAAACTTGACATAGTGGCTGGTTAGGCGTGGTTGCATTTTTTCTGGAGCGGCTCAGTGCTTAATCTGATGTGTTTGCTTGGCCCTGAAGGCCGTCGGTTTCAGTGCAATAAATGACCAACAAACCGAACATCTGTTGGGCATGTAACGCCAAAATTGAGAGTGGGCAAAAATTTTGCTCAAACTGCAATCATTGGCAAAATTGGCGAACATATTTCAATTTTTCCAACGCCGCTCTAGCACTTTTGGTTGCACTTATTAGTGTCTCAACACTTCTATTCGACCGCGTTGTCGACAGATTCGAAGTTCCGAGCATTCATGCAGAGGTCAGGGTCATTAACGACAGTCACCATCTCATAATATTGAATCAAAGCTCAGAAGAAGTGTTTTATAACAGAGATTTTTCATGCCACAGATTATTTAAACTTCTGCCTGTCCCTCAAAAATATACGAAATTTATGGGTTATCGACCAGATTTTGTGGAGACCGACCTAGAAATAAAATTGGAAAGCTTGATCAATTTCGGTGCCGATCCAATTGTGAGCATAAAACGAGTGCACACTGAAGTTGTACTAGATGGAGACAATTTTGCGCGAAAAATTTCATTCGTTGGGCAACCGTACGTGCCGTTCTCAGATATGTCGGTTGTAGGTCGACCAACCTTCTCTGATATTTTTGATTTAGACGAAGAAGACTTTGAAACTATTAGAGACGTTTTTGGTTTTGATCTTAATTCGAGGTACGGGAATGTCGGAATTAGGAATTGCCAATTTTCGTATGTTTTTCGAGGGCGTAAATTCAACGCACACGTAACTTATCATCCCTTCCACAAACGTCTATCCGATGAATTTGAGACTCTTTTCATAGATACACTTTTGGACGCGGAAAACCGAGCAGATAGACATTTTAGTGGTCAAAAATAGGGAGTGACATCCCCGCTCATTTCCCCCAAAGCGGACCTCTATCTATCGTGCGGTATCTGTCGCTCTGGGCTCAAACCAGCCATTCGCTGCTCAATTCACCAATGTCGACCTCCATCATTCAAAGATCATGCAACTGCGTACGTCACCCACCAAATCAATTCCAAAATAACAGATTTTCATCCCACATATTGACATTATCCAAAATAACGGACAAATCTCCCTCATACAGGAGGCTTCGCCATGTCCGCATCAACGTCCACATCCTTCACCAACCACCTAAACGCCACCCTCGCCCAACTTGACCAGGACGGTCTGCTAAAGAAAGAGCGTGAGATCACTTCCCCCCAGGGCGCCGAAATCGCCGTGGGAGAACGCAACGTGATCAACCTCTGCGCCAACAACTACCTCGGCCTCGCCGATCACCCTGCCCTGATCGCAGCGGCAAAACAGGCGATGGATGATCGCGGCTATGGCATGGCCTCCGTCCGCTTTATCTGCGGCGCACAAGACCTGCACCGGCAATTAGAACAACGCATTGCCGGTTTCCTCAACAAAGACGACGCCATCCTGTTTGCCGCCTGTTTCGACGCCAACGCTGGGTTATTCGAAGCTCTGCTCGGCCCAGAGGATGCCATCATCTCCGACGCCCTCAA
>JBMYPG010000340.1:0-1717 GCA_049600095.1 Pikeienuella sp. | reverse complement strand
AGTTCGTGAATTGCATTATCCGCCCCGGCGCTGTCGTCCAGCAGCCCGGCGAAATCGACGTTCAGGGCGCGGGTGAGGTTCCAGAGGCTGGCGACTGTGGGGCTGCTTTCGCCCCGCTCAATTTGTGACAGCATGGACCGGGATACGCCGGATAGTTTGGCCAGCGCCTCTAGGCTCAGCCCCTTGTCGCGCCGTTCGTTTTTCAGGCGGCTGGCGAGCCGTTCGGCGATGTCATTGCTGTTATTCATGGGGGTCTTTCGTCTGCTGTGCTGACAGCTATAGCGGGTTTGGGCTGTGCTTTCACCAGACAAAATTTCGGCTGGGCGACGTTCTGCTATTGAACCGGTTGCCCTTGATCGTGTTTTGTCTGATGCAAAGAAACGCCAAGGGAACGTCATTATGCGCTATCTGCACACTATGGTCCGGGTCACTGATCTGGACGCTTCGCTGGATTTTTACTGTAACAAGCTGGGGTTGGTTCAAACCGGGCGCAGTGATTACGAATCTGGTCGGTTTTCGCTGATCTTTCTGGCTGCGCCAAAGGATAAGGACCGCGCGGTTGAGGAGCGATCATGTGAGCTGGAGCTAACGTATAATTGGGACCCGGAGGAATATGCCGGCGGACGCAATTTTGGCCATCTGGCTTACAAGTGCGATGATATTTATGCGCTTTGCCAAAGCCTTATGGACAATGGCGTGGTGATCAACCGGCCGCCGCGCGATGGGCGCATGGCCTTTGTCCGCTCGCCTGACGGGATTTCGATTGAGTTGTTGCAGGAAGGTGAGCCGCAGGAACCGGCGGAGCCATGGGCGTCAATGCCGAATACAGGAGAATGGTGATGGAGATTATTCAGTTTCCCTATCTGAGCGACAATTATGGCGTGCTGATCCACTCTCCATCAACGGGCGAAACCGCGATGGTTGACGTTGGTGATGCGGGCGCTTGTCTGGCGGCGGTAGAGGCTTCGGGCTGGACGCTGACGCATATCTGGATCACCCACCATCATTGGGACCATACGCAGGGGCTAGCCGAGGTGAAAGCCGCGACCGGTGCGCGTGTTATCGGGCCAAAGCCGGAATCGCAGCCGATTGCGGGGTTGGATGAGCGTTATGGTGATGGCGACCGTTTCAGTTTTGGCGGCGAAGAGGTGCGGGTGCTGCATACGCCGGGCCACACCACCGACATGATCAACTTCTGGATTCCGGGGCAGGGCGTTGTGTTTACGGGCGACACGCTGTTCACGCTCGGTTGTGGGCGGATATTTGAGGGTAATCCGGCGATGATGCATGAAAGCATGTCAAAGCTGGCTGCTTTGCCACCGGAAACGGCGGTTTATTCGGCCCATGAGTATACCCTAGCAAATCTGGCGTTTGCGCTGTCGGTTGATCCTAACAATGCGGCCTTGGTCGCGCGGGGCGAGGAGATTAAGGCGATGCGGGAGGCGGATCAGGCGACTTCGCCGAGTACCATCGCGGCGGAATTGGCGACCAATCCGTTCCTGCGATCATCCGACCCGGCAATGCGTGCGCATCTGGGGATGGAGGATGCCTCGGACGCTGAAGTGTTTAAGGAAGTCCGGGGCCGAAAAGATAATTTCTGATTTGGTGGAATGTCGTTATCGAACCTGATCCCAAACTCAGAAATGTGGCTCACCGCCTTGTCATCCCGGGCTTGACCCACTGGTGTCCGGTTTAATATTTTCCGAGCTCCATTTCA
>JBMYPG010000339.1:0-1767 GCA_049600095.1 Pikeienuella sp. | reverse complement strand
TCGTCGAAACCGCGCGCCATGGCCTGATAACCGAAGATTTCATCCGCAACACCGCCCCAAACCAGCTTAGTGCAGAGCAGGGCGGTTTCCCCGTTGCGTTCCGCGACGCTGACATATTCGTGCAGATGCATAAAGACGCACCAGAGGCTGTGCGCGATGGCACCGCGCTCATTTTGCGCACCGATCGCCGCCTCGGCTTCGATCCAACAGCAGAATGGCAACTGAATATTCAAGCATCACGCAAACATGGCGTGTTTCAGCCGCAGGTCGGCTCTGTCACATTATCCGCCAACTACGCGGCGGACGAACGGTTTTTCAAACGACCAGAGGTGATCAAACCAGATCCGGCATGGCTGGAGGCGTTGCGCAATCGGTCAACTGACCTGATTGTGTTAGGCATTTTTCTCGCTGGCTTGCTTGCTCTGCTAGGCTTCCGCCTCAACCGGTTGGCCGGGCATCGACACTTTACGCCCATTCGCCTTGGTATTCTGGCGGTCGTTATAGGCTTCATCGGTTGGTGGGGGCAGGGGCAACTTTCCATCGTTACACCGCTGGGCGTTATCCGCACCTTGGTTGAGGGCGGCTCACTTGCCTTTCTGCTTTACGACCCCTTCTCTCTGGCCATTTGGGGCGTCACCATCATCGGCTTTGTTCTTTGGGGCAGGGGGTTATTCTGCGGTTGGCTTTGTCCCTTCGGCGCGATGCAAGAGTTTGCCCACCATGCCGCGCGTTTACTCGGAATTCGCCAAATCACAATATCCGACGCCTGGGATGAGCGCCTGAAATGGGTAAAATACATCGCCCTATTTGCCTTGGTCGCTACCCTGTTCAGCGCCCCGGCTCACCTGGACACGGCGATAGAGGTTGAGCCCTTCAAGACCGCCGTAACAACCTATTTCATCCGCGAATGGTACTACGTTGCCTATGCAATTGGCCTACTGTTGCTGTCGATGGTCGTGTTCAAAGGGTTCTGCCGATATGTCTGCCCGCTGGGCGCAATGATGGCCATCGGTGGATTGCTACGAACCCGCAAATGGATTGACCGGCGTGGCGAGTGCGGTTCCCCCTGTCAGCTTTGCAAAGTTAAATGTGCCTATGGGGCGATCAAGAAAACCGGAGAGATTCAGTATTCCGAATGCTTCCAATGTCTCGATTGTGTGACCATCCATGATGATAAAGATAAATGCGTGCCGCTGATCCTCGCTGCCCGCAATGGCCGCAGCTTGCACAAGGTGGCCGCCGAATGACCAACCACTTAAATCGTCGCCGCTTCCTCGCCATTTCCGGTGCCTGCCTGATCGCCCAACCCGCAATGGCCCAGACCCACCGCTGGAGCGGTATTGCATTGGGGGCGGAGGCCGAAGTCACAATTCACGGGCCAAAGGACATCGCCGCACCTGCCCTGTCGCAAATCCAAAACCTGCTGCAATTGGCCGAAGCCCAGTTCAGTTTGTTTGACCCGGACTCAGCGCTTTCAAATTTGAATCGCAGCGGTACGCTGACCAATCCAGCACCCGTATTTCAACAACTGCTCAGCGCCGTCGACCCGATACACAACGCAACAAATGGCCTGTTCGACCCAACCGTACAACCGCTCTGGCAGGCACTGGCCGAGGGCAAAGATCCAGCGGAAGCCGAGGCCCTAATCGGCTGGCGCGACGTTAAGCACGGCACCAACCAAATCACTTTGCGCCACGGTCAGGCACTAACGTTGAATGGCATCGCACAGGGTTTCGCCACCGACCTTGTAACCGCTGCATTGCGGCA
>JBMYPG010000338.1:0-1785 GCA_049600095.1 Pikeienuella sp. | reverse complement strand
GGTTTGTGTTGTCAGCGGCATAGGCTGCGATCACAGCTAGCGCTGCATCCTCGGCTGCGGCGGCAGCATCAGATGAGCCTCCAGCGATGAGCGCTACGCCAGATGCAATCAAAAGCCCGGACACCCACGGCGTAATTATGCCGGCCTCATCAACAAAGAAAATGAAGGCCGTATCTTCCACGAAGTCATAGTATTGATTAATGCGCACAACCACGCCATCTACAAACGTCAAAACCAGATCATCGCCTTCGCGTACAGAACTCGCTACGTCGCTTGCTGAATAATCGAAGTAGATCTTCGACTGCTCAGTCAGATTGATATACTCCACGTCATTCTCAAACTGCTGAACAGTGTTACTCTCGAGGTTTTCTACTCTAATCATAAGCTTGACTTTCTTTCTTTTTCATATTGGCGGCCATTAGAAGACTTACGCACGTTGTATGCAACAATTTCCCCTAAGCTTTTTCCCCGAGCTCTCTGCTCTCAAAGCACAGGTTTGCCCGAAAATAAAGGGGAAAATATGGAAACTCACCTAAACCGACATTCCCCAAGTGGCGTGGCGTTGTTGCATAGATGCGTTTGGTTCAGTAAGCAGGCGGCTTTGTAATCGATTGGATAGCGCTGATGCCGCATAAATTCAACGACGCGCGTCGGCACAAGTTCGAGAAGAAGCGGTACCGGGTTTCGAACTGGTCCGAATACAATGAGAGCCTGCGTCAGCGCGGTGATGTCACAGTTTGGTTGAGCCCCGAGGTAGAAGCCGCATGGCGCGCAGATCGCCGCAAGTCGCGGGGTGGCCAGCCGGTATACTCCGATCTGGCGATCACTGTTTGTCTGACGCTTGGCATGGTTTACAAGCAGCCCCTGCGCCAAACAGAAGGCTTTGTCCGCAGCCTCATCAAGATCATGGGACTGGATCTGGCTGTGCCCGATTACTCGACCTTTTCCCGCCGTGGAGCTGGGTTGGTTTTGCCGATGGACCCGCGGGCGCAGACGAATGGCCCGATCCATTTGGTGATAGACAGCACCGGCCTGAAGATCTTTGGTGAGGGAGAATGGCTGGAAAACAAGCATAAAACAAAGGCTAAACGCAAATCCTGGCGCAAGCTGCATCTCGGCTTAGACCTCGTCAGCGGCGATCTCGTATGTTCTGAATTGACCACCGACGGTGTAGGCGACCCGACAGCTTTGCCCGGACTTCTGGACCAGATTGACGGGGACGTGACTAGGTTTATAGCCGACGGGGCGTACGACGGTGAACCGTCCAGCGAAATTCTGTTGGCGCGGTTTGGTAGCGATATCCAGATCGTCATTCCGCCGCCAAAGAACGCGATCCTTAGCGCCGAAGCGCAGGACAACCCCACGCTTCGTGACCAGCGTATTACCGCGATACGCACCGGGGGCAGAATGGTCTGGCAGGTAAGCAGCGGTTACAATCAGCGCAGTCGCGGAGAGACACAAATGGGCCGTTGGAAGCAGGTCATCGGCCCCAAATTGAAAGCACGATGCTTTTCCAACCAAAGGACGGAGGCCGAAATCGGCACACGCATCCTGAACAACATGAACGGACTTGGCCGCGCCAAGTTCGAAGCCATCTCGTGACCAAAATCATGGGTAAGGGCATTCTCAAACCCAACCCACATCTATGCAACAACGCCGAAGAAGACTTAACCAAAGTTAAGGCAGAACTGGACCGCCCCAAGGTCGGACGCAAAGCCCGCCAGGACGGAACTGCGGACACCGTAGCCCCCTCATTCCCTGAAACTGGTGGTCTAAAATACGCAA
>JBMYPG010000337.1:0-1847 GCA_049600095.1 Pikeienuella sp. | reverse complement strand
CATTCTTTGGTCCACTTGCTGGTTTTGACCCATTCCTCTGCCCCTTGTTCTCGGATGAACTGGACAAGGTAGTATTTCACTGGTGTTTGTTCTTCGTCACCGACCAGAACACCATCAACTTCGACGTTCTTACCGCAATAGGGGTAAAGATCGGTCGCTGCGCCGGAAAACACCGGCTGGCGATTTTTCATAGGCAAAACCAGCGCGCCATCGGCGGCCCGTTTCAGGCCCATCTGCCTTGTGCCATTGCCACAATCGGCCGGGCAATCGCCTGCGACTTCGCACAACAGGTCAACGACAGTGGCCTCGAACCGGGCGGTTTCTTCGCCCAACAGCCCCCATTCTCTGGCTTGCGATCCCTCAGACCATTCGCCTGCAAATGCTGGACCAGCGATTAGGACCGCAGCGGCGGCAGTTTTTAGCAAACGCATCATCCTTTTGGCTCCGGTATCGCAAAATGGGGGGTCACGTCGTAATCTTCGTGGCTCAGGTTAACGATGCCATCGTCGGCAACGACCTGAGAGACGACGATATAGTTCACGCCATCTCGGGTGTAATGCGTACCCTCGGCTGTGATCTGATGACTGGCAATCCGCAACATCCCGTCGCCGCCGTTTGTGGCGTCATCATCGCCAAGTTTCAGCACCATATAGACCGTGCCATCCTCGGCCAGCAGACCAACAGGAATGCCGCCAGCGGCGCACCACAAAGCGCAGGTGTGGTGGGCTGACCCGACAACGGCATCGGCACCGCCCATGACGCCAGAGAAATAGCACCATGTGTCAATCGCCTCACCTGTGACGGTGATCTTTTCTGCCGCCCCGGCCTGTGTGGCACCGCAGATGGCCGCTAGTCCCAAGGCCGCGCCTATCATCGCTTGTCGCATAAATACCCCCCGTTCTTCCCCGTGATTCCCCTTACATCCCGCCCAGTGTCGGGCGGAATGGGCGCGCAGTTAAGTCACGTTATTGCGAGGGGTGCTTGGACCAGCCCTTTTAAACGAATGAAGGCCCAACAATCGGTGCCGCCGCAGCGCCCAAACGGCACAAGCGCCATTCATCAAACGGGCGACCCATCAACATTATCCCCGTCATAGGCGTTTCTGTTGGCAGGGTTAGGCCGCAAACCCCCAACAAGTTGCCAATCCGCGTATTGCGTAGGGCCAGCAGGTTTTCGGACATAAAGAATTCCTCATCAGCCAACAGCGCCTGCGTATTCGGTGGCAACATAGGGACAGAGGGGATGAGCACTGCGTCATAGCCTGCAACCCGCGCGTTCCACTGCGCGCGAAGGGCATTCAGCTTGTTCCAACCGCGAAGATATTGCGCGGCGGTGACTGAAGCGCCGGATTCAAAGCGTTTGCGGATCGGTGCATACATAACATCGCCGCGTGCCTCAATTTCTTCACCCCATTCGGCCCAGGTCTCACCCACCACCAAATGCCCGGCAGTGGCCAGAACTTCAGTGATTTCAGGGGCTTCGCGGCGTTCGATGATGGCCCCGGCAGCGGCCAGAGCATCAACGGCGACCTCGAAAGCGGCGCGGGGTTCGTCGCGGCAATCATCATCCAGCACGACAGTTTCCAGAACCATCAATCGCGCGCCCTTTACGCTGACCCCAGATAAATCAGGTGCACGCCGCGCGCCCATCATTGCGGTCAGCAGGGCGGCATCCTCTACCGAGCGGGTCAATGGGCCGATGGTGTCGAATGCGGCGCTGAGGAAAACAACGCCATCGTCTGGCAACAGGCCGTGGGTGGTTTTAAGGCCAACCAGTGAATTCCACGCCGCAGGAAGGCGCACAGAACCACCAGTATCCGAGCCGATGCCCGCCGCAGCCAACCCACG
>JBMYPG010000336.1:0-1900 GCA_049600095.1 Pikeienuella sp. | reverse complement strand
TGATCTGCCCGTTATGAACAACGCTCACGTCGTTATAGGGGAAGGCCCAGTAGGGATGCGCAGAGCGGATATCAACGTCAGATTCCGTTGCCATGCGCGTGTGCCCAATGGCGTGGGTGCCGTTGAAGTCGTTCAGGCCATAAAGCCCGGCAACATCAGACGCATCGCCCAGGTCTTTGATCAACTCAAGGCCGCTGCCCATTGAAAGGATCTCAACACCATCGGTTTCCTCGATGTGCGCCGCCATCTTGGCCATATCGCCGTTGTGGCCCAGCACGTACCGCAAGGAATACTCGGTGGACGCTTCTTTGGATTTCACCGATGCGCCATGCTCTGACAGGATCGATTCAACCTCTGCAATGCGGTCAACGATAACCTGATGGATGCCGCGGCCGCGGTTCATATCCTCAGCCTCCGCCACCTTCAGACGCATGATGTAATCACCAGCGTTTGGCTCGCCGTAAACGGCGTAACCTGTCGAGTCAGGCCCCCGGTGTTTGAGTGCCTGAAGCATCAGGGTCATCTCGGAACCTACGTTCGAGCTTTTCCCCCGGTGGATCAGTCCAGCAATTCCGCACATGGAATGTGGTCCTCCGTTAGAGTGGTGGTTTAGGGTGGTGGTGCCCCCCGAAAGAGGCACCACATGGTGAATTAGGTCAGCCCAAAATTGCGGACTGAAATCAGGGCAGGCATTCCATGTAGGTTTCGTTGTCCCACTCGGTCACGGTCGCGTTAAAGCGGGCGAACTCATCGTATTTATACTCATGGAACAGGCGATACATCTCACCAGGAAGGCCCTTTTGAACAACGGGGCTGTTCTCAAGGAACTCAAGAGCTTCACCCAAAGACATCGGAAGCTTCTTGACCTGTTTGCCGGCCTTGATCGCTTCGTAGATGTTGCGTTCTTCCGGCTGGCCCGGATCCAACTGGTTGTCGATACCATCATCCATCGCCGCAAGCAGCGTGGAACCCATGAGATAGGGGTTAACCATACTGTCTACCGAACGATATTCGAAACGGCCTGGTGCAGAGACGCGCAGGCCCGTTGTCCGGTTCTGGAAACCCCAGTCAGCAAACACAGGCGCCCAGAAACCCGTATCCCACAAGCGGCGATAGCTGTTCACCGTTGAGGCGCCAATCGCTGTCAGTGCCTGAAGGTGGTGCACAACGCCGCCAATGGCTTCGAGGCCTTCCTTGCCAGGCATCTGCGGGTCATCGCCATCAGGCATGAAGGTGTTTTCACCACCACGGACATACATGTAGTTTTCAGGCATGCCCGGCAGGTTGTCAGGGTCTTGCCCACATTTGACAAACTCATCCTCACCGCCACGCCAGAGCGACATGTTATGGTGACAACCAGAGGCCGACACACCCATGAACGGTTTGGTCATAAAGCAGGCGAAGATGCCGTTTTCGCGCGCAACCTGTGCGCAAATCTGTCGGTATGTCGTCAGGCGGTCTGCGTTACGCAGCACGTCATCGAACATCCAGTTCAACTCCAACTGACCCGGCGCGTCTTCGTGGTCGCCCTGGATCATGTCGAGGCCCATTTGACGCGCATAGCGGATCACCTGCATGGAAACAGGGCGTAGCGATTCAAACTGGTCGATGTGATAGCAGTATGGCTTGGAAAAGCCGTCCTTCGGCTTGCCGTTCTCGTCGAACTTCAGCCACATCATTTCCGGCTCGGTACCAACGCGGAGCGAGCGACCATGCTTGGCCTTAAACTCTTCATGCATCCGGCGCAGGTTGCCGCGACCGTCTGAGGTCAGCGCACCGCCGGGATTTTCTTTCTCTTCACGGTTGCGGAAGAGCGTGCAGTACATGCGGCCGATTTCAGGGGCCCATGGCAGCTGCATGAATGTTTCCGGCTCCGGAATGCCAACCATCTCGCCAGCTT
>JBMYPG010000335.1:0-2011 GCA_049600095.1 Pikeienuella sp. | reverse complement strand
CGGGCCATGGCGGCGATTGCTGATTTGCCATCGCCCAGCCGCGCGCCCGCATGGCTGGGTTGACCGATGGTGCGTAGGTTAAAGCGGGCGATGGCGTATCTGCCGATGGTCACGCCGCCATCCTCATGCCCCGGTTCCGGCACCAGCACGTATTTGTTGCGCGCTGCCTCTGCCTCTATCAAATCGCGGGTAGAAGGCGTGCCGACTTCTTCGTCTGGGGTGAACAGGACTGTCACGGGCAACGGGGTTTGCAGGCCTGCGCGGGCAAGCTGTTTGATGGCCTCCAAACTGATGTAGTTCCCGCCCTTCATGTCCATCAGGCCGGGGCCGTAGCAGATGTCGCCCTCCCGCTTGAACGGCAAAACATCTAGCGTGCCGATGGGGTGGACCGTGTCCATGTGGCCGGAGATGAGGATGCCGGGCTTTTTACCCATGTCTGGGTGAGGGAAGCGGGCGCGGACTGAGCCGCCGAACCCCATGCGGCCGGGAATACGCTCTATCTGGGCACCCATTGCTGCCATGTCATAGGCCGCAATGTCCATCATGCGATTGACGGCAGCGGCATCATAGGTTGGGCTTTCGCACTCTATCCATGGCCTGAGACCTGCCAGCATTTCGTCGGTATCAAAAGGCAGGTCTAGCGGGTTCATGAGGTTTTCCTTGCAGAATTTCGATTAAGCGCTCAAACGCCGTTCAGCGATGCGTGCCATGATGGATGCGCCGACAGGCAGCAGATCTGGGTCGAGGAAAAAGCTGGGGTTGTGCAGGCCGGTGGTGCCGGAATGGCCGACGATGCAATAGGCACCGGGAATAGCCTTTAGCATATCGGCGAAATCCTCTGACCCCGTTGCGGGTGGCACTTGGTCAATGATGTTTTCCTTGCCTACGATATCGGCAGCAGCCTCCATATATGCATCGGACAGGTCGGCGTCATTCACCAACACATCAAAGATATTCCGCAGGTCGATGCTGATTTCGACGCCGTAAGCGGTGGCGAAACCTTCGCATAACTCGCGCATGCGTGCCTCGGCCAATTCGCATACTTCGTCTTTGAAGTAGCGGATTGTACCGGCCAGTGTCGCAGTATCCGGGACGATATTATAGGCCGAACCGGAGTGTAGTTGGGTGACAGACAAAACGCATGAATCCAGCGGTGCGATATTGCGCGATAGGATGGTTTGCAGGCTGCCAACCAGTGCCGACGCGATGACCAGCGGGTCGCGAGATTGTTGGGGCATGGCGGCGTGGCTGCCCTTGCCCTGAATTTTGATGTCAAAGAACGAAGCGCCCGCCATTGCGGTGCCTTTGCAAATGCCAACCATGCCCGGCTGGCCATTTGGATAGTTGTGCATGCCGTAAAGTTCGTCACAGGGAAAACGGTCAAACAGGCCGTCTGCGATCATGCCGCGCGCGCCGCCTAAGCCTTCCTCTGCCGGTTGGAAGATCAAAATTGCGGTTCCAGCAAAATCACGGGTTTTGGACAGGTGTTTGGCAGCGCCCAGCAACATGGTTGTGTGGCTGTCGTGACCGCAGGCGTGCATCACGCCGGGGTTGGTTGAGGCATAAGGGAGGTTGGTTTCCTCGTTGATTGGCAAAGCGTCCATATCGGCGCGCAGGCCAACACGCCGCGTGCCTTCTCGGTTGCCTTTGATAATGCCAACCACACCAGTGCCTGCGATGCCTGTATGCACCTCATCGACCTCATATTCCTTCAGCTTTTCAGCCACGATCCCGGCGGTGCGATGTTCGGTAAAGCCAATTTCCGGGTGGGCGTGCAGGTCTTTGAAGATTGCGGTCAATTCTTCGGCGCTGTCAGTAATAATGGGCAGGTTGGCCATGCTATATCTCCGGTGTTGTGGGTAAGCCGCGCTGGCTGTAAGTTGACTGTTTTGTTGGATGGCAGCTTTACGAACAAATTGGCGTTTGTCTACTTTGTCGCGAAAGCAAACCCATCGTCACGCAAATCTGAATTGAAGGGTCTGCACTAC
Organism: Pikeienuella sp.; assembly: GCA_049600095.1. Taxonomy (GTDB): domain Bacteria; phylum Pseudomonadota; class Alphaproteobacteria; order Rhodobacterales; family Rhodobacteraceae; genus Pikeienuella. The sequence continues at coordinate 23 of JBMYPG010000335.1, read as the reverse complement.
TGGCAAATGAAATGGGGTGCCCG
>JBMYPG010000334.1:0-2025 GCA_049600095.1 Pikeienuella sp. | reverse complement strand
ATGGCTAACCCTGCTGCCTGCTTATTTGGAACCGGTTATATATGCTTAGCCACAATGAATATCCGCCGAAATGGAAAATCCACAGCCCCATCAGGCCGCAGCGGGTAAGCAACCGTCAACAACCGGTCCCACTCCGCCAAAAACTCGGCCTGCTCAGCCGAATCCAGCCGCGCCATTACTGGCCGACCAGCCGTACTTACCGAAAACGCCCGAACAGGATGCGCCCCATCATACTGCGCTGCAAGCCGCTGGTGATAAGTCGTCTCCCAAAGGTCCAGCCCATAGCCTGACAACCAATCGGCATAATCGCCCAACTCCGAAACACCGGGAAAGGGTTGCCAATCACCGAACAAATCAGCCCTTATTGCCTGCGCCGCCTGTATCAATGTTTGGTGCGAAGGCTCGCCTAATTGGTTCGGGGCCTGCACGGCCAAAACGCCGCCCGGCACCAACAACCCAGCCAGACAGGGCAGCAAAACCTCATGCCCCGGCAGCCAATGAATTGCAGCATTAGAAAAGATTAGAGCGGGAGGAGTAGCAGGCTGCCAATCATTAATGTCAGCCTCAACCAAATCGGCATAAAGCCCACTAACAGCGGCCTTTTCCAACATAGCAGGCGCAGCATCCACGCCAATCAGCCGATGCTGAGGAAACCGAGAGCGAAGTGCCTCGGCGACGGCGCCAGAGCCGCAACCAAGGTCAATAATATCACCGTCAGGAATTTTGGGGATACGTCCGATCAAATCCAGCGCTGGGCGCAATCGATGATCGGAGAAATGTTCGTAGGCGGCAACATCCCAGATGCCACCGCCTTCTGACCTCATTGTGGCTGAGGTTCCATGCCACCATCAGGTTCCTCACCACCGCGCGGCTTGCGCCCGGTTTTGGGGATTGACGCATGCTTAGATTTCTCTGTTTCAGGCACCGGCGTGTTGCCGTCATCATCACGGCCGATATCATCGCCCTTCATGACGTTCTCAATCTCATCGCCTGTCAGCGTTTCAAACTCCAACAAGCCCTGAGCCAGACGGTCAAACTGCTCCCAGTTTTCACTGATCAACCGATGAGCAGTTTCATAACCCTCATCAATGATCCGCTTAACTTCAGATTCAACCAACTCTTTGGTTGTGGCAGAGACAGAGAAGCTACCAGCACCATTGCCCATGTAACCTTCATGCGCCTGTTGATAGTCGATATTGCCAACAGCATCAGACATACCCCAACGCATGACCATTGCGCGGGCCAAGCCAGAGGCCTGCTGAATATCACCGGCAGGGCCGTTGGACACTTCATCTGCGCCATACTTCAAGATCTCTGCAGCCTTACCAGCCATCGTCATTGCGATTTTCTGCTCGCATTCAGAACGATGCCAATTCAGGCGATCCATTTCAGGCAGCGACATAACCATACCCAAGGCACCACCACGCGGGATGATCGTCGCCTTGTAAACCGGGTCACATTTATCCAGCAGAATGCCGACCAAAGCGTGACCAGCTTCATGATAAGCTGTCATCTCTTTCTGTGCAGGCGTCAGGACCATTGACCGGCGCTCTGCACCCATCATCACTTTATCCTTGGCCTTCTCAAAATCTTCCATCGTGACCAGACGCTTGCCTGCACGAGCAGCCATCAGCGCCGCTTCGTTCACAAGGTTGGCCAGATCAGCACCAGAAAAACCGGGCGATCCACGGGCGATAATTTTCAGGTTCACATCCGGTGCCAATTGAACCTGACGACCATGTACCTGAAGAATTTTTTCGCGGCCCAGAATGTCCGGGTTGCTGACTGTTACCTGACGGTCAAAACGACCAGGGCGCAGCAATGCAGGGTCCAGAACATCACGGCGGTTGGTTGCTGCAACGATGATGACGCCTTCGTTGGCCTCAAAACCATCCATCTCGACCAGCAGCTGGTTTAGAGTCTGCTCACGCTCCTCATGCCCGCCGGACATGCCCATAGACCGCGCACGGCCAACAGCATCGATCTCGTCAATGAAGATAATACACGGCGCGTTCTTGCGGGCCT
>JBMYPG010000333.1:0-2055 GCA_049600095.1 Pikeienuella sp. | reverse complement strand
ACCGGGGTGCGGCTTTGACGGCGCATCATCGGCGGTTTGAGTAAAGGTAAACATGCCTTCCAGCGCATGCGTTTTCACCGCATGATCCAACCCTCTACGCGCCTTGCCCGTTGCAGCAGATAAAAACCAATCGTCCCGCTGCAAAGACAATAACGAATCCCGCGCGCCGGGGAACAAAGGTGAATCAGCTTCCGCCCCGCCGGCTGCCCGCAAAGTGATGAACGCATTCTTATATTGCTCGACCAATTGCTCCTGCTGCTCTGCATCAGCATTGGGTGAAAGAGTGGCAAAAACCTCCGGCAGCGACAGGCCGATAATCCGCCTGATCGGTTCATCATCAGGGCATTCAACCCCAACCGCAGAGTAAGCCAACCTCATGGCCGCGATAATAACCCGCTGACTATCAATCAACGTGCCATCCATATCAAAGATGATCAGTTTAAGGTCGTTCATTATCTATCACTCAGTCGGCCCGCAGCTAAACAAACGAACCTAGAATTCCTCAGGCTCGAACGGATCATCCAGCGCATCCTCGGGCCGCCATCCAAAGAAAGACCATGTGCGTTCCATATGCTCTGGCAATGGCGCAACAAAGTTCAATTTCTGCGAAGGCTTCATCGGATGTGGCAACGATATGCTCCGGGAATGAAGGTGCAGCTTACGGCTAACCTCGCCACCTAACTGAGAACCCCAACCATCACCCTCATTGGTCAGGTCATTGCCACCATATTTCCCGTCACCAACAATCGGATGGCCCATCTCAGCCATATGCGCACGCAATTGGTGCGTTCGCCCCGTGATTGGTCGCAACGCCACCCAGGCTGACCGCTGACCGACGCTTTCAATTACCGCATAATCAGTCGTCGCCCGCTTGGCCCCTTCGGTTGTTTTCACGGCTTCTGGGTGAACGCAAAACATCTTCTCTGCGCCTCGTCCGCCAGCTTTCACCAAACCATATCGGATTGTTGCCATACGTGGGCGCGGAACACCTGCAACTGCCGCCCAATAGGTCTTCACCGTCTCACGCGACTGGAACATCTTGCTCAACCCAGCAGCGGCCCGGCCAGTCCGTGCCAACAAGATCAGTCCAGATGTATCTCTGTCCAACCGATGCACAACACGCGGGGCATCGTCCCGGTCAAACTTCAACGCTTCGGCCAATTGCACCAAATGAATGGTCTGCTTTGTCCCGCCCTGCGTCGCCAATCCGGGTGGTTTGTTCAGCGCGATGATATGTTCATCTTTCCAAATCACGGCACGGCGGATTGCGTCACAATCATCTGAGTTGGCACCGCGCGGCGTCGCAGCAACAGGCGCTGGCCCATCAGGCAAAGGAGGCACACGAACGCTCTGCCCTTCCTCAACACGCACAGCGGGCTTCACCCGCGCGCCATCCAGCCGCAATTCGCCCTTGCGGCACATTTTTTCAATGCGTCCCTGTCCCAGTTGAGGGAATCTTTTGCGCAAAAACCGATCAAACCGCTGTTCGGCTTCATCCGCCGACACGGTAATCATTTGAACGCCACTCATGAAAATTCCCTACCCAACCAAAGGCCCAAACCGATTGCCGCAATCGACAACACAACAGACCCGCCAACATATAGCGCGGCCAATCCCGTTGCGCCCCGCTCAATCAAACTCATCGTATCCAGCGAGAATGCCGAAAACGTCGTGAATCCACCCAAAACGCCAGTCATTAAAAACAATGACCCACGCCCTGCCCCGGTTTTCTCAACCAACATCACAGCGGCCACCCCCATCAACAGAGAGCCAATTACATTCACACCCAAAACACCGAATGGAAATGCAGCGCCAAAGGCTCGCGATGCGCCGAGCACACACAGATACCTAAGCACAGCGCCCAAGGCACCGCCTGCCGCGACATAGAAAACCGAAACCACCATGCGCGCCTTATAGACAGTTCAGCCCAAAGTGCCAGAGCATAGCCCATTGCGAACCGACAACATGTGGCTACAAGCCCACAGGTCAGGTCTAAAACCTAAAGCGTCGTGCGTTTAATCTGAACCACGTATCATTCTGCCAGCCTGAGGCAGG
>JBMYPG010000332.1:0-2074 GCA_049600095.1 Pikeienuella sp. | reverse complement strand
CAGTCGGATCATTGGGCGCGAGGTCAAGAATCAGGAAAATGATGAAGCTGATCAGCAAAAGCGTCGGTATCGCGAGTAACAATCGCCTGATTGTGTATGTCAGCATGGAATGACGCCTTGGCGGATAAGCTGGGGTAGGGAGTGAGGCCGCCCCGAAAGGGCGACCCCGTTTTGTTGGTGTTTGTCATCGCCGGAGTGACACCCCTGCATGACAGAATTGGCCAAATTATTTTGCGCGAGCCCAATCGGCTGCGTTCCACAATTCGCTGTCCCATGTGTTCAGCTTCACGCCGGTCAGCGTGTTGGCGTGGGCAGATACGCGGCCACGGTGAACAAGTGGGATCATCGCGCCTTCCTGCATCAGCATGTCGTTCATTGCTTTTGCGATAGCGGCACGACGGTTGATGTCAGCTTCCTGAGACAGGCCAGCGGCCAATGCATCATATACTGGGTTGCAGTAACGCGGCATGTTGGAGCCGAGCCAGTTGTTCTGCGGCGAAGGAATTTCATCGCAGGTCCAGGAGTTCATGTAAGCTTCAGGGTCCGTACCATTGAAGAGGTTGGTGTACATCTCAATGTCAGAGTAATGCTTCTGGAACGTATCCGGGCTGGACTGGTCACCACCAAAGAAGACGGCGGCGTCGATGTTCTTCAACTCGGTTTCAACACCGATTTCCGACCACCACTGTTTAACCAGCGCCTGAGTGTCCTGACGAACGGCGTTGGTTGAGGTTTGGTAAAGGATGGAGAGACGCACACCGTCTTTGGCGCGGATGCCATCGCTACCTTTTGCCCAACCGGCTTCGTCAAGGATTGCATTCGCTTTTGCGATGTCCTGCACAAGGCACTCATCGTTTGCAGTCGAAGCGTAGATCGCTGGTGCCGGCAACACGTTGCAGGTTGCTTTACCAGCTTCGCCATAACCAACTTCTGCGAGCAGGTTGCGGTCAATCGCGATGGAAAGCGCGCGGCGCACAGTAGCGTCAGTCAGGAACGGGTGTGGCCCGCCTTCAACGGTTGAGCGTTTTTCACCCAGTGCCGGGTCAGGGTTGGTGAGGTTCACCATCATACGCTCAACACCGGTGCCGAACGCAGAAACGACAGTACCTTTACCTGCGCCAGCCATGTCTTTCAGGATCGTAGGATCAATCTGAAGGTTCCAGGCATAGTCAAATTCGCCGGTCTGAAGAACCGAACGAGCAGCGGCCTGTGCATCGCCGCCACCTTTGAAGGTAAGCGTTGCGAAAGCAGGTTTGTTGGCATCGCGATAATGTGGGTTGGCTTCCATCGTGACAACGTCGTTCGCTTTGAATGACGTTACGCGGAAGGGGCCAGTGCCGTTCGGGCCGAAGTTCTGTTCGGTGCACTCCGGTGCTTTGGCACCCATGCAGTTTTCAAACTGGGCTTTCTGGATGATCGGGTTTTCGCCACCCACAAATGGGCCATACGGGAATGGTTTTGGTTTGGAGAATGTGACCTTCACGGTCAACGGATCAACCGCCTCGACGTTTTCAACGTCAGAGAATTTGGTCAGCTGCTGGCAGCCGCCTTCGGGATCCATGCAATAAGCTGCGGTGAAAACCACATCGTCTGCGGTAAAGTCACTGCCGTCAGACCATTTGATGCCTGATTTGATTTTCCAGGTGATGGAAAGCAGGTCTTCGGAAACGCCACCATTGGCGACGGTTGGAATTTCCTCGACCAGCCAAGGCACCATGTTGCCGTTTTCGTCATAGCGCGCGAGCGGCTCGATGATCAGCGACGAAGCCTCAACGTCTTTGGTACCACCAGAAAGGAACGGGTTCAGAATTGATACCGCTTGCCAATAGATGATGTTGAGATTGCCGTCGGCGCCCCGCTTGGAGTGCCCATCGGCAAGCGCGCCGGATGCAGCAAGTGCCGCCCCCGCAACGCCCATCGTGAGATGTTTAAGTTTCATCGTTTAACTCCCTGTTATTAAGTTCGTTTTCAGATTTGGGCGGGGTATTCCCCGCGCCTTTGGTAGCCTTTGATCAGTTCAGCAGGTGACAGGCCGCAAAGCGCCCCGGCTTGACCTCCCGCCATTCTGGATCAA
>JBMYPG010000331.1:0-2075 GCA_049600095.1 Pikeienuella sp. | reverse complement strand
GCTAGGTCAGCAAGATAAGCCCGTAAAACCTTGCGTGACCAAGGTGTTTGATATTCAGGATACTCCAGTGGAATGATGTCGTGGATAAAGGCGATTTGGCGCAGCTTTTGCGCTGGGTCTAGCCGCTGCAAATATCCGGGTCGCTGTGGCATGCCGGAATGGGAAGCGACGACATATGTGCAATCATTAAGATCACCAAACAGCCCAAGTGCGCTTTTCAATCGCCCAAACCGTAGTACATGGGTAGCCGGTAGGGGCGGGCCGCCGACGCCATCGTGCCAACGGGCATCTAATCCATCGAGCAGCCGTTGTGTAGCCTTGCGAGGCAATTCTGCAAAGCCATCATAACAAACATGGATAAAACGGCAGTTCTCACCAAATCGACCGGCCAATTCTCTAGCTATAGCTAGGTCAATCCGGTCTATACCAGTGCCAAAGCTGTGCTCGCGATTGCGATACAGGCGGCTGATGTCGAACAGAACGCGGCGCGTGTCGATCTTTAACGGTGACAAACGCAATCTTTGAGGCACGCTCTGTTTCTCCTATGAGGCCATCCATTCCAAACCAACTATGCCCAACCCGTAGTTAACAACCCTACGTCTCTTTCACGCTTTCCATCGCGATGAATGTGCTGGTCGACCCTACATAAGGCAGGTTTGAAATTGTTTCACCCAATGTCCGCCGATAAGCCGCAATATCACGCGTGCGTACCTTTAACAGATAGTCGAAACTGGCGGCAATCATGTGGCAGGCTTCAATCTCCGCTGTGTTCCGCACCGCTTCGTTAAAAGCATCCAGCGCATCTGAGGTTGTCGTGGTCAGTGTCACCTGCACAAAAGCCACCTGCGCCAAACCCAATTTTGCATGGTCCAAATGGGCGTGATAACCGCGAATAAACCCCTCAGCCTCCAACCGCTTGACCCGCGCCAAGGTCGGTGTTTTCGACAGGCCAGCCTTTTCAGCCAGCGCAGCCATGGACAGGCGAGCATCCAGGCGGAGGGCATTCAAGATGCGGCGGTCTATTTGATCTATATTGCTCTGCATTGAAGTATATTACATCTGGAAAATGGTAAAAATAAAGAAAAATCGATCTATAAACTACCAAACATCAGACCGGATCGCCTGAACTTATCTGATATTCTGACCACAACCCAATCCTTTACAGTCAGAGGTCGCCATGCTTTCCACCATTCGCACCACCATCCGCACCGCTGCCCATGCTGATGAAGCAGCTATCATTGCAGACCTGACTGCAACCGCCGCCCTGACAACAGCCGACCGGGCTGCCATCGCAACCCAGGGCGCTGATTGGGTGCGCCAAGTGCGTTTAGCAGCCAACCCCGGCATGATGGAGGCATTCCTGTCAGAATACGGCCTCAGCACCGAAGAAGGCGTCGCGCTGATGTGCCTTGCCGAAGCATTGCTGCGGGTACCGGATGCCGAAACGATTGATGATCTGATCCGCGATAAAATCACGCCACACGATTGGGGCGCTCACTTGGGCGGCGCGGCATCGTCGCTGGTCAACGCCTCTACCTGGGCCCTGATGCTGACAGGGCAGGTGTTGGAGGATGGCAATCAGGGCCTGACCGGCGCATTGCGCGGCATGGTTCGCCGGATGGGTGAACCCGTCATTCGCACCGCCGTCGCCCGTGCCATGCGCGAAATGGCGGCGCAATTCGTTTTGGGTCGCACGATAGAAGAGGCCATGAACCGGGGCGCGGCGATGGTCGCCAAGGGCTATGTTTATTCCTACGACATGCTGGGCGAGGCGGCGATGACCCACGCCGATGCCTCCCGCTATTTCACCGCATATGACGAAGCCATCGCCTCCATCGCCAAACAGGCCCCGAATGAGGATATTCGCGCCAACCCCGGCATATCCGTCAAACTCAGCGCGCTGCACCCTCGTTACGAAGTTGCGCAAGCCGAACAAATGATGCCCCTGCTGGCCGAACGCTTGCTGCATCTGGCACAGGCCGCAAAAGCAGGCTGCATTGGGCTGAACATTGATGCAGAGGAAGCAGAGCGCCTCGATCTGTCTATGGATGTTATCGAAACCGTTCTCTCTGACA
>JBMYPG010000330.1:0-2077 GCA_049600095.1 Pikeienuella sp. | reverse complement strand
TCATTGTAGACGCCATCAATGCTGTCGCGGTGGACATAAGGCAGATGGTAGTATTCGTTGAAAACGTCGATGAACGCCTTCCAATCGCAATTGAATTCCTTGGTCCAGCGCCTTGTTGTTACGAGTGTTTCGAGTCGCCATGGGGTGTGAATTTCGGCGAAGTCACCGAGTTGTTCGTCTAAGTTCGATGGTGTGGGTTCAAAGCTGATGAATAGGAATCCGTGACGCTCCTCGCAGGCGTATTGGTGGAGGTTATGGCAGGTTGTGTCGATGTTCATTCTGGGCGTCGCGATGAGTTCGCCGTTTAGACGGTAAGCCCAAGCATGGAACGGGCAGCGGATGCCTTTGGTGTTGCCCTCGCCATCCAGCAGGCGTGCGCCCCGGTGGCGGCAGGTGTTGGCGAGGGCGTTGGCCGTGCCGTCTTTATCACGGATCAGGATGACGGGATGGTCGGCGATGTCGACTGTGCGGTAATCGCCGGGATTGGCGATCTGGTCGGCGCGTCCTACTCCGACCCAGCCGCGAGCGAAAATCGCGCCCGCCTCGGCCAATTGGTTGGAGACACCGGTGTAGGCGGTGGGCGGAAGAGAGAGAGGCGCGTCCGCTGCAAGGCAGGCATTGAACCCGTCAATTGTGGTTTCGTCCATTGTTCTCTCCATCTACCAGGTATCTGTTGTTGGTAGATCATTGGTGAGAGGCGGTGTGCCGTCTCTCACCGTCATGGATTGCCGGTATGTGGCGCCATGAGTATTTGTTGACCAAAGATGGCGCTTATTTAGGTGAGCGCTTTTCCAGACCCAGTTTGGTGCGGACCTCAGCGGGGGTTATGACACGGGCACCGAGGCGTTCGATGATGCCGACCGCTTTTTCGACCAACTGGCCGTTGGTGGCTTTTACGCCTTTTTCCAGCCAAAGGTTATCTTCGAGGCCAACGCGGACGTTGCCGCCTGCGAGGACGGCAGCAGCGACATAGGCCATCTGATTGCGGCCGATGGAAAATGCGCTCATGGTCCAGTCTTTTGGCACATTGTTGACCATGGCCATGAAGGTGTTCAGGTCATCGGGGGCACCCCATGGTACGCCCATGCAGAGCTGAACCAGAACCGGGTCTTTAATATAGCCGTTTTCGACGAGATTTTTAGCCAGCCAAAGGTGGCCGGTGTCAAAGGCTTCGATTTCGATTTGCACGCCACTTTCGGTCATCAGGCGCGCACATTCTTCGAGCATGCTGGGTGTGTTCGCCATGATGTAGTCGGCTTCGGCGAAGTTCATGGTGCCGCAATCTAGGGTGCAGATTTCAGGGCGGCTGTCGATCACATGTTCCACGCGGTCATAAGCCGGGATCATGTCGGTGTTTCCCATGTCCAGCGGCAATGGTTGTGATGGTGGGCCGGTGATGATGTCGCCGCCCATGCCCGCTGTCAGGTTGATGACAACGTCTGTGCCGCTGTCGCGGATACGCTCTACTACTTCGCGATAAAGTTTAGGGTCGCGGGCAGGGGTGCCGGTTTCGGGGTCGCGAACGTGGCAATGGGCGATGGCGGCGCCAGCCTTGGCAGCCTCAATCGCAGCATTGGCGATCTGTTCGGGAGAGCGGGGCACATGCGGGCTGCGGTCTTGGGTGCCGCCGCCGCCGGTTACGGCGCAGGTGATGAATACTTCTTGGTTCATTTCGAGCGGCATGATGCGGTTCCTTGTGGATAGGCGATAAATTATGGCGATTTGCTTGTGCGGAAGGATGCTGGCGAATCTTTTATCATGTGATACGAAAACGGAAACATATGATACAGTAAGCGCAAATATCGTGATTTTTAACCGATCCGAGCAAACCCTGAACTGCGATATTCTGGTGCTGCCGGAATCGTCGTTAATGTCACTGGCGGCAGTGATCGAACCAATGCGTGGGGCGAACCGCGTAGCAGGGCGGGAATTGTTTCGTTGGCGGTTGGTTTCTTCGGGTGGAGAGACGCCTGATAGCTCCATCGGGTTGCCGATTGCTGTGTCGGGTGCGTTATCTGCCGATACAGATGCAGAGGTGGTTTTTGCGTTGTCTTCGTTCAACGTCGACCGCTATGGT
>JBMYPG010000329.1:0-2142 GCA_049600095.1 Pikeienuella sp. | reverse complement strand
TGTTGCCGGTGCCGCCGCCCTCGCGCCCGTAGGGGATTATTACGCGCGTATTCTCGGCGTGGCCTATAGCGCTGCTTTCATCGCCTTTGGGCGCTTTTTAATCGGTGGTGTCTTCGGGCTGGCTGGCCTGTCTGTACTTGGCCGCTATCACCCCCCGCATGGTCGGGAATGGTTACCCCACTTATGGCGGGCTGGTATGCTCGCGGGGTCCATCCTCTGTTTCATCGCAGCCCTCCCCATGGCCCCACTGGTCGATGTGGTCGCCGGGTTCAATCTGGCCCCTGCCTTTGCGGCGGCAATGGGCGCTGCATTTTTGAAAGAAAGCTCTCCACCACAGAAAACGCTTGGCGTTGGCCTGTCTCTATGCGGTGCCATCGCAATTATTGACCCTACGGGAACGATGTCTTTGGGCGGTGGACTGGCCGTCGTTGCAGGCCTGATGTTCGCCATCTATCTGGTTGCCGCCCGGTTGGCCCCAATGTCAGAGGATCCAAGTTCTGCCGCTGTCACCCAATCCTTGCTGGCAGCCCTTATCGTAACACCCTTTGCATTTTCTGCCGCCCCGGCGTTTGAGGCTCCGCCGATGTGGGCTTTGATTGCTTTTGCCCTGATCGGCGCAATATCCGGGGCTTGCCAATGCGCCACTTTGATTGCCCACAGGTTCGCATCAACCTCAACATTAGCGCCATTCTTTTACACGGCGCTCATTTCCTCTTTGTTCATCGGCACTATGTTACTGGATGAAGCGCCCAGCCCGGCCGGGTTGATGGGGGTTTTGCTGATTGGGATTGGTGGATTGTTGGTTGCCGTTTTTAATGAAACGGACTCAAAAGTTGCCGTATCGTAAAGTTCCGCGTGACAGTCGAGCAGAATCGGGTTCTACTATTTCTCGGAGATTATTTAACAAAGGAGGTGCGCAATGAGCGTGTCGTCACACTTGGTTGAGCTTCGCCGTAAACATGCGGTTCTTGAAGAAAAAATCGAAGCAGAAGCACGAAGCCCCGGATCAGACGATTTAGACATTGCAGCACTGAAAAAAGAAAAACTCCGACTTAAAGACGAAATCACCAAGCTATCTGCGGAAGAAACCGTTCACTGATCAAAACGTACTGCGTTCAATTTGACCAAAGCTTAACCAGCGAATTCTGGCGCGCTGCATCCATCAGATGGATTTCAGATGGCGCTGCGAATGTGCGATAGACACAAAAAACGCCCCGATAATCTCGGGGCGTTTTTCATTTCAGCGCCAATCAGGTGCGCCCCGCCGAAAGGCAAGGCGCAATCACGGATTAGTTTTTCGCGTAGTACTCAACAACCAAGTTTGGTTCCATCTGCGCCGCGTAAGGCACATCAGCCAAACCAGGGGCACGCAAGAATGTAGCGGTCATTTTGCTGTGGTCAGCAGAAACATAATCAGGAACGTCACGCTCAGCCAACTGAACGGCTTCCAGAACAACAGCAAGCTGTTTTGAACGGTCACGAACTTCGATCACGTCGCCAACGTTTACACGGTAAGAAGGGATGTTAACCCGCTTGCCGTTCACTGTTACGTGGGCGTGGTTAACGAACTGACGCGCAGCAAAGATCGTTGGAACGAATTTTGCGCGGTACACAACAGCATCCAAACGACGCTCCAGCAAACCGATCAGGTTTTCACCGGTGTCGCCTTTTACGCGGGTTGCTTCGGTGTAAATGCGGCGGAACTGTTTTTCAGTCAGATCGCCGTAGTAGCCTTTCAGCTTCTGCTTCGCGCGCAGCTGCAGACCGAAGTCTGACATTTTACCTTTACGGCGCTGACCATGCTGGCCTGGGCCATATTCGCGGCGGTTAACTGGTGATTTTGGACGACCCCAAAGGTTTTCACCCATACGGCGGTCGATTTTGTATTTAGCGGACGTACGTTTGGTCACGTCACAACTCCATATATTAGGCCGAAAATGGCCTGTTCACATCGATGCGTTTTCCTTTCCCAGAGCTTTCCGGGCGACAGGGTCCAACTTGCGAAGGCCACAAACGCGGGTAAAGCCTCCACCCTAACGGATGGCGACTGCGGCGGTGTTTAGGCGGTGGGCTGATAGGAGTCAACAACCACTAAGGCCGTTACGCTACGCGCGAGCAGGGATTCCTGTTTCACGCCATCTT
>JBMYPG010000328.1:0-2145 GCA_049600095.1 Pikeienuella sp. | reverse complement strand
GAGATTAATATTGGCCGGTTGGAAATTAAGGCCCCATTTGACGGCGTACTAATCAGTGACACCGCCGAACTGGGCGAATTGATGCAAAGCGGCTCCATCTGCGCTTCGCTGATCGCCCTCAACCCCATCAAACTCGTCGCCTTCGCCCCGGAAAGAACAGTGGACACTTTGGCCATGGGCGCTGACGTTCACGGCTCCCTCATCACCGGTCGCAAGATCGAAGGCCAGATTACCTATATCGCCCGCTCCGCCGATCGCGACACCCGCACCTATTTGATCGAAGCAACCAGCGAAAACAAAGACCTCGCCATCCGCGATGGTATGACAGCAGAGCTGCGCGTGGACCTGGAGGGGCAGAACGCCCACCTCCTACCCCAAACCGCCCTGACCTTAGACAATGACGGCCTGCTGGGCGTGCGCTTGATTAAGGATGGCGAAGCATGGTTCACCCCAATCACGGTCCTGCGCGATCAGCCAGACGGCGTATGGGTCACCGGCCTGCCAGATAATGCAGAAATTATCGTCGTAGGTCAGGAATTTGTCACTGATGGCAAAGCCGTCGAACCGCAATACATCACTCCGGACCTCCTGCAATGACCGGTCTCGTCGATTGGGCTGTTGAACGCAGCCGCATGATTCTCGCCATGGTGCTGCTCAGCATCGGTGCCGGGGTCATCGCCTATTTCAGCCTACCGAAAGAGGGTAGCCCGAACATCGATGTCCCCATCCTGTTCGTATCCGTACCCCTGCCCGGTGTGTCAGCCACCGACTCCGAACGGCTAATGGTGAAACCGCTGGAGGCAAAGCTGCGCGGTGTCGAAGGGCTGGATGAAATCACCGCCTACGCCACCGAAGGGCACGCAGGTGTCCTCCTGAAGTTCGATTTTGACTGGGATAAAGCAGGCACCATCGCCGACGTGCGCGACAAGGTTGATCAGGCCAAGGCAGAAATGCCCGCCGAGGTCGAAGAACCGCAGGTTATCGAAGTTAACCTCTCTGCCTTCCCCATCCTCGTTATCTCGCTAAGCGGCGACGTGCCAGAACGCACTTTATTGCGTCTTGCCAAAGAGATGCAGCGCGACATTGAATCCATCTCTTCGGTACTGGATGCAGGCTTGGCTGGCCATCGGGACGAGATGTTAGAGGTCACAATCGACCCTCTGAAGATGGAAGCCTACAACGTCACCGCGCAAGAATTGCTGGCCGTCGTCAGCAACAACAACGCCCTTGTCGCGGCGGGCTCCATGGAAAATGGCGCGGGTTCTTTTGGCGTTAAACTGCCCGGCTCATTCGAAACCGCCGCTGAACTTTATCGCCTACCGGTCCGGCTTGTCGGCGACCGCATGGTTAACCTCGGTGACATCGCCACAATCAAACGCACCTACGAAGATGCCACTGGCACCGCCCGCTACAATGGCGACAAGACCGTCGCGCTTCAGGTCAAAAAACGTGTGGGTGAGAACATCATCGAAACGGTGGCCAACGTCCGCGCTCAGGTCGCCGCCAGCACCGCTGAATGGCCCGAAACCCTGCGCGATAGCGTAGAGATTTCATTCTCCATGGATGAAAGCATTCAGGTTAAATCCATGGTGAAACAGCTCGAAGGTTCAGTGCTCACCGCTGTTCTTCTGGTGATGGTCGTGGTCGTACTAACCCTTGGCTTCCGCTCCTCGCTTTTGGTCGGCATCGCCATCCCCTGTTCATTCCTGCTCAGCTTTGCCTTGCTGGCGCTATTGGGGATGAGCGTGAACAACATGGTTATGTTCGGCCTCATTCTGGCCGTGGGTATGCTGGTTGACGGTGCCATCGTGGTCGCTGAATATGCTGACCGCCGCCTTTCCGAAGGTGCCGCACCCGATGTCGCCTATGCAGAGGCTGCGCGCCGCATGTTCTGGCCGATCGTCAGTTCAACCGCCACGACACTCTGCGCCTTCCTACCCATGCTATTCTGGCCGGGCATGCCGGGTCAGTTCATGGGCCAGCTACCTGTAACGCTGATTTTCGTTCTATCCGCATCCCTGATCGTCGCACTCATCTTCCTGCCGGTGTTGGGTCAAATACTTGCCCGTATCCTGCATTTCTTCTTTGCGCCGGTTATTCGCATTTCACGCGGCCTGACCAAATCCATCTTTGGCCAAAAACGCG
>JBMYPG010000327.1:0-2198 GCA_049600095.1 Pikeienuella sp. | reverse complement strand
GAGGGTGGGATTAGCTCGCGAGAAGAGATTATCGAAGCGGCACGCCAAGTCCTGAAAAAATCCTACCCTTTTCCAATGCCAATTGGTGTAATTTTTGAAAAAATCACGTCTAGCGGGATCAGAATTGGCGGCAAGCAGCCGAAAGGTAATTTGAGCGCAAAGCTCAGCCTGCCGGAAGATCTAATCTACGTTAAGGATGAAGGTTGGTATTACCAACCCACCGAGAATGGAGGCGATGCACAGCCTTCAGAAGCGAAAGCCGAAGTCACTACGAATGACCTCGGCTTTCTTGATCCCCAACCCAGTCCCGGACGGGCCTAAGAGAAAGGAGCATCCCTTGCGGCAAGCCATCGAAATATAGATAGCCGCGCATTTGTTTGTGCGGCCTAAGCCTTACGGCGATCAAGAAAGATGGGTGCGTCCTCTTTCTTGATTTTTTACCAATTTGAGAATCAGCTCAAGTTGGAAAATAGACCGTTTAGTAGTCAAATACAGTTTAGATTCTGTCCTAAATGGATGAATCCGTCAACTACAAAGCGGCTGTAGCCTTTTAGAGGACGACTAATGAAAGACCGCCCATTAACTCCGGACATGGTTCCGGTTATCAAACTCGCTCGTATGCTGAATATCCCTTACTCGTGGATTTCGGCGTATTATGCTGGCCTAAATTTTGGTCGTATTGCAGATGTGATGAAGGGACGACTGTACCCCGAAGTTCCTCCTGCAACGGCACTGCCGGCGGATTTCCCGACTGGCTAGCTAACAACTTAAAGGGGCGATCAAGTGGTCGCCCCTTTTCGGTTTATCTATTCTATCAGCTTCGCAATGACAATTTAACCTCACTCACCCTTATCAACCACCCCACCAGCAGCCTGCCACGCCTTAAACCCACCGACTAACTGGGCCGCATTCTCCAGCCCCATATCGTTCAACGCCTTCACCGCTATGGCGCTGCGCCCGGCTGAGGCGCAGAAGAATACCAGTCGTTTGCCCTCCGCAAAAACTGGCTTGTGATAGGGGCTTGCCGGGTCGACCCAGAACTCCAGCATACCGCGCGGCGCGTGATAGGCACCGGGGATGCGGCCATCGCGGTTCAACTCGCGAATGTCCCGAATATCAACCAGCAGAAAATCATCTTCCTCCCGCCGGGCCATGGCCTCATCGACGTCCACATTGTCAATCACAGCGGTCGCTTCTTCGACCATTTTGAAAATAGATTTTATCGCCATTGTTCGTCCCTACGCGTTTTTCCCAGCGGCTTGGCCAGAGAATATGCAGCCGCCCAAAAATGTGCCTTCAAGCGCATTGTACCCATGATATCCGCCGCCGCCAAACCCAGCAGCCTCCCCCGCCGCAAACAAGCCGGGCAGGGGTGCACCATCACTGCCCATCGCCTGAGACGTCAGGTCAGTTTCCAACCCGCCCAGTGATTTGCGGGTCAGGATGTTCAACCGCACCGCAATCAGCGGGCCATTGGCCGGGTCTAAAATCCGATGTGGCTTCGCGGTGCGGATCAGCTTGTCACCAACATAATTTCGCGTGGCATTCAGCGCGATGACCTGAGCGTCTTTGGCATATTTGTTATCTACCTGACTGTCCCGCGCCTCTATCTGCCCGCGCAAATGGTCAAGCCTGATCAGGTCATCCCCGCTCACCCGGTTCATGCCCGCGACCAGCGTTTCCAGATCATCGGCAACAACAAAGTCCTCTCCATTCCACTTAAACGCCTCAACCTCCGGCGTTGCGCCCTTGCCCAGCAACCGCGCCTTCAAAACCGCGCTCCATTTGCCAGAGGTCAGATCGCTGTTTTGCTCTGACCCGGACAGGGCGAATTCCTTTTCGATGATCTTTTGGGTCAGCACGAACCACGAATAATCATGGCCGGTCGAAAGAATCCGCCGCAGCGTCGATAGTGTATCAAAACCGGGCAGGCAGGGCGGCTCCAACCGCTCACCCATTGCGTCGAACCACATTGACGACGGGCCGGGCAGGATACGGATGGCATGTTTGGGCCAGATCGGGTCCCAATTCCGCACGCCTTCGCAATAATGCCACATCCGGTCACCATTGATGCTATTCGCCCCGGCGTCCTCAGCCACGCCCAGCATCAACCCATCGACATGGGCAGGAACGCCAGAGATCATGCGCGAAGGTGCCGCCCCCAACCGTGCGGTGGGCCAGGCAGCACGAACCAAATC
>JBMYPG010000326.1:0-2224 GCA_049600095.1 Pikeienuella sp. | reverse complement strand
GGCCATTGCGCGGGCGACGGGTTCGGACACTGCGCCGTATTCCTCAATCAACGTGGGGGCTACGCCGACGCTTTCTGCCTTAGCGGCGTTGGAATAGGTGACGTAGCCGCGCTCTACCACTGCCGATGAACCGGCAATGTCAGTCAGGCTGGCCGCGATCATGCCCCCTGTGCAGCTTTCGACCGTTACCAAGGTGCAGCCTTTGGCAATCATCGCGTTGAGGACGTCTTTAGCCGTAGGCATCAGAACCACCCGTGAGAAATGCCTGCCATTACAGTAGAGATACAGGCCGTAGCAACACCAGCAATCAAGTCATCGAGTAAAGGCGATTTGGCGTTGAGTCTGCGCATTGGTGGCAGTGAAGTGATAGCGAGGCAGATCACAAAGGCACCGACCCAACCCGGCCATGGGAAAAGATGTGCTGGAGCATCCATCAGCCACAAACCGGCGGACAGGGGCCATAGGGCAATCATTTGGCCAAGAATACGGTCAGCGATCAGTGGGCCGCCGTCCATGCGGGGTGCAGCGTAGAACGTTTTAGCAGCGGCGCTAATCGTGCCGATCAGGACCAATGGAAAACCGCCGATCCAATGAAGGAGCCAGCAGATCAGGATTGTTAAGGCCGCGACCAGAACCCCGGCAAAGGGAAGGCGGTTAATGCCCCAGACGCTGCCGATCATCGTTGCCATGTTCATGGTAATGCCACCGCTGCTGTCGCCATCGCTGCAATCCCTTCGCCACGCCCGGTGAAGCCGAGTTTTTCGCTGGTCGTTGCCTTAACGCTAATCCTGGCCACGTCTATGCCCATGATTGCGGCGAGGCTTTCGCGCATCTTTATAGCATAGGGACCAATTTTCGGCTGTTCACAAATGATGGTAATGTCGGCGTTGTTCAGGCGTCCGCCACGGGCGCGAATACGCTCCATCGCTTTTTCCAAGAATATGGAGGATGCCGCGCCTTTCCATTGCATATCCGAAGGCGGGAACCATTGGCCAATGTCGCCTTCGGCCAATGCGCCAAAAATGGCATCGGTCAGCGCGTGCATTGCAACGTCTGCATCTGAATGGCCGGAGAGTTTTTGGTGGAAAGGGATTTCGACCCCGCAAAGGATCACTCCGCTACCTTCTACCAAAGCGTGGACGTCATAACCCTGACCTAAACGAATATCTGTAAGCATTGGCTCCGCCATATTGAGGCATTGTTTCTCGGCTCGGTCAAAATCTGCCGCCGAAGTTATTTTAAAGTTTTCGGACGCACCCAGCACCATCGTTGCTCGCAGTCCAGCCTTGCGCGCAACCTCTGCATCATCCGGGGCCATTGGGTCATCATTTGAGCGATGAGCGCTAAGAATATCGGCGAAGTGAAAGCCCTGTGGAGTTTGGGCGCGCCAAACACCGTCCCGTGGGACAGTTAGGCCGATCTGGCCGTTATCATTCCACGTGCGTAATGCGTCAACCGCGGGTAGCCCTACCAATGCGCAAGGGGTGGTCTGTAATGCTTCGATCAGATCATCAATGGTGCCTTTTGTGATGAAAGGACGGGCACCATCGTGAATAAGGACGTTGCCTGGTGGTGTGTCTGTTAGCGCCTCTAGCCCATTGCGAACCGTTAAGGCACGCTCGGCTGCGCCCTCGATTGGATCGCCTAACCTGGTGTCGGTAATTGAGGCTGTCGCCTCGTTGTAGAGAGCCAAATGGTCAGGATTTATGCAGACGCGAACAGATGAAACCTGTTCAGAGGCCAGCACAGCCAGAATCGTTCTGGTTAGAATTGGTTGGCCTGCCACGCTGCGATACTGCTTTGGCAGGCCCGCGCCAGCACGCACTCCGCGACCTGCGGCGACGATTAGAACAGTGGTTTGTATATTTAATTCAGTCACTTGCCTGTGTCTTTTATCGTTAATCTCACTGCGAAGCCCATGTTGGCGCACCCTATCTGCCACTGTTGCGCGCGGCAAGGTGGGCAGGTAGGTTCGCCGCGACTGCACAATAAAGAGGCACCGCAATGGTTCGGATTGGCGACATACAGCTGAAAAATCAGGCATTGCTAGCCCCAATGGCCGGAATTACGGACCTGCCATTCCGTCGGATTGCGGCGCGGTTTGGTGCGGGTCTTGTGATTTCTGAAATGGTGGCATCGCGTGAACTGGCGACGGCGCGGGCTGCGACGATGGCCAAAGCTGGAATTGACCCGGCCATTGGCGTTGCCGTGGTGCAGATTGCGG
>JBMYPG010000325.1:0-2236 GCA_049600095.1 Pikeienuella sp. | reverse complement strand
ATTTGGTTCGTATAGGACCCGAAGTCGGCGAAGTAAGCTTGTGGTTTCTAACGCATCCGGATTTGAAGACGAATGGACGAGTGAAAGCATTTAGTGACTTTATGTTTAAGGAGCTAAGGGAAGACAATTAGGATTTGCGATAAACCTAGACACCAAGTTAGACAAAATTTTATAAGGTACTGTTTTTATTATTAGGTTGAGTAATCATAATCCGCGTGTCGGGGGTTCAAGTCCCTCCTCCGCTACCAAATTTCTCAATAAAACAGTAAAAAAGTGCGATCACACCGAGTTAATGGTGCGGCTATTTTATGACTGTTTGGCCCGCATTGTCAAAGCGTGTGTGACTGGTGTGTGACCAAGGGTTACTGCAGCGAATCTATTATGGGCTACCCATAGGCCATGGACCGCCCCCCCTATCCCAGGACCGCGCGTCTCGGACCTTGGGCCTTTAGTATTAGAGTTGTAAATTCATTGGAGCAGGATTTTGTTGGGGGAGGGTACAGCTATATTCAAGCACCAATTTCAAGCCCAATCGAACCGCTGCTCTTACTGAGTGGCGCCAACTATTGAGCGCATAGATTCAGGCTGCGCCAGCAATCCGATGCGAGTTCTCATTCGTCGGGCAGCACCGTTTCGCAAGCTAATCTTTGTGGAACACCGCGGCCTTTGCCCATGTCAGCGTGGATGGGCCATAACCCCGGCGCGCGGCCTCGATCTGCATGACTTGAGTATGGTCGACGAACACATTCACCTTTGGACCGTAGGCGTTGAGGTAGTAGGACATGACATCTTGATCGTCAGCCTCGAACATCAGGTCTTTTACGGGCATGTCAGCGGCAAAATCATCAACAAAATCCCAGCGTTCCTCGCCTGCTTTGACGTTCTCAAACACGCCTTCGGCCTCGACCAGGACCTTCCAGGCGCCGTTATCCAATGCGCGTTTGGCCTGGGCTTTCTTTCGCTTGGCGAAGGTCCTTCCATCGACGACGGGCTCATGCGCGAAGGACAGGCCGCATTCCACAATCGGTTTCATTCCCTTTCCATTTACGTAGGCAAGTAAACTGGCCAAATCTTCATCATCAATGCTGCGTGCGATGAGAGAGATTTCCATCACATCGATGCCGAGGCCAGCGGCGAAGTCTATGACCTCTTTCGTAGCCTGAGTCCCGGCGCTCAATGCCTGATCCATGATTGGATTACCGAGCGCGACGCGAACGCCGTGACTATGGCTTTGAGCAATCACCTTTTTGATCTCCGTTTCCGGAATGAAGGTAAGTTGATTTGTGCCAATCTTGATAATGTCGGTCAGCGCGCCATAGCAGGTTAGGTAATCAGTGAAATACTGACCCAGCACCTTTGGTGCGCGAATATAATTCAATCCCTTTTCACGCGGCTTGGTCTCGCGTTCGATCATGCCCGAACGCGCCTCGACGTAATTTTGCAGATTTGTCATACTTTCGTTTCCTCAATAGGCCCCGCCAAGCCACCAAGGCAGCGAGATTACATTTGCGATCAGTCCAGCTGGATACTGAAGCGTCAGTGCACCAGACAATGTCCAGAGAATGATCAGAACGGCGGCTGAAATGGCGCCGGATACGATATATTTTCTGCGGTCGTGCATCAGGACGAACCCGTTGATCAGGGCTACGGCAGCAATCGGGAATCCCAGCAACATGACCAACCCGAAAAACACCGGCAGGATCATGTAGTTGCGCAGATGTCCGCTAAGCGTGCCTTCGTTTTCGAAGATATTTTGCGACATAATCCGTAGTGGAGTGAAACGGCTGACGGTTTTGCTTGTCGTCGGGTTGAGCCGCATCGCTTGAAGCCCCGCAATCATGAAAAGCATGATCAGCAGGGCTCCACTCAGTGCCATCGGAAAGACGTTCGCCCGGGGATCGAGTTCGATGATCGCGAGGATCATGGCTGCTGGAAACAGCGCTAAAACCCCCGTAAAAATCAGCTGTCCCTTTTGGTCGCTTCGCGACGATTCCGCAACTTCGGACCCCTTTTGGCGGATCAGGAACACAATTGTGGCAAGCGCCAGCACAACCAGGAGCAGCGAACCAGTACGTGTCAGGAAAGACCAGCCATAGGCAGCATTTGCCTGATAGCTCAAAAGTTCGATCTTTGACGCCAGGAAGAACCCAATCAGCAACGCTGGTCGCGACCAGCCGAATGCTTTGAAAACCACGCCAATTGCGCCGAAGACCATCAGAGAAAAGAAGTCGATCCA
>JBMYPG010000324.1:0-2257 GCA_049600095.1 Pikeienuella sp. | reverse complement strand
GACCAGCAGCTGGTTCAACGTTTGCTCACGTTCATCATTACCACCACCAATACCAACACCTCGGGAACGGCCAACGGCATCAATTTCATCAATGAAGATAATGCAAGGCGACTGCTTCTTCGCCTGATCAAACATGTCACGCACGCGTGAAGCACCAACACCGACAAACATCTCAACAAAATCAGAACCAGAGATGGAGAAGAAAGGAACATCCGCCTCACCCGCAATCGCGCGCGCCAGCAATGTTTTACCAGTTCCCGGAGGGCCCACCAAAAGCGCGCCTTTGGGGATTTTACCGCCAAGTCGCGAGAATTTTTGCGGGTCTTTCAGGAATTCAACGATCTCTTCCAGCTCTTCTTTGGCCTCATCGATCCCGGCAACATTGTCAAAAGTAACCTTGCCCGACTTCTCCGTCAGCAATTTTGCTTTGGATTTGCCGAACCCCATGGCGTTACGTCCGCCACCCTGCATCCTGTTCATGACGAACAGCCAAATACCGATTAGCAGGATCATAGGGATCCACAGCGAAAAGCTGGACCAGAACCCACCTTCGGCCTGCGGAATGACCACAACCTCTGCGCCAGCCAATGACAATTCTTTACTGATGTCAGTCGCAAAAGGTTGATAAGTAACGAAATCCTGACCAGAGCCAGTGCGGCCAGTGATTTTCTCACCATCAAGAGTCACGGTATCGACATTGCGATTTTCCACGTGCTGCAACAGTTGAGAATAGGTGATTTCAGTACCATTCGAACGGTTGGTCCCGCTCTGAAACAGTTGAAAAAGACCGACGACCAAAATGATCGCTACGGCCCAGAAAGCAAGGTTCTTGGTATTACCCACAGTGAAAGCGTCCTCGAATCGAGCGGCGTTTAGCCACTGGTTTATGCAATGGTACGTAAGCCTTAGGCAATGTTATTCAATCCCTGCTAACGGCGTCACTTAGGCGCTGGTACCTGCAAAACTGTCGCGCCCCGCTACTCCATCGCTCCAATCGGACATATTTGGTGCCAATTCAGCCGACAAAGCATCGCCATATCCGGCGATAGGGGCGGCAGCCAACGCATTTTCTCTCCACAACGCAGGTGTTGCCAAACGGGCCGACCGGGGCGCGGATTTCCACTGATCCGGCGCTCTCCAATCCCCAGCGGCGGCCAATTCGTTCAGGCGACGGGACCCAGCCTCACCCAAAGCAGACAATTGCGCACCAATGACAGGTGCCTGTACCTGAATGCGAAACCGCCTGTCCCAAATCAAACCACTAACCGGCGTGTGTGGTGCAGTACCTGCCAGCGCGGCTGCTTCCCGCGTAATCACAACATGGCTCGCGCCATCCGGGCGGATCAAACAGCCATGCAGGCTGCGCCCTCCACCCAGCTTCAGACCCAACATTGCAGATAGCAAACGCGCCTCTGCATCCGCCCTCGGCCCATATTCGGCGCCGGCAGCGCGGGTCAGGCCAGCGCGCATCAACCGGCGGCGTAATTCAGGCACAGCTTCACGCAACGGCGCTAATGCCAGCCTCAATTGCCCACAGCTGCCCCAAACAGCCGCCTTAGCCGCCAGGTCAGCCGTCGCCTGATCCAACGCTCCACGAGCCTCAGACATGCGACCAGCGGTCTTGGCCAACCCTTCAACGGTAATCCCTAATCCATCAAGCGTAGATAAGGCTTTCCGAGCTTTTACGCGATCATAACGTGGGTCATCATTCGACGGGTCATCAACCCATTCCGCACCCTGCCCGCGCAACCATTCCCGCAAGGCTTCGCGCCGGACAGACAGCATCGGCCTTAACCAGCGAACACCATCAGCATGGGTAACTTCGGCCATCGCTGACAAACCATCAACGCCAGCACCCCGGCCCAGACGCATCAGTACGGTTTCCGCCTGGTCATCCAGCGTATGCCCCAGCGCAATGGCCCTAATGCCTTTGCGACCGGCCCATTCGCTCAGCAACCGACGTCGCGCCCGCCGCGCTTCGTCCTGCAAATTACCCTGACCATCGTAATCGCCCCACAGCAATCGCTCACACGGCCAACCGAGTGAGGTGGCCAATTTTTCAACCCCCGCAGCCTCCGCCGCGCTGGTGCCTCGCAAACCGTGGTCTACGGTCGCGACCGACAGCTTAATGCCCCGCGACTTTGCCCAGCCAGAGGCGATGTAAAGCATCGCAACACTATCGCCGCCGCCAGACACAGCCAACCCCAGCGAACCGCCGGGTTTATGCAGGCGCGATAAAGCGCCCGTAATAACTGCT
>JBMYPG010000323.1:0-2312 GCA_049600095.1 Pikeienuella sp. | reverse complement strand
TGGTGTGAAGGGCATGGTGGGCGGTGAGAGGCTCGAACTCCCGACATCTTCGGTGTAAACGAAGCGCTCTACCAACTGAGCTAACCGCCCGACGAGGTGGGGTTTAGGAGAAAGAGACGGGGTCGTCAATGCGTGAATCGACCCCGATTTAAATTTTTATTTGAATAACCGCTCACACCCCCCGCCCCATGCCTGCGAAGCCTAAAAATTCTTCTGCTCACCCTAGGTTTCAGGCACTTACCCGGTTTTGCGGGCGATAATAAAATCAGCGTTCATCTTGCCGCCACGCCATTCTACCTCGATTGTAAAACCTGCATTGCGTAGATTCTCTATCAACTCCGCATATTTGAAAAACTTCAAATAAGGCAGTTTGCCGATAGCTCGTCCCAAACGGGCAGGAATTTTGAACCACGACATATTATCATCCGCACAGAACGTACTCGAAACGAATACCCCACCTGGCTTTACCATCGCGCCGACCTTGTTGATGACCGCCGAAGGGTCCTCAACAAGATGCAGGATGTTCAGGCCCAGTACAGCTTCGTACTGCCTGTCAGAATCTGCATAAGCATCGATTCCCGACTCAACAAACGCCACGTTCTCGATACCGGCTTCTTTCTGCCTTTCTTTTGCGATTCGGATCATTTCTGACGATACATCGATGGCCGTCACTGACCGCACATGCGGCGCATGTTCCAGCGCAGTACCACCCGTGCCACAGCCGAACTCAAACACTTCGCTATCGGGCGTAAAACAGGCCTGTGTTGCGCTCAGTTTCCTCCGATACAACACTTCATCCGAAATCGGCCGCTCGGCGTATTTCTTGGCAATCTTGTCCCAAAATCGCGGATTCTCTGCCATAATATCCCACCATGAAAAAACGCCCCGGCAGACAATCCACCGGGGCGTTCTTTTTAGTTAGGAACGGTGCACAAGCCTCGCAAGGTTATCCGCCAGGAAATATCGGTCAGTGCGCCGCCTGAGCAGCCTCACTCGCCTTAGCAGCCTGTGCCGCCAAAGCAGCCTCAGCCTCTTCATCCCATTCAATCGGCTCAGGGGCGCGAACCAACGCCACTTTCAACACCTCAGACACCGCCTCGGCTGGAATAATTTCCAACCCGTTTTTCACGTTGTCAGGAATATCCGGCAGGTCTTTCACATTGTCCTTGGGAATCAGAACCGTCTTGATGCCACCACGCAGCGCCGCCAACAGTTTTTCCTTCAATCCACCAATCGGCAGCACATTGCCCCGCAACGTTACCTCACCAGTCATCGCAACATCGCGGCGCACCGGAATATCGGTCAACATCGAAACAATCGACGTTACCATCGCCACACCAGCAGACGGCCCATCTTTAGGCGTCGCCCCTTCTGGAACATGCACATGGATGTCTATCTTCTCAAACTGTGGCGGTTTCACACCGTATTCCAATGCCTGAGAACGAACGTAAGAAGATGCGGCGTCAATCGACTCGCGCATCACTTCGCCCAATTTACCCGTGGTTTTCATACGGCCCTTACCGGGCAGTTTCAGCGCCTCAATCGACAGCAAATCACCGCCAACCTCTGTCCAGGCCAAACCGGTAGTCACACCAACCTGATCCTTTTCCTCGGCTAACCCAAATTTGAACCGTTTCACGCCCAGCATATCACCCAAGCTATCTGGCGTAACCACAACCGGCGCATCAGCACCTTTAACCAGCTCAGTCACGGCTTTCCGGGCCAACTTGGCCAGCTCACGCTCAAGGTTCCGCACACCGGCTTCGCGTGTATAGGTCCGCACAATTTCGGTCAGCGCTTCGTCGGTCAGTTCAAATTCACCTGCTTTCAGCCCGTGATCCTTGACCTGTTTGGCCAACAGGTGCCGTTTGGCGATCTCAACCTTTTCATCTTCGGTGTAACCGCTCAGCGTGATGATCTCCATGCGATCCAACAACGGCCGTGGCATGTTGTAAGAGTTTGCGGTGGTCAGGAACATCACATCCGACAGGTCATATTCGACCTCCAGATAATGGTCAGTGAACGTAGAGTTCTGCTCTGGGTCCAAAACCTCCAGCATCGCACTGGCCGGGTCGCCCCGAAAATCCTGACCCATCTTGTCGATTTCATCCAACAGGATCAGCGGATTAGTCGTTTTGGCTTTCTTCATCGCCTGAACGATTTTTCCGGGCATAGAGCCAATATAGGTCCGGCGATGGCCACGAATCTCTGACTCATCACGCACACCACCAAGGCTGATGCGAATAAACTCCCGCCCCGTCGCCTTGGCAACCGATTTACCCAGCGACGTTTTACCAACACCCGGTGGGCCA
>JBMYPG010000322.1:0-2413 GCA_049600095.1 Pikeienuella sp. | reverse complement strand
ACGAAATGACCCCCTGCAGAACGTGCGGCGCTTTCATTCCAAAAGGGGAAACATGCGCCTGCGATAGCGCGCCAACACCTTAGGCCCGTCACCATCCGCCAATTACCCGAACCGAAAGAGTATCTATGGATTATGTGTACATCGTTGTTGGGTTGCTGCTCTTGGTGTTCGCGGGCGATGCACTCGTTCGTGGTGCCGTTGCACTCAGCCTGAAACTCGGCGTTTCTGCGCTGGTGGTCAGCCTGACCATTGTCGCGTTCGGCACCTCCGCGCCAGAGCTTCTGGTCGGGGTCAAAGCGACGCTCAACGGCTCCAGCGACCTTGTCTATGGTAACGTCGTTGGCTCAAACATCGCCAATGTGTTTCTTGTGCTTGGTGTCCCCGCACTCATCACGCCGATCGTCATGTCGCCGCCGGGGTCACGGCAGAACTTCCTGACCATGCTCGCGGTAACGGTTCTGTTCATTGCAGTTTGCGGCATGGGTGGCATGACAGCCTGGGTTGGCGTGGCCTTCCTCGTCCTGCTGATTGCGATACTCTACAGCACCTATCAGGGCTCGCGTAACAAACCTGACGCTGACCTTCCTGACGAAGTGGCTGAAGCACCCGTAGACGCCCCCATGTGGAAGGTGCTTGCCATTCTGGGTGCTGGTCTCATTTTTCTGCCCATTGGTGCGGGCCTTTTGATTGAAGGCGCTCAGAATGTGGCTGTGGCATGGGGCGTACCCGAAGCCATCATTGGTTTGACGCTGGTTGCAATCGGCACGTCACTGCCCGAACTGGCGACAACCGTCATGGCCGCCGTACGCCGCCAAGCAGATGTTGCGCTCGGTGGGGTCATTGGGTCCAACACTTTCAACATCCTTGCGGTCATGGGGGCGTCATCCTTTTTCGGGTCATTGCCAACCCCTGCCGGGTTTATGGAAATGGACCTTTGGATCATGTTGGGGGCAACCCTCGCCATGGCGCCGTTCATTTTCCTCAAGCGCGACATGGGTCGTCTCGCAGGTGTGATTTTCCTTGGCGTGTATCTGGCCTATTTGGTGTTCGCAGTTACCCCCTTGGGCGTCCACGCCTGATCAAAAGGAATACCACATGATGAAACCCGGTGCTGCATTGGTCACAGGCGGCGCAGTGCGCCTTGGCCGCGCAATGGCAATCGCATTGGCCGAAGACGGCTGGGATGTTGCGATCAACCATGTTTCATCATCCGATGAGTCTGAGGCTTTGGCCGCTGAAATCCGCGCCATGGGCCGCAAGGCCGTCGCCCTGCAGGCGGACCTGCTGGATGAAGCACAAACAGCGGCACTGGTGGGCCGCGCGGCAGAGGCGCTTGGCCAACCACTGACCTGTCTCATAAACAATGCTTCGATCTTTGAGTTTGACGACATCGACAGCATGACCCGCACCAGTTGGGACCGAGCAATCGAAAGCAACCTCCGCGCGCCAGTAAAACTCACGCAGGACTTTGCAGCCCAAGCGCCAGAGGTTGGCACGGACGCGGCCGGCGAACCCATCGCAACGGGATGCGTGATCAACATGATCGACCAGAGGGTGCTGAAACCCACTCCCATGTTCCTGAGCTATTCAATAGCCAAAATGGGTTTGCGCGCCTTTACCACCTTTGGCGCACAGGGATTGGCCCCCCGCATTCGTGTAAATGGCATCGGCCCCGGTCCGACCCTGCGCGGCGGTCGTCAAACCGAAGAGCATTTCGCCAAACAGCGTTCTGCGACCGTTCTGGAACGTGGCTCCAACCCCGAAGACATCGTTGCCGCGATGCGGTTCATCCTCGCGTCCCCCGCTTTGTCGGGACAAATGCTGGCAATGGATGGCGGGCAGCACCTCGGATGGAAAACGCCGGATATCCTCGGGGTTGAGTGAGCTTGCCAGCCTCGCCAATGGGTTACCGGGTGTGCGATTTTGCGCGATAAAACTCGACTAATCCACTTGACAGGTCGACTTGGTATTTTCCCGCGCATTAAAAGCTGATTCACGCGATTTGACTGCGACAAGTTAATTTTTTGTTTTATTTCAAAGACTTACATTTGTGCCTATTTTTTAGGCACAGAGGGGAGGCGCTTACGATACTTACATAAATTGCGAGTCGTTCGAATTAACCAACAGACTTATCCACAGGATCGGGGGATATGAAAACCATTGATCCCATATCGACATTCGACTAGCCCCCCACCGCGCCAGATTCGGTGATTTCAGCATCGCCCAAAGGCTTGGGAATATCTCCTTGGAAGCAAAGCACTAATGCCGTTTCAAAATTCATGGCGGACATTTTCTGGCGAAGCCCAAGCGCAAAAATCAGCTTCCCGATTCTATGTGCAAATCTGCTTTTGCTCACCCGGTTCCTGTTGATCCCTGCGCAGTGTCCAGCCATTTAGATGATATGATCGATACG
>JBMYPG010000321.1:0-2445 GCA_049600095.1 Pikeienuella sp. | reverse complement strand
CGAGGGCTGCTGTCCCCTCTATCATCGCCTCCAGCATCGGGTTCTCTCCACCATACAGATGGGCGCATCCGGTGATGTCGAGCGCGAGCGCATCTTCCCCGTCAACTGCGGTGAAGGGGCTGAACCGACCTGCCCAGCGTGCCAAGGCCAATAAGGCGGCTTGTTCGCGGGTAGGGGCCGCAGGGCGGGTGAGCAGGTTGGGTATGATTGACCGTGCATCGGCCAAGGACATCCCCCGCCCGAGGCCCGCCTGTTCCGCGGCCACATTCAACGAGGCGAGGCAAAGTGCATTGGCCTGCTCGCTGACAATCGCAAAGGGCTCGTCGCAATTCCCCTCACGTCTGAGCCGCCATTCCGCTGCAAAACGGGGCAACCAAAGTGAGACAATTCGTTTTGCAGGGCGCAACGCAAGCGACCCAGAACGGACATCGGACATGGCAGCACATTAAATGTTCTTGATATGTTCCATTAATCCCACGTTAACAGCGATAAGTCCAGCACAACCGCAGAGTTGGCAAGGCGCTTGCATAGTCATGGTCACAGACAAGAAAAACCACGCCGACCTCGCAAAACGCAAACCAGCGCCAAACGCCAAAACCGGAGATAAAACCATGATCGATCCAGACACCAAACTGCTGGCCACGGCTGCTGCACATTACCGTGACCGATTGTTGCGGATCGAAATTCCCGGTCCATATGAACTGTATCCAGGCGCATTGGGTGCCGTCAGAGATGGAGTGAGGACAATGGAAAAGAGTTCGCGGTTTTATAGTGTTTATGCGTTATGTGCGGTGGCCGCAGTTGGCTGGATGGCGCTAACGATTGGAGCGGCCTTTGCCGGATAAAATCGATAGGTAAGGCGTAAATGAAAAGGGCGGCCCATGGGCCGCCCTTTCGTATTCGTAACAGGCTTAGGTCGAATTAAACTTCGGCCATGACCTGTGCTTTGGCTTCAGCGCCCAGCTCTGCCATTTTATCGCGCAATTCCTGCTCAGTGATAGCGGCACCTGCTGCGATGATGTCCAGAAGAACCTTGCGCACAACGTCTTCGTCGCCTTCTTCTTCTAAATCTGCGACGACCACTGATTTGGCGTAAGCTTCGGCATCGTCTTTACCGAGCTGTGGCGCGAGCCAAAGGCCCAGCAATTTGTTGCGGCGTGCGTCGGCCTTGAAATTCATCTCCGCATCATGTGCGTATTTCTTTTCAAAAGCTTGCTGGCGCTCGTCAAAACCTGACATAGGGGGTGTTCCTTTCGGCGATGATCATCTTCACCACTATAGATAGGCATCGTGCGCGGTGATGTACAGCGCCAGAGCGCCGCAACTGGTCTGGTTTCTCTTGCGAAGTGAAAGGTTTTCGCCCATAAGCCGCGCCAAAGGCTGCGCTACATCGCGCAGTCCTTTCCATCTTAGCAGGAGCGATAACATGGCCCGCCGCAGAATGGTTTATGAGGGCAAGGCGAAGATTCTGTATGAGGGTCCGGAGCCGGGCACTTATATCCAGTATTTCAAAGATGACGCCACTGCTTTTAACGCTGAAAAACGCGATGTAATTGATGGCAAAGGTGTCCTGAACAACCGGATATCTGAGCATATCATGGGGGCGCTGAATACAATCGGTGTTCCAACGCATTTCTTGCGTCGCATCAACATGCGAGAACAGCTTATCCGTCAGGTCGAAATTGTGCCGATTGAGATCGTCGTGCGAAACATCGCGGCTGGTTCAATCTCTAAACGTCTTGGCATCGAAGAAGGCACGGCATTGCCGCGCCCGATCGTCGAATTCTTTTACAAAGATGATGCGCTGAATGACCCGATGGTTACCGAAGAGCATATTATCGCGTTCAACTGGGCCACCCAGCAGGACATCGACGATATGATCGCATTGGCGCTGCGCGTGAATGATTTCATGACCGGTCTGATGTTGGGTGTTGGCATTCGCTTGGTCGATTTCAAAATCGAATGCGGGCGCATCTGGGAAGGTGACTTTCAGCGGATAATCGTTGCTGATGAAATCAGCCCCGATAGCTGCCGTCTGTGGGATGTTGAAACCGGTGAGAAGCTGGACAAAGACGTGTTCCGCCGCGACCTAGGTGATCTGTCTGACGCATATACTGAAGTTGCAAAACGGCTTGGTATTATGCCCCGAAATGGCGGTGCGCCGAAAAGCGGCCCTAAACTGGTACATTAAGGAGAACAGGCGATATGAAAGCGCGTGTACACGTAACCCTTAAAAATGGCGTTCTTGACCCACAGGGCGAAGCTGTTCGTCATGCTTTGGGCCAGCTAGGCTTTGAAGGCGTAAACGGTGTTCGTCAGGGTAAGTTCATTGAGCTGGACCTGGCAGATACTGATGCAGCCACTGCAGAAGTCCGGGTTAAAGAGATGTGCGATAAATTGCTGTCGAATACAGTGATTGAAAACTACAGTGTAGAAATCGACTGA
>JBMYPG010000320.1:0-2524 GCA_049600095.1 Pikeienuella sp. | reverse complement strand
TCCGGTTCGGCCAGTGTATTTTCGTTCATGTTCAAAAATGGGGTATCAGCTGAAGAGGTTGAGAATTGGGTTAACAGTTTGAGCATCTTCAAAATAGGAATGAGTTGGGGTGGGGTTACGAGCCTAGCTGTCGTCTATCCTGACCTAGTACGGCCGTCGAAAGATTATGGTGGGCGACTGGTGCGGCTCAACATCGGGTTGGAAAGCCCCGTTGATTTGATCGCCGATTTAGCTTCAGCCATGAAACCGCTGTGAGCGTTTCAACAAGATTTAGATTCATGCTTGATCGATCTGGTATATACCAACTAGTCTGTCAGTAATAAACAGGATTCGAGGTTCTGAGGTTTTGCTGGACGAAAAAAGCCCAACTGGTGTGATAGGCAGCAAACTGCGCCGCCCCGGCTTTCAGCAGATTGTCGAAGACCTACGCGCGCGTATAGCGCGGTCTGAGCTGGCAGAACATGCTTCCTTGCCGTCCGAACGCAGCCTTGCTGAACAGTTCAGCGTCAGTCGCATGACAGCGCGGCGTGCGCTGGAAGCGCTTGAGGCCGAAGGTCTTGTCTATAGCCAAGACCGGCGTGGTCGTTTTGTCTCTCCTCAACGGTTGCAATATGACGTTAGTAATATGGTCAGTTTTGTGGCTGATGCGCGGACCAAAGGTTCGGATCTGGATATTGAGATCGTCGCCGTTGGGGAAGTCGCAGCAGATGTGCGGCTAGCGAGTTTGCTGGAGCAACCCGTCGGCGTGCCGATTTATGAGTACACTCGACTGTTCCGATCTGGCGGCCACGCGATTTTCATCGAGACTGAATGTGTTTTGGCTGACCGTTTCCCCGGGTTTTTGCAGCATGATTTGCAACAATCCACCACGCGTATCCTTGAAACGCACTACAACTCAGCCGCTCAGACTGGTGATATCGTTATTCGGATGCGCGGCGTATGCGAGGATGAAGCAAAACTGCTGAACATCAGCAATAATCATGCGGTGATATTGCTGGAGCAGGTGATCCGCGATCAGACTGCCGCGCCATTCTGTTTTGGACATCAGGTTTGGCGTGGAGAAATGGCAGAATTTTCTGCCCATGCCATTGTTACGCGAAAGAACCACCGGTGAGAGGTGCTCGTCAGCCACATGTGTTGGGTATCTCGTCAGCCACATGTGTTGGGTATCTTGTGCGAACTCCAATGTGTGGATGAACCCTCTCGACAGGTTCACTTGTCTATTCAAGATGGTGATGGAATGTTGAAGCCACACTCAGGAATCGTTTCACGAAGCAGGGAAAAGACAAGCTCTCTGGTGTCGCGCGCTGCGCCTGAACGGTCAGTTCTGAGCTATTTTCCTTGCCATACCTATGCACATTCGAACAACTGTGAAACCAATCGTCCATGGCAAACAGGTGATCAACAACAAGGGCGACTTAAAAACCAACGGGAGTACCAAAATGAAACTATCACTTAAGTATCTAAAGGGCGCGGCAGTCGCTGCGTTTATGTCCACCGGCACGGCGGCCTATGCCGATTGTGGCGATGTCTCGCTTACCGAAATGAACTGGGCATCTTCGCAGATTATCACCCATGTCTCAAAGTTCCTGATGGAGCAGGGCTATGGCTGTAACGTACAGCTAGTGCCATCAGCCACTGTACCTGCCGTGGCTTCACTATCTGAGAATGCAGAGCCTGATATTGTGACCGAGATGTGGTTGAATTCAGCTGGTGAAGCTTACCTCAAGCTCGAAAACTCTGGCGCGGTTGAACGTCTTGCCGAAGTTTTTAACCCTGGTGGCCTCGAAGGCTGGTGGATCCCTACCTATCTTGCCGAGAAACACCCAGAGCTAAAAACCGTCCAGGACGTTATGGCCAATCCCGACCTTGTTGGTGGCCGCTTTAACAACTGCCCAGTTGGCTGGGGTTGCCGGACAGTGAATGACAACATCATCAAGGCATTGGGCCTACGCGATAGCATGGAAGTGTTTGACCACGGTTCTGGCGAGACGCTAGCGACATCGATTGCAGCGGCTTCCGAAGATCAGGCACCTTGGTTTGGCTATTACTGGGCTCCGACTGCTGTCATTGGCAAATATCCGCTGACCCAGATCAAGATTGGTGACATTGATGCGGACATCCATCTGGCCAATCAGAATGTAGACAACCCCAACCCAGGTGTTTCTGATTTCCCACCAGCGCCGGTTCTAACGGTATCAACCGCCGCGTTTGTCAAAAGCAATCCAGATATTGCCAACCTGATGCGCAATGTCAGCTTTGATATTCCGGTTTTAAACGGGGTTCTGGCGTGGAAAGACAACAATGGTGCTTCTGCAGAAGAAGCAGCAGTGCACTTCATCACCAACAATTCCGACATCTGGTCGGGTTGGGTGAATGATGCAGCCCGCGAAAAACTGGCTGCATTGATCAAGTAAGCCATAATTGCCGCCGGGCATAAACGCCTGGCGGCTTCACCGGCGACTTTGGAAAACCAAAATAATTGAGACGGGCACCGTGGCTCGTCTGGGTTCCTCGGAAAGGG
>JBMYPG010000319.1:0-2540 GCA_049600095.1 Pikeienuella sp. | reverse complement strand
CGTTGACGGTAATCTCCCCGCCCGTCGCCTGCTCCAGGTCGGCAATCACTCGCAGAAACGTAGTCTTGCCACAGCCGGAAGGGCCGATGAACGAGACGAAATCACCCTTCTCCACCTCCAGATTGACATCCGACAAGGCATGGATCGGCCCATCGTTGGTCTGGAACGTAAGGGAGAGGTTTTTGGCGGAGATGATGCTCATAAGTTTCTAAATACCACGATTAACAACCAGATGCCGAGGAGCAATACAAAGAACTTCCACCGCCCCGGCGCGCGAAACCGCTCTGCGCGCCAAGCAAGATAGTCGTTGAACGATGTATTCACGCGACCAAGGCGCGTATCTTCCCATTTGTTGTGTCTTTCCTTGCTCTTGCTCAACGTATGACACCCGCGAGGAGCCGAATGATGACTGCAATAGCAGCGATTATGAGGGCAGACAGCAACAGGTTCGCGTCGATCACGGCACCAATGTCACTGGCCGCCAAGATCGCGGAGAGGAACGTCGCCGCACTCACCCCCAACAAGATCGCCGCCAGCCCCACCTCCATCAGATCCAGTTCCGTCACGCGCACGAGGAAGCTGATTGCAAAGAGGGTGGAGACGCCCGCCACCAACGCATCCCACTCCGAATACCCCTTGTCCGCATAAACAACTGCCAGCACCAGCGCGAGCACAGTGATCAGCACGCCATATGTGTTGTGGCGGTCGCGGAGGGAGACGGGGTTAGGCAAAGGTGACCTCACGCAGGTTCGTTTTTCTCAGCATACAGCCTCCATGCAAGCGGTACGGTTGCGCATAAAAGGCAGCCGGAATTGAACAGGTAAAAGAGATACAGAAGCGTGGCAGCGCCGAGAAAGTCAGATGCGGATTGATAGAACAGGTAGAACATTCCTGCTGGAAGAACGGTTATGATTGCTGTCGCAATCACGGCGGGTATCCGCAAAGACGCATTCAATGTTGTGAAGACTGCGGCGATTGCTGGCCAGAACAGGCAGCCAACCGCAGTCCACATTAAGACCCACATGCTGGTCCGGAAGATGCCGTAGATAGCATCTGAAACCGGGATACCAATCAGGATCGTTCCCACAAGACCCATGCCTGCCAGCAACAGAATTGGTGTTGTCAAAATCCACTTGCGGATTTGCAGGAGCCTTCCGTCCATCCCAACCCTGCCCAGCACATCCTTCAAGGCTAGACCCCACTCGCCGGGATGCCCGTGCGCTCAATGCGGCGCGGTGAGGTCAGCTCTTTCCACGTCGAGAGCGCCTTGTTCACCGGGTTCTTTGCCTCGCGTTTCACGAACTCGCCGTGGCCTTCCTTCGGCTTGAGCGTGCCGTCCTCTACTGCAACGCGCCCACGGGTGAGGGTGTAGCGCGGGAGGCCCTTAACCTCTTTGCCCTCGAACACGTTGTAGTCGATGGCCGATTGCTGCGAACCAGCCGTGATGGTCTTCGATTTCTCCGGGTCCCACACCACCAGATCGGCGTCCGCGCCGACCAGAACGGCGCCTTTTTTGGGGTACATATTCATAATTTTGGCGATGTTCGTGGACGTCACCGCCACAAATTCGTTCATCGTGATCCGGCCTGTTGCCACCCCATAGGTCCAGAGCATCGGCAGGCGATCCTCCAGCCCCCCGGTGCCGTTCGGGATCTTGGAGAAATCACCAACGCCATAGCGCTTCTGCTCCGTCGTGAAGGCGCAATGGTCCGTCGCCACCACCTGCAACGTACCCGCGGCGAGGCCAGCCCACAGGCTGTCCTGATGCTGTTTGTTGCGGAAGGGGGGGGACATGACGCGGCGGGCGGCGTGGTCCCAATCCTTGTTGAAATATTCGCTCTCATCCAACGTCAAATGCTGGATCAGCGGCTCGCCATAAACCCGTTTGCCGTTCTGGAGCGCGCGGCGGATGGCTTCGTGGCTTTCCTCGCAACTGGTGTGAACGACATAGAGCGGCACGCCCGCCATATCGGCGATCATGATGGCGCGGTTGGTCGCCTCCCCCTCCACTTGCGGCGGGCGGGAATAGGCGTGGCCTTCGGGGCCATTGTTGCCCTCGGCGAGCAGTTTGGCGGTCATATCGGCGACGATATCGCCGTTTTCCGCATGGACCATCGGCAGGGCGCCCAATTCGGCACAGCGTTGGAACGATGCGAACAACTCGTCATCATTCACCATCAGCGCGCCCTTATAGGCGAGGAAGTGCTTGAACGACGTGATGCCCTTGTCCTGCACGACGGTCTGCATCTCATCGAACACCTGCTTGCCCCACCACGTGATCGCCATGTGAAACGAATAATCGCAATGCGCGATGGTCGATTTGTTGTGCCAGCGGTCCAGCGCGGCGAGGAGGGATTCCTCCGGGTTCGGCAACGCAAAATCCACCACCATCGTGGTGCCGCCAGCGAGCGCCGCACGGGTGCCGCTGTCGAAATTGTCGCTGGAATAGGTGCCCATGAACGGCATTTCGAGATGCGTATGAGGGTCAATCCCACCGGGCATGACATAGCAGCCGGTGGCGTCGAGGGCTTTGTCACCGG
>JBMYPG010000318.1:0-2555 GCA_049600095.1 Pikeienuella sp. | reverse complement strand
AGTTGCGTACCGAGCGGATGAACCGCATGGCCGAAGGTTTGTTACAAGAATTGCGGCGCGATGCGCTGATTGAGTTCAAGTGATGATTGCCGGGCGTTGCGATACGCCCGGTATTTGCCGCTTTCTAGTCACTGGGTAGCGGCGGCCGATGACAATCTGTCTGAATAGGTTTCCCTGACATGGGTGCAATTGATGATCTTCCTCCGTTACGGGAGGTTATTGCGCAACATGGACTGAGCGCCAAAAAGTCGCTTGGGCAGAACTTTCTGTTAGATTTGAACTTAACAAGCCGTATCGCGCGTGCTGGCGCGCCGTTGGCTGAGACTGAGGTGTTGGAGGTTGGCCCAGGACCGGGGGGTTTAACCCGCGCTTTGCTGGCGAATGGAGCGAAGCGGGTTGTTGCAATTGAACGCGATGCGCGTTGCCTGTCCGCCCTCGCGGAAATCAGTGAGTATTATCCCGGCCGGCTTGAGGTTATTGAAGGCGACGCGCTAGAGATTGATCCGCGCCCGCTGTTGAATGGCCCGTCTCAGATCATTGCCAATTTACCATATAACGTTGGCACAGAGCTGTTTACGCGATGGATGTGCGCTGATCCATGGACACCGTGGTGGAGCAGGCTGACGTTGATGTTTCAGCGCGAGGTGGCGCAGCGCATCGTCGCCGAACCGGGGCAAAAGGCTTATGGGCGGCTTTCGGTGCTGGCCCAGTGGCGGGCAACAGCGCGGATGGTTTTTGAAGTTTCACCTCAGGCCTTTACGCCGCCGCCAAAAGTTACTTCTGCCATTGTATCGGTCACGCCGGGAGAGCCAATCTGCGATACTTCGCTGGCGTCGATTGAACGCGTTACAGCGGCAGCCTTTGGCCAACGCCGGAAAATGTTGCGCCAAAGCTTGAAGGCGTTGGGGGGCGATCCAAAAGGGATTTTGGAACGTTCTGAGATTGACGGAACACGCCGGGCGGAGAGTTTGACGCTCGAAGAATTTGGTTTACTTGCAAAAAATTTATAAAAAACAATATGATACAGGGAAT
This sequence comes from Pikeienuella sp., assembly GCA_049600095.1. Taxonomy (GTDB): domain Bacteria; phylum Pseudomonadota; class Alphaproteobacteria; order Rhodobacterales; family Rhodobacteraceae; genus Pikeienuella. The sequence goes on along the minus strand of JBMYPG010000318.1, from coordinate 1,523 downwards.
ACTTGAACCAATTATTGAGTTCATGCAAACTAGGCCGATTCCTCAGTATTTTTGAGGTTTGGTGTGGAGTGGGCAAGTGGCGAGAGCGGCAATGCGTGGACGGTCAGGAGGACGCCTTACGGCGCGTTTGACTGGGTTCAATTCTATTTTTGTTGTTGTGGCGTTCATACTCGCGTCGCAAACATCCTTTGTTGAAACGTCGGTTGATATTCCCCGCTCTGAACTGCTGGTTTCATCACTATTCTTTCCCATCGCCTGCCTGTTTTTGACGCCCGGGGTGGCGAACTGGTTGGTCAGGGCGCGGTATGATTTTCAATGGCGGATGAACTTCGGGCTATTGAAGCTGGTCTTATTGGCCGCGATTTCGATCATGTTCCTGAGCGCAATGAATTATTTGCTGCCTGCATTGACCGGTTACGCAGTGATTCACGTTCTTTTTTCAGCGGGTTTTTACATCGTTCATTTCGTTTATCCCGGAAATTATGCTGAACAACTTGGCCGAGCCCATGAGGCCAAGCGCGCACGCAATGCGCCTGCGCAGAAAAAGACTGTGATTGAAAAGCAGGTTGAAGAGGCTGACGAAGTAGTTGCGCGTGTATTGGCAACCGTAAAGAAAGCGGCTGAGTTGGAGGCTGCAAAGGCTGGTAAAACGCCGAACCTACCTGCGCCTGATGGGGCGAGTGTAACTTCGGTTTCATCGGCCGAAGTGTCGCCTGTCGCGCAGCCTGTCCCAGAACGGCCACAGCCGGCTGCCGAACCACAGGTTCGGGTTTCGCCCGCAGCCTCTGGCAATCAAGAATGGGAAGACCGTTGGGCGAATCTGCTTAAACGACAGAATGGCGGGGGGCAGCCAGCCCCTATGCCGCAAGAGCGGCCTGATCATATACGAGAGGTTGCCAAGCCGCGTTTGGCCACGGTTTCTGAACCTGCACCGGTTGCAAATGAACCCACCGTGCCGCCTGCTGATCCAAAGCAAGATATTCGGGAGATCGTTGCGGCGGAGACCTCAATAGATGCGCCAAGTGTTGATGAGGTTGATCCCTTAGCGGACACTCTGCGGCAAAGGGATTATGACCGGGGGCAGTCTGCTGTACCTGCAATGTTATTGCTGTCACCATTTGCGGCTATTTTAGTTCTTGGTCTTTTCGGGTTTACACAAAGCCAGTTCCTGCCAAATGCTTCCCTGTTACAGGTTGCGGCTGATTATGTTTACCACGCTGTGGTCGTGGCCTTGATTATCGGCGTTTTCATTGGGCCGTTAACGCAGCTTCATCGTTTGGGCATTCCGATTTTTAACCGCCAGTGGGTTAACTTCACGGTTATTCCCTTTGCTTTCATCGTCTTGGTTGCTGTGTTCTTTAAGCCTGCGGTGACTTTGGGTGGGCCGGTTGCGAACCTGTGGATGTTTGGTGGTCAACCTGATCGCTTGACGGCATTTGTTCATGAGAGGTTGGAGCCAACCGAGAGGCCGGTTTGTGTGAATGCCATTACAGTCACTGGTGGTGATGTTATTGGGTCAACGC
>JBMYPG010000317.1:0-2624 GCA_049600095.1 Pikeienuella sp. | reverse complement strand
TAAGAACCTCGGCCTTTTAATCATCGATGAAGAACAGCACTTTGGCGTGGCCCATAAAGAGCGGTTGAAACGTCTGCGGTCGGACATTCATGTCCTGACGATGACAGCAACGCCGATCCCCCGTACGCTGCAAATGTCGATGACGGGTGTGCGAGAGTTGAGCCTTATTGCGACACCCCCCGTCGACCGATTGGCCGTGCGCACCTATGTTACGCCCTTTGATGCTGTGGTTGTACGCGAAGCATTGCTGCGCGAGCGTTATCGCGGTGGCCAGAGCTTCTATGTCGTGCCGCGTGTCTCCGATATTGCCGAGCAAGAGGAGTTTTTGCGTGAGCATGTGCCAGAGGTGAAATTCGTTACCTGCCATGGTCAGTTGGCGGCGGGTGAGTTGGATCGCCGGATGAACGCATTTTATGATGGGGAATACGATGTTTTGCTGGCCACGACGATTGTGGAAAGCGGATTGGATATTCCGTCAGCGAATACGCTGATTGTTCACCGTGCCGATATGTTTGGTCTGGCGCAGCTTTACCAGATCAGGGGGCGAGTAGGGCGGTCAAAAGTCCGCGCATATTCCTATTTCACCACTGAGCCACGCAAACCTTTGACACCGGCAGCAGACAAACGGCTGAAAGTGTTAAGCAGCTTAGATACCCTAGGTGCGGGCTTTACGCTGGCCAGTCATGACCTCGACATTCGCGGTGCGGGCAACCTGTTGGGCGAGGAACAGTCCGGGCATATCCGTGAAGTTGGGTATGAGCTTTACCAAGACATGCTTGAGGAAACGATTGCCAAGATCAGGGCTGGTGAAATTGATGGTTTGTCGGAACTCGATGAGACGTGGTCACCGAAGATCAGCCTTGGCGTCGCGGTGATGATCCCAGAAACCTATGTAACGGACTTGGACCTGCGTTTAGGTCTCTACCGCCGTCTGTCTGGGTTGGAAACGCGGCGAGAGCTGGAAGGTTTTGCTGCTGAAATGCACGACAGGTTTGGCAAGCCACCGAAGGAATTGGAAACCTTGCTTAAAGTCGTGCGCATCAAAGCCATGTGCCGCAGGGCAGGGATAGAGAAGCTGGATACTGGCGAGCGTGGAGCGGTTCTGCAATTCCGTGGCGACAAGTTCGCGAACCCGAAAGGGTTGATGCAATTCCTTGATGACCAGAACGGATTGGCCAAAATCCGCGACAACAAGATCGTGGTCAGACGGAATTGGAAAGAGCCTGAGGATAGGGTGAAAGGTGCATTTGCCATTGCTCGCGATTTGGCGAAATTGGCAAAGGTATAGCTCTTCAGCCCAAACTTCTCGTGCCGCTGCCTTGTTGCGTTTTTTCAAAACGCGTCTTTAGGTATTTATTGACCAAAGATGAGAGGTATCATGAAGGTATTGGTAGTAATTGCGCATCCAACGCAGGACAGTTTTAACCATGCGCTTTTGGCTCAGGTTCGCGCCGGTTTGGATGCAGCGGGGCATGAGGTGCAAGTTGCTGACCTTTACGCCGAAGGGTTCCAGCCTGCCATGATTGCTGCGGATTATGGTCAATTTGACGAAGAACCAGCGTTGCCAGCGGACGTAGTGGCCGAACAGGCACGGGTGGAGTGGTCAGATGCCGTCATTTTCATCTTTCCCCTGTTCTGGTGGCATATGCCAGGAATGTTAAAAGGCTGGATCGACAGAGTGATGTCATATGGTTTTGCATATGACGACCCGATGGACCCAGACAGTGGTTCCCTTCGCCATCGAAAAATGATTGCGATGATAACGGCTGGTGCGTCCGAAGCGGCATTGGAAAAACGTGGATATTCTCAAGCCCTTCATACTGCATTGAACGTCGGGATTTGGGACTATTGCGGGATGAAAGATGTCTCTATGCGAATCTTTACCGACATTGGCGACGATCCGTCGAAAGAGACGCTGGAACGTTATTTGGTTGAAGCGCGAGAATTGGCTGAAAACATTTAGCTTCCCTACTTACGCGCCAATCGGTCGGCAACACTATCGAATGCCTTCGCCCATGGATGCAGAGCGTTTGCCTTTTCAAGGACGTCTAACCCATGTGCGGTTATTCCACCCGGCGTGGCCAGCGAATTTAGCAACGCGCCCATACTACCATCGTGTTCAGCGGCGACCGAGGCTGCGGCACGTAATGTCTCGGCCGTCATTTGGCGGGCCAAAGGTGCGCTTAACCCCGCCTTTTGGTTTGCATTCTCTAGTTGCTCAATCAATGCGAAAATCCAGCCATATGCGGCAGCATTGGCACATGCAGCCTCGAAAATCGTTTCATCGTCAAAAGGGATGACCGCGCCGACAAGTTCTAGCAGTGCTGTTGCCAACGTGTTTGACGGGTAAAGAGGCGTTGGACTGGCGCAAAGGGCGGCGGCTGAGATGGGCATGGCGCGGACTATTTTTGCGCCCGGTGCTGCCGCCTGAAGATCAGCCAAGCTACGCCCGGCCATGGCCGATAGGATTGTTACCCCGTTCCAGTCAACATTTGACAACGCAGCCTCTGCTTGCTCTGGGCGAACTGACAAAAGCGTAATGTCTGCTTGGGGTAGGGCGGTTACAGGTACAACCTGTCCGTCGTACTTGCTGGCGAATTCAATGGCAGTCCGGTGCTCAGCCA
>JBMYPG010000316.1:0-2679 GCA_049600095.1 Pikeienuella sp. | reverse complement strand
ACGAAGCCAAATGGCGCCCTTGGTTGCCATAATAGACTGAGAGCACACGTAATATTGGCCGCGCAGGGGTAACTTTGCGCGGCCTTTTTTTGTGCACGCGTTTCAGCCTTTGGCCGAGGATATTTGTTGAACAAAGATGTGGGGCGTTAGCATTCAACATTCAGGGCGGTTAGACCCCTGAAGTGGTAGCGGTCGGCATAGGTGGATTGGATGGCCAGTTTTAGGTTGGGCAGCCGGTCAAAAAGGATCGGCAGGGCTGTGCGCAGTTCTGTTCTGGCCAGAACCGCGCCAAGGCAGAAGTGGGCCCCTGCGCCAAAGCTGATATGGCCCGGGTCATAGCGGAGAGGGTTGAATACCTCTGGCATATCGAATTTTGACGGGTCGTGGGCGGCGGCCCCGAGACACAGGCCGACGATTTCGCCCCGTTTCAGGGACAGTGGCCCAATCTCCACATCCTCATATGCGTAGCGGGTGAACATATGGAGCGGTGGGTCGAAGCGCAGGATTTCTTCTACTGTTCCTTCGATGTTTTCTGCTGCCATCCATTCCTTAGTATCGCCATTCGCCAGTAGGATCGCATGAATGCCGTTGCCAAAGGCATGGACGGAGGCCTCGTGTCCTGCGTTCAGGACCAGAATGATGGTGGCGATGATCTCGGATTCGCTCAGGTCGCCCTCGGCAATGAGCGCTGACAGCAGGTCTTTGCCCGGTGCCCGCCGACGTTCGGCAATTAGATCGTGCAAATATGCGCTGAAGGCCTGCGTTGCGGCAACCGCGCGATCCTCCACCGCCCTTGTTCGCCCGAACTGATACATGGCGACCATTTCATGGGACCAACGCAATAGATCAGGTGCCCTTTCCACCGGGACATTCAGCATCTTGGCGATTGTCAGGACCGGGATTGGCTCGCAGAATTTGGTGAGGAGGTCATCACCGGACTGCATCTCATCAATTAACTGATGGGCCAATTGTTCAACAAAAGGTGCCATTGCCGCGATGGAGCGGTTGGTGAACACCTTGGTGATCAGGCGGCGCAACCGCGAGTGCGCCTCGCCCTCAAGTTCCAGCAATGACAGGTCATCGACGGCATAGAAGGGGGCCAAATGTGCGGGTCGCTCCGTTGCATTTGGGTTGGGGCGGCCCAGTCGTCGGTCGCGCAGCATCGCGTTGACCAAGCCATACCCGCAGGCCACCGGCCAATCATAATCATTCCACCAGAAAGCCGACCCCGCCGCATGCGCTTTGGCATAGAATCGATAGGGGTGCTGCACAAAGGCTGTGTCCTTTGGATTCTGGCTTAATTTGGTCAGCATAGGCCCCTCAATTCCCTGATCCTGTTTCAATAATCGCTGTGATAACGGTTTCGCAACCAGATGGCGCCACCCTATGCGCGGAAGCAATGGGGAGAAAGCGCGTGGAGTTCCCGGTTTACGAATTTAGAGAGAAAGTCGCCGATGCGATGGTGCATGCGGTCGCCCTGTTGGCCTCGGTCATCGGCATTACGGTGCTGTTGATCATGGTGGCAAAGACTGGCGACGGGCGGGCAATGGCGGCGGGCGCAGTGTTCGGCGCCGGCTTGCTCGCCTGTTTTTCCATGTCCGCCTGTTACAATATTGTGGAGCTTGAGCAGTGGAAAGCTGTGCTGCGCCGGGCTGATCACGCAGCGATCTATCTGATGATCGCCGGGGCCTATACGCCCATCGCTGCCATTGTCATTGGCGGTCTGGTTGGCTGGGCTTTGCTTACCTTTGTCTGGATCATGGCGCTGATTGGTGTGGGGTTAAACATCGCCCTGCCCCATGTATTCAAACGCGCGCCCGTTGCCCTGTACCTGATGATTGGCTGGGCGCTGATTGGCGCGGCTGAAAGCCTGATCCTGTCCATGTCCCAGACCGGGCTGTGGTTAATCGCGGCTTGTGGGGCCGTCTTTACGCTGGGCGTGTTGATCTATCAGTGGGACCGTCTGCCGTTTCAAAACGCCATTTGGCACGGGTTTGTGCTGGCCGGTTCCGCCCTTCTTTACGCTGCGATTTTTGTTGAACTCACCAACACGACACCCCGCACTTAGCGGCCCCACAAAATGGGGTGCGGCCCCGGAAAGGCGATTATGAAGTTGGATTTGGAGCCGGTTGACGCCCTGAAAGGGCTGGCTGCGTTGTTAATCGCGTTTTTCCATTGGTCAGCATACACCATCTGGGCCGATGCCATTTGGCTGTCGCATCTGTGGTTGATGGTGGATCTGTTGTTCGTGATCACCGGGTTTGTGCTGGCCGGTGTTTACCGCGACCGGATGCACCGGGTTGGTGACATTGGTGTATTTGCCGTGTTGCGGTTGGTTCGCATCTATCCCATCCACCTGTTTTTTATCCTGCCCTTGGCCGGGATTGAGGTGATGAAGCAGCTTTATCTGGGCCTCGGAATCTCTGGCGATGGTACCGCGGGCTTTGCGGCGGCGCATTTGTCAGCCTCTGGCTTGTGGGCGCATCTGAGTTTGACGCAGGCCTTTGGCTGGCACGCGGCACCGGGTTGGAACCAACCTGCCTGGTACGCGGCGGTGGAGTTTTGGATCGCCATCATGTTTGCGTTGGCCTGTTTGGCCGGGTTGATGCGCAACATCTGGGGAAGATCGCTGTTGGCATTGGTCGCCATGGGCGCATTGGTCTGGATGGTTGGCAGTAA
>JBMYPG010000315.1:0-2692 GCA_049600095.1 Pikeienuella sp. | reverse complement strand
AGGATACCCGGAAATGACAACGGCGCGCAAAACTGCGCGCCGTGCCAGAATTCAGATCGGTAATACCGATGGGATTAGTTTGATGCCCGCTTGTAAACAACGGCGGTTTCAGCCGCAGCACCATCTGAACCCGGGCGGGTCCGTGTCGATGTCTGTGGGCGAAGCTCCACTTTTTCCATTTTGCACAGCTCAAATGGCGTGCCATTGGAATCAAAAATCAGCTCACAACCGGTCATCGCGGCTGTATCGACGCTTTTTGCTGCACCAGCTTCATCATAACCGGCAATAACATCGGCATTTGCCGCGCCCGCAGTTAGCATAATACCGCCAATGGCTAGACCTAAGAATTTCATTGCGAACCTCCACCTGTTCCTGTTTTTTGGCGGTGATATCCCCAACCGCCGCGCATTTGATGAATCGACGTTAGCACGACCCTTTGAAAAGAATAAACGAAAACCGACCGTTAGAGTTGTGACGAAAGGCAAGATGCGAACAAAATTTACCAGTTTGGTGCACCTTCGAAGCTCGGTTCGGTGTCTAAGCCCCCTCCGGTCCATGCCCAGAGAATCAGAACCGGCCCATTTTGAGTCTTCATTCCGTGCCATGACCATGACGGTGTGTGGATGATTTCACCCGGTCCGGCACGGCGCCAACCGTCACTTTCTGACCAGAAATCTGCTTGCCCGGCCAAGATCGCATAAATTTCATCCGGTGCATGGTTGTGGGGCGCGTAGGTCAGGCCGTTTCTGAGATAAAAGAACCCGGCCCGGCCTGTTTTGCTGGTAAATGGAGCGCCGGGGCCGACCAATAAGGAAGACGCTGTTGCATCCTTAAACCCTTCGCCGGATGGCGTGTCGTCATCATAGGCATTCCACCAATCCAGCAATTGGTAGTTTTCGGTGAGTGCCGATACCAGTTTGGCCGTGCCGTCGCCTTTGTACTCGTCCATTTCTGGCAAGTGAGCGGCAACATGCCCGGCGTCTTTCTTTGCGAGAGGGGCTGGCCCTCTCGCGTTTGATTTTTTGGCGCTTGCCAGGACGGCGGCGTAGTTGGTGCAGTCTGGTGATTGATCAAGGTAGTCATAACAATGGTCGAAAATGGTATCTAAGGTCATGTGCAGCCCCACTGGTTTTAACAGCAGGCTGAGCCATCGAGCCGGAGCGACCCGTTTGAAACCGACGCTGAAGTCGCTGTTGGAATAAATTCGAGGGGAATTTGCTGGTTTAGGCCCCGAGGTGATCCTAAGCTGATGGTTCAGCCAATGGAGGATGAATGGCCCGCACATCTCTTAAACTCGATGACGCCTATGACCTTACTTTTGAATGCATGATGGCGAATGGCGCTGATGAACGTAACGCCAGCGCCATTGCCAAAACCATCTGGCGGGCGGAGAGGGATGGCGCAGAGAGCCATGGCCTGTTTCGGGTGCCGGGGTATGTGCAGTGTTTTCGGTTGGGTAAGGCGAATACGAAGGCGAACCCCGTGATAAGCTCTCAGCAGAACGGCATATTGCGTTTGAGCGCTGACAAGGGGTTTTCGCCACTCGCGCATGAGGTTGGTTTGGAGCCATTGGCAGCGGCTGCCAAGGAATTTGGCATGGCGACGCTGGGGATCTCTAGCATCTTTCACTTTGCGGCTTTGTGGCCGGAGGTTGAGACGCTGACCGATCAGGGGTTAGTGGGCATGGCGTTTACGTCCTCTCCGCCCTATGTCGCGGCGGCTGGTGGTAAGCGGAAAGTGTTTGGCACCAACCCGATGGCATTTGGTTGGCCGCGTGGTGAGGGCAAGGCACCGATGATATTTGACCAAGCCAGCAGCCATTCAGCGCGTGGTGAGGTAATGATCATGGCCCGCGATGGGCATGATGCGCCTGATGGTGCCGGTATAGATAAAGATGGCGTGCCGACAAATGACCCCGCTGCCATTCTTGAGGGGGCGCAGCTTCCCTTTGGTGGATACAAAGGGTCTGGCATTGCTTTGATGGTCGAACTGTTGGCCGGGCCGTTGATTGGAGAGATGACGTCACTGGAAATTGGTGAGCAAGATGTGGGCGGTGGGCCAGCGTTGGGTGGGCAACTGATTTTGGCATTTGATCCGGCGCGATTGGGTGGCACGGATGCTGCTGCCCGTGGTGACGGCCTGTTTAAGGAACTTGAGTCAGAAGAGGGTGTTCGGCTGCCCGGTACGCGGCGGATTGTGAACCGGGGTCGCACGCCGACTGAGGGCATTTCCCTGCCGACTTCGCTGTATGAAACGATCAAAGGATTGATCTGATGCTCAGACACTGCGCTTTGATTTTGGCTAGTGTGGGTGGGGCAGCGTTCGCTCAGGAAGCTGCTCAACCTGAAAAAACCTATGCCGTTGGTAACGTGAAAACGGCAGAGGCTCAGGAGTTTATGGTTGTTGCCGCGCACCCCATGGCGGCAGAGGTTGGGCGTGCTGTTTTGGCCGATGGGGGCACGGCGGCGGATGCTGCTGTTGCGATCCAGTTGATGCTGACCTTGGTTGAGCCACAAAGCTCTGGCCTCGGTGGTGGGGCCTTTGCGGTTTATTGGGACCTGTCCGAAGGCAAGCTAACGACCTTTGATGGGCGGGAAGCTGCGCCGATGGGGGCGACGCCTGCGTATTGGTTGGGCACTGATGGCAAGCCGGTGAGTTGGTTTAAGGCCATTCCAGGTGGGAAATCTGTTGG
>JBMYPG010000314.1:0-2742 GCA_049600095.1 Pikeienuella sp. | reverse complement strand
CGATTGGCTAACCCACGGGAATATCCGAGACAGGCGGGAAAACTGTTATAATGATCTCCGCCCAATGCCAGCGGGATCGCCCCTGTAACGGTCAACGCCTCGGTCATTGCAGCGATGGACTGTGTCGTTGCATCAACGTCGTGTGCCGTAACCTCCGCATCTCCGCAATCGACCAACCAATCGGTTGCTGGCATAGTACAGCTGTTTTTATCAGGGTCAAAGTTAGCCCCTTGTGGACGTATGGATTGCAGAATACTTGTCGCTTTGCGCAATGCTTCGGGGCCGAACCTTGTTCCCAAACGGCTGGAATGTGTCCAATCGCTTGGCATGCCCACCACACCAACCTGGCCCGAATTGACGTCAGACACATCGCGTAAAGGCGCATCAAACAGCCGATATCCCGGTTGAACAAAGGGCAGGTGAAATGTCGAAATCACTGCAGTCATAACGTTACATTTTCCTTGAAGTTTAGATGACGCGGATGATCAATCCCAAAGCCGAGACGCGCATAGATAAATGCAAGAAGAGCCGTAACCATAAGACGCTGGCCAACCTTTACCACACCCATTCCAGGTCTGTTTGGGTTCAGACCAGTTAACATTATGGCGCTAGCCTCGTGCTGACCCAACGTACTGAGCCATTGCGCCGCTGTATCAAGATCGCACCCCCCCAACCGGGGCCGGTCACAAAGCGCGCTGAGCGATGTTTTAAACACGGACAAATCAAACCGTACAAACAGCGGCTTTGATACATCTCGCCATTGGGAAAAAGCGGCGAGCTGAGCGGGAGTGTCCAAGACGGAGGTATTGCCCACACTATTGGGCAAAGGTGCTATCTGAAAATCTTGTGCATTACCTATCGCACCACCAAGCTGTATTGTCTGACAATCAGGGAGCGCGCTCTGCACTGTCTCAGCTAGGCGATCCCACCCACCCAAAATTATAGCACAGGCACCATTGCCGCTGATCTGAGCTATTGCCGCCTTCAATGCGGCGTGAATCGCAACCTCGGGCCCCGGCAATATGTCTCCGAGTTCACATAACCGCTCATGCAAGCCATCAGTTTGAATATTTTGCCGCGCATCAATATCAACCGGGTGGCTGAATTGCGGGTTTGCATGCCAGCCAAAATAGACTGAGGTTTCGCGCAGTGCGCGCGGTGCCAGGGATTGACCGGCATAGGGTGCGCTCGTGTCTTCAAACGGAAGGCCTAGTACCGCCAGATCACCAGACCTGACATCGCTAATCGCTTTGGTCTGAGAGCGCATGAACGACAAATGCCCTGCCATCCGTGGCAATGGTGCCGAACGTAAAGGCATTAGCACACTCCTTTTTCAAGGCGCTCAGCCACCGCTTGTAAAATCGCCAACGCCGCCCGGGTTTCTATACTGCCACGACCATCCAATGCAGGAGAAAGCCCATAAATCGCGGCGGCGACTACATTGCCGGGGGTTGCGTAAATTTGCGCAATCATCTGTGCAGGCGATAGTCCGGACAAACGGTGCGGTTGCGACATCCAGATGCCCGCAAGCTCTTTTAAATCCACAGATTTTAACTTCGCCAGCTTCGGCCAAGGCCACGGCTTCGGAAAATCCAGTCGACAGTGCGTTAATTTCCCCTGATAGCAAAGCCGCCATCGCATCACCGCCTGCATCATATGGAATATATTTCACAGCTGTTGGATCTTCGCCGGCCGCTTGCATGACCATCGCCGCAACGAGGTGGTCCATACCGCCGGGCACAGAGCCGCCCCCGATGGCTGTATCGCGCGGGTTCGCTTTGTATGCGGCCAGCAGATCATTCATATTGTTCAGCGGGCTGTCTTTGCCCACAACCATTGCTGCATAATCACCAATTGTGCCTGCGACCAATGTCAGATCACGGAAGTTATGCGGGAAAACGCCCGTCAAAGAACGGATCACGATTGGTGTCGAATTGACCATCAACGTGCCGTGGTTTGAATCGGCATTCTCAATCAGATAACCAATGGCTTTTCCGCCACCGCCACCTGACATATTTTCAAATGATGCAGAGCCAACAAGGCCGGCATTGGTCAGTGCTTCACCTGTGCCGCGTGCTGTGCCGTCCCAGCCGCCACCTGCGCCACCAGGTATCAAAAAGTGAATGCTGTCTACAACTTGATGTCCGCCTGCCGTTACAGGGCCAGCCAATAAAGCGGCCGACGCCGCTGCGATCAGGGCCCGGCGGCCCAGTTTAATAGTCATTGATATTTCCTCCCATGTTCTTTTGGGCCTCGTTGCCCGAACGCGCGGAGTATTTCGTGTTAACCTGACATGAACCTGACATCTGTGAATTATTTTTGGCAAATGCGATGTATAGTTTGGGACAATCTTGCGATAAATTTTACCTCTGAAATAGTTTTACGCTGGCGAGTCAGCCCGCTTTGAACAGTGTGACATCCGGCTTTACCACGTAAAGACTGTGCAGCGCAGGTGATTGCGGTTGCAAGATATTGGAGGGCGATCCTGTTCAAAGGAAAAGGCTGTTGGCCTTTATTTTTTCGATTGGCAGGCCGCCTCGAAGGCGTGATGCGCCTCGGTTGAGTTACTATTGTCGAACAGCGCGCGGGCCAAATCGGGAGATAGTGTTGCGCAGGGGGTGCCGGCCTGCGCAATCTGGCGCAGCATTTCCAGCGATTTGATCGAGGCCGCGAGCACCTCACAGCCGCTGCCCCGACTGATCATGTTCATTGCGTTAAGATGCGCCAGAGCATCGATACCTT
>JBMYPG010000313.1:0-2773 GCA_049600095.1 Pikeienuella sp. | reverse complement strand
CCGACGTTGCGGTTGAATGCGCCAGCGCCGGTAGAGGCTGATCGGGTTATTTCGGCGCAAACGTCATTGTACATGCGCGAATTGCTGCGAGCAGTTGTCACCGATGGCACCGGGCGGAATGCTGGCGTTGAGGGTTATGAGGTTGGTGGCAAAACCGGCACCGCCGAAAAGCCGATCAGGGGTGGGTATTCACGCGATAAGATGATCAATACTTTCGCTGCGGCGTTCCCCATGTCCTCGCCCAAATATGTATTGGTGGTGACATTGGATGAGGCCGAGATTTATGCCTATGGCGCGATGCGCCGGACGGCGGGCTGGACAGCGGCCCCTACTGTTGGTGCTGCGATCCGTCGGTTGGCACCGATTTTGGGCATGCGCCCTGCGCCAAAGCTGATTGATGACGGCTCTGTCATGGTTCGTTCGGGGAGCAATCAATGACGGCGACACTGAACAGTTTGGGCCTGTTCGGTGCCGAATTTGATTGGCGTGGTCCTGAGTGTGATGGCGGGTCTGTCGTTACTGCGTTGCATGTTGATAGTCGTGGGGTAACGCAGGGAAGCCTGTTTGCAGCCCTAATGGGCGAAGCGACGGATGGTGCAAAGTTTGTACCGATGGCGGTGCAGAAGGGTGCCGGGTATTTACTGGGATCTGCTGAAGGGTTTGAGACCGCCCGTGAACTATTAGGTGGTATGCCGGTTCCGTTTTTGGTGACAGATGACCCAAGGCGAATGCTGGCCCTGATTGCAGAGCGGTTTTTTGAGGCGCAGCCTGAGGTGATTGTTGCGACCACGGGCACCAACGGAAAAACCTCGGTCGCGAGTTTTGCGCGGCAGATTTTTACCGCTTGCGGGCGAAGTGCAGCGAGTTTTGGGACTGTTGGTGTGGAAGGCGCAGTAACGCGGCCCTTGGCACATACGACGCCAGAGCCGATTACCCTGCATGGGTTGTTGGCGGATTTAGCCGAGGCTGGTGTTACCCATGCGGCGATGGAAGCGTCCAGCCATGGGTTGGAGCAGCGTCGGTTGGATGGTGTGCGGCTGTCGGCCGGTGCGATGACCAATATTACACGCGATCATTTGGATTATCACAAGACGTTTGAGGATTATCTGGGTGCGAAGTTGCGCCTGTTCACCGCTTTGCTGCCGGAAGGCGCGCCAGCGGTTTTGAATGCGGATGACCCGTATTTTGAATACACTAGGGATGCAGCGCTGAGTGCTGGTCTAACCGTTATTCCCACCGGGCGCGATGAGGTCGCGCGAGCGGGTTTGCGATTGATTGATGCGCGGTTTGATGCGGCGGGTCAGGAGTTGGACCTGGAATGGTTGGGCGACCCTGTAACTGTGCGGTTGGACCTGATTGGTGGTTTCCAGGGGTTGAACGTCTTAACCGCTGCCGCACTTGCGATGGCTTGTGGAGAACGGCCTGAGTTGGTGTTTGCAACCATGCCTGCGCTGACCGGTGTGCGTGGGCGGATGGAACATGTAGCAACCCGCAAAAATGGTGCGCGGATTTATGTCGATTATTCGCATACGCCAGATGGTCTGGCGACGGCGCTGGCGGCGCTGCGTCTGCATACGCCTGACCGGTTGATCGCTGTATTTGGTGCTGGCGGCGACCGTGATGCGGGTAAGCGCCCGGAAATGGGTGCTGCTGCGGCGATTGGTGCGGATGCTGTCATTGTCACCGATGATAATCCCCGGACCGAAGATCCCGGCCCTATTCGACAGGCCATTTTGGCCGCTTGCCCCAATGCCATCGAAATTAGCGACAGAGCTGAGGCAATTCTGACCGCTGTTGACGCATTGTCGCCACAGGATCGGCTATTGATCGCGGGTAAGGGACATGAGACAGGCCAGATCATTGGCGATCAGGTGTTGCCCTTTGACGATGCAGAGCAGGCGCGGGCGGCAGTCGCAATATTGGACTGATGCCATTGAGTGCAGATTAGGAGATTGCGCGTGAGGAAATCGCTGTGAATGGGCCCCTTTGGACATCTCAGGATATTATCCGTGCCACGCGTGGGCGCTGCGCCGTGGATTTCGCTGCGACCGGCGTTTCAATTGATACCAGAAGCATTCAACCCGGTGATTTGTTCGTTGCATTGCAGGATGTGCGCGATGGCCATGATTTCGTTGCTGATGCGCTGGCCGCTGGTGCTGCGGGGGCGTTGGTAAACCGAAAGCCAGAGGGTGTGGCGAATGATGCGCCACTTCTGGTGGTCAATAACGTACTGCAAGGGCTGGAGAAAATGGCAGAGGCCGCGCGGGCGCGGACTCAGGCGCGGGTGATTGGGGTTACCGGGTCGGTTGGTAAAACCGGTGTGAAGGAAATGCTGCGCACCGCGCTGTCGACTACCGGTCTGACCCATGCGCCGGAAAAGAGTTTCAATAACCATTGGGGAGTGCCGCTGACCTTGGCGCGAATGGCCCCTGAAGTCGATTTCGCTGCGATTGAGATGGGGATGAACCACCCCGGAGAGATTTCGCCATTGTCTCGACTGTCGCAACCGGATGCCGCGATCATCACTACGATTGCGCCTGTGCATATGGCTGCTTTTGAAAATGTAGAGCAGATTGCTGATGCGAAGGCTGAGATTTTTGATGGTTTGCGCAAAGGTGGTGCTGCGATTTTGAACGCGGATAACCCGTATTTTGACCGGCTTGCCAGTGCTGCAAAAGCGCGGGGTGCACAGGTTTTGGCCTTTGGCCATGGTGATGCTTGCGATGCGCGGTTGGAGCATGCGCGTGTTACCTCTGCTGCCACTGTCGTTAAG
>JBMYPG010000312.1:0-2829 GCA_049600095.1 Pikeienuella sp. | reverse complement strand
ACACCGACTTCGCCAGCAATCTCTCTCATCGACACAGCCGCATAACCGTGGCGCGCAAACAGGCCAACAGCAGACTGGCGGATCCGTTCCGCCGTTTCCTTACCCACTGAACCTGCAAGTCTCGCCATGAACTGTCCTCTTTGTTGACCGGCATTTTATTGAACGAACGTTCATTTACAATGGGTGTTATTCAACAACTGGGTGGAAAATCGCACATTGGATTGTCAGTTAAGCTTCAAAAACCAATCGCCAAGCATTGAAGAGTTTGTTTCCATCAAGCTTGGGCTATGGATATGGTCGAGCGGTAGTGACCAACCAAAGGATGCTCACGTGGCAATAACCATTAACGATCTCAAAGATTTCACACTGGAAATCGCTCGTAACGTCGCGTGGTCCGGTGTGGGGGTTCGCTTAGGTAAAAGCGCAATTTCCGCCATGAGAGCATCTCGCGACCGTTTTGAAACGTTAATCGAAGATCCGGAGCTAACAATTTATGGCGTAACATCGGGCTATGGGCAAAACGCCAAGACCCGTTTGACAAAAGAACAGCGTAAAGCGCACGCAAAACAACCACCAACCGCTCCGGCCACATCTTGGGGTGACCCACTGCCAGACCGGGTAACACGCGCTATTATCTTCGCCCGACTTGCCAATTTCGTCGAAGGCCACGCCGCCATTTCCCCACCAATTGCTGAAGCAGTCGCAGCAATGTTGAATGCTCCAAAGCAACCAACAATACCCGCGCGTGGGCAAGGCGGGGCAGGAGAGATCCTGTCACTGTCTCATCTATTTTTACCAATGTTGGAAACAGTAGAACCTGCCGAAAAGGACGTCCTTTCGCTGATTAACGGGTCACCGGCTGCTACTGGACTAGTGACTGACGCAGCACTGGCGGCTCAACGGCGGATAAAAACCGCTGCCGAAGTTTTAGTGTTGGCAGCAGAGGCTTTTGATGCGCCACTGGAACATTTCGATCCTGCGTTGGATAATCTGTGGAACAACCCACATGACGCATCAGCCCTGGCGCAAATTCGGGATTTGTTAGCAGGTACAAATACAATCAACCGCCGCCCCTATCAGGCACCTGTCAGTTTCCGCATCCTCCCGCGCATCCTCGGGCAGGCACATTTAGCGGCTTCGCAGGCTGAAATGGTCGCACGTGACTCGTTGGGCGCAGTTTCCGATAACCCCGTGGTTCTGGCAGCCGATGCCCACCACCCAAACGGTCGGGCCATCTCGACTGGCGGTTATCATAACGCACAAGCTCCAATGGTGATGGATCAAATCACCGCTGCGTACGCTAACCTTGCAATTATCGCCGAGCGTATGTCGGCAAAACTGCTTGATGAGGGCATAGCGCTAAAGTCATTGGGGCCAGAGGCAATGAGCACCGCCAACCGCGGCTATCTTGGCTGTTTGCCCATGGCAGCAGCGGGATATGCAGAAGAAGCAAGAGCGCTGGCCACCGCAACTCTTCTCCCCGGCTCAGAGTCCGGCGGCTTCGGGGCTAATGATGTGGCTTCTCCCGTTTTTGCGGCATGGTCCAAGCAAGAGCGCGCAGGCGTGTTGCTCGAAAGCACATTGGCAGCTCTTGCGCCTATCGCGGTGCGAGGGTTTGACGTTACCGACAGGCCCCCTCCTCCGGCGTTAGAGGAGTTGGCTAGTCTAATTCGCGAAACAGTACCAGATGAAGCAGGCGCCACGCTACTCGGTCCAGCGACGGGCGCATTGGCTAAAGCGCTGAGAGAGCGGATTTATGCAGCCTAAAGAGTAAGCACTAAGTTCCGCAGAACGTCTGATGAACCACCTCTTCTGCCTTAGGCGACAGCGCATAATCCGCCTTGCCCGGCTGTTCGTCATAGGGACAGGCCAATACATCAACCATTTCATGAAATAGGCTAAAATCACCGATTTCCGCCGCCGCAATAACAGCCTCGACCCTATGGTTACGCGGAATGTAAACTGGGTTAACCTTGTTCAGGCTCTCTTCAATCACGCCTCTCCTGCGCCAATCTTTTTCCCATTTGTCAAATCCTGTCGGGTCAGCAAACTGATTACGCACAGATCCATCAAATAGCCCACGAAATGTAAGCGTGAAATCGGCTTTGGCAGCCTCCATTTCGCTCAACAAGGTGTGGATCAGGGCCTCATCACCCTCATCCTCCCCCTCCAACGCGAGCTTTTTCCGCATTTCAGCCATCCAAGCCGTGTGAAACTTAACTGCAAATGTATCGATTGCAGCCTGCGCCGCAGCGACCTGTTTTTCCTGATCACCGGGAAAGATCTTCAGCAATGCCTGAGCTAGGGCAACAAGGTTCCACTGCGCAATTTTCGGCTGATTATCAAAAGCATACCTAGCGTGCTGATCAATCGATGAAAACACTTTCATAGAATGATACTCATCCATGAAAGCACACGGACCGAAATCAATCGTTTCACCACTGACCGCCATATTATCGGTGTTCATGACACCATGGATAAACCCAAGGCCCATCCATTTGGCAATCAAACTCGCCTGCCTGTCCACAATACGAAACAACAAAGAAACATAGGGGCTGTCGGCCTCCGTCGCCTCCGGATAGTGCCGCGCAATGACATGATCCGCGAGCAGTCGCAGCGCCTCTTCATCTTGCCTAGCCGCGAAATATTGAAAGGTACCAACCCGGATGTGGCTGGCAGCAACACGGGTCAGGACTGCACCGGGCAACGCCCGTTCGCGATATACCGGCTCACCCGTAGTAACCGCCGCCAACGCCCGTGTGGTTGGCACATTGAATGCAGCCATCGCCTCCGACACCACATATTCACGCAGCACAGCACCAAGCGGCG
>JBMYPG010000311.1:0-2852 GCA_049600095.1 Pikeienuella sp. | reverse complement strand
ATAAATTTAAGGTGCCCAAGGTCGCGACTCCTCTTCTTCATCGCGGTCCTCCACAGCACGGGTGGTCTTGATCTGAGCACGTAAAGCGCGCAGCGCCTCGGTCGTCCCCTGCCCCGTCGCACCGGACAGCAACAACACATCCACTGCACCAGCATCAGTCAGCGCAGCCAACTTCTCCGCCACCTCTTCGTCATCCAATGCATCAATCTTGTTCAAAGCAGTGACACGAGGTTTCTCTGGCAGGCCAAGGCCATAGGCTTCGACCTCGCCGATAATCGTCTTGTAGTCTTCGGCGACATCATCGCTGGTGCCATCAATCAAATGCAGCAATATCGCACAACGTTCGATATGGCCAAGAAACTGGTCGCCAATCCCTTTCCCCAAATGCGCACCTGCAATCAGGCCCGGAATATCCGCCAGCACAAATTCTGCCTGATCAACACCCACAACTCCCAACTGAGGGATCAGTGTCGTGAACGGATAATCCGCAATCTTTGGTTTTGCATTCGATGTGGCGTTTAGGAAAGTCGACTTACCTGCATTTGGCAATCCCAACAGCCCGGCGTCGGCGATCAACTTTAGGCGCAGCCAAACAGACCTCTCAATTGAGGGCTGACCGGGGTTGGCGTGGCGCGGTGCCTGATTAGTGCTAGACTTAAAATGTAAGTTGCCAAAACCACCATTACCGCCCTTGGCCAACAGCACACGCTGACCAACTTCGGTCAGGTCGGCAATAACCGTTTCGCCATCCTCTTCGGTAATCTCGGTACCAACCGGCAGTTTCAGGATAACATCCTCGCCATCCTTACCTGATTTTTGCCGCCCCTGCCCCGGTCTGCCATTTTTGGCCCGGAAATGCTGTTGATAGCGATAGTCAATCAATGTGTTCAGGCCGGGAATAGCTTCGGCCCAGACATCACCACCATTGCCACCGTCGCCGCCATCCGGGCCGCCATATTCAACGAAAGCCTCACGTCGAAAGCTTGAACAACCGTTGCCGCCTGCGCCAGCGCGCAGATGGACCTTTGCAAGATCTAGGAATTTCATGGGTTCATCCTTTGGGTCGGCCCGCTCTTACGCCGAAGCCGCCCTCGCTGCAATGAGGCGTTCTTGCGTCAGCTCATACTTCCGCACCGGCATTAACCGTCCAGCAGCGGTACCAAACACCTCTTTGCGCTCAATCTCAACAAACCCAAGCCGCGAAATCACGATGGCAGAAGCCGGGTTGCCTTCGAAATGACTAGCAGTCATCCGGTTGCATCCTCCCGCAAATGCGGCGTCCACAATGGCAGATGATGCTTCCGTAGCAAAACCCATGCTCCAAAACGGCGGTGCGACCCAATACCCAAGGTCAAGGCAATTCGGCCGTTTGTGCAGTGCGATGCAACCTATAAACTCAGGACGCTCTGATTTCTGGCCATCCATCACCCAGACTGGGTCCTCAGCACGATCTTCAATCGCCTTGGCAACAAATGCTTCTGCACCACCAGGTGGATAGGGGTGGGGAATAGACGCAGTGGTCATCGCCACACGTGCCTCACCAGCATAAAGGCCAACTGGCCCAGCGTCAGAAGCACGCGGAATCCGCAATGTTAAACGCTCAGTTTCAATTTCATCAGGAAAAAGCATGATCAGCTCCCCTTTACCAAAACATAGATGATGCTCAGAACCATCGCCGCTGCAAGCCCCCTCATGATCCAGGGCTCCGCCACGCCGCCTGCAACTGCCCGCGCCATGCGATCCCCGGCAAGCATATAGAACGGCTGCAACACGCACTGAACCGCCAACAGGCCCAGTGCAACTGACGCAGTAACAGCAAATGCGCCCTCGCTTGGGTCCACATAATTGGTCAAAACAGTCGTCGTCATCGCCCAAGCCTTTGGGTTCATCGGATGCACGACAAGACCCGCAAAAAAACCGGGCGGCGGCGTATCGCCCCCATCGCGATTAATCCTCAATCTCGCCACCCGCCACGCCAACAAAATCAGATAAGCCACAGAGGCGTATTTCAACACAGCAAAGGCTAGCGGAACACTCGCCGCCAATCCAATCAGTCCGAAACCCAGCGGCCAAATGATAAACTGCTTGCCCAGAATAACGCCACACATCAAAGGCAACGTCCGCCGTGCGCCAAACCGCGCTCCCGCCGCCATCAGCACGATATTCGCCGGGCCGGGCGTACCAATCATCGCCGCTGCAAACGGGATAAATGCGATCAGATCAAGGGGCATCCTAACCCTCCTATCAGGTAAGGTGCGCCTTCACTGGCGCACCTCTTGCTTTCCGTCAGCCTCACGCGCTGCACGACGTGCCGCAGCCCGTTTCACCCACGGTGCGTCACGTTCCCAATCACCCGCCATGATACAGCCGAATGGTTCGATTTCGTCGACCACTTCAGCCAAACCAAAACGCGCCATCTGGTCACGCACCGTTCCCG
This sequence comes from Pikeienuella sp., assembly GCA_049600095.1. Taxonomy (GTDB): domain Bacteria; phylum Pseudomonadota; class Alphaproteobacteria; order Rhodobacterales; family Rhodobacteraceae; genus Pikeienuella. The sequence goes on along the minus strand of JBMYPG010000311.1, from coordinate 415 downwards.
CAGGCTTATAAGCGCTCGGCAACTCCGAAATGTCGATATTGCCCGAGAAGAACCGCGCATCTACACCCGCCGTCTCCGCTGCAAAAATCTCTTCGTCGCTACGCCCCGCCATTGCCCGCTTGTGGGCCGAACGCGAAAAGTTACGGCCCGCGCCATGCGGCGCAAACCCCAACTCACCCTCACCCCGGATAATCAACACCGGCTCGGTCATGTTCAACGGCACGATCTGCACACCAGCAGTATCCGGCAAGAACTTATCATCCACCGGGGTCGCCCCCTTGGCATGATAGAACATATCCCCATCCCGAAAGACAAAGTTATGTTCGTTCCAGTAACGGTTTTCAATCTTGATTTCTAAAGTTTCAGCAACAGAATTATGCAATACTTCATGATTGGTTTTTGTCCATCGTCGGAC
>JBMYPG010000310.1:0-2859 GCA_049600095.1 Pikeienuella sp. | reverse complement strand
TGTACCAATTCGGCCCAGAGCTGGTTTGGACGTTTTGGAAACGTAAGTGCGGTTGCGAAGTTCATGAGTGCAAGGCCATCAGCAAACCCCGTATTCGCCTGAAGCCGGTTGATATGCCTGATCCCGGTGTCAAGGGGAAACGTCTGAAATTCCCTGACAACATGTGGCAGGGAAAGGTTCATCTGTATTTTGAAGTTGAGCGGCTGGAAACTTCCGCAATCACTGAACACGCGCTGCAAAGCGACTATGTGCGCCGCTGGAAAGGTGCCGCCGAAATGGAGTCGCCAGCATGAGCGTTTCACTTTTTATCCCGGTTCGCACATTGTGCTGGACCAAACAGAGGAGACAGGGTTGATGGGCATCCCCCTTGACCGCGCTTTCCGCTATTTCCTGCTGGCTGACTTTATCGGCGGGTTCAAGCTGGGCTTTAAATACTTTTTGAAGCCGAAAGCGACGTTGAACTATCCGTTTGAGAAAGGCCCGCTTTCACCTCGGTTCCGTGGTGAGCATGCGTTGCGGCGTTACCCAAATGGCGAAGAGCGTTGCATCGCTTGTAAACTGTGTGAGGCGATCTGCCCCGCGCAGGCAATTACGATTGAGGCCGAACCGCGTGAGGATGGCAGCCGCCGGACCACGCGTTATGACATCGACATGACGAAGTGCATTTATTGCGGCTTTTGTCAGGAGGCGTGCCCAGTGGACGCCATTGTTGAAGGCCCGAATTTTGAGTTCGCAACTGAAACCCGCGAAGAGCTTTTCTATAACAAGGATAAACTCCTTGAGAATGGTGAGCGTTGGGAACGTGAGATTGCGAAGAATATCGAACTGGACGCGGCTTACCGCTGATCAGTGAAGCTAAAGGCCCACAATAAGGGCCATGAGAGGGTAGTACGATGGCGCTAACCGCCATAGCCTTTTACGTATTTGCCTCGGTAGCTGTTGCTGCCGGGTTATTCGTCGTGACCGCGCGCAACCCCGTTCATTCGGTGTTGTGGCTGATCCTGGCGTTCTTTTCATCTGCGGGTCTGTTCGTCCTTATGGGCGCTGAGTTCGTCGCGATGTTGTTGATCATCGTCTATGTCGGCGCTGTGATGGTCCTGTTCCTGTTCGTTGTCATGATGCTGGATGTGGATTTTGCAGAGTTGAAGCAAGGTATTGCTGATCATGTGCCCATGGCGGTGCTGATCGGTGTGGTGCTGTTGCTGGAGCTGAGCCTGGTCATCGGGCAGTGGGTGATGGCAGATGCCGCGCCTGCGATGCGCGCCGCAGAAATGCCGGCGCCAACTGATGTGCAGAACACGGCTGCGCTGGGGCAGATCATCTATACTGACTATGTGTATCTGTTTCAGACGGCTGGTTTAATCCTGTTCGTTGCAATGGTCGGTGCAATTGTTCTGACATTGCGGCACCGCACGCATGTTAAGCGCCAGTCTGTGCCTGATCAGATGTTCCGCCGCCGCGAAGATGCGGTTGAACTGGTCGATGTCAAACCGGGGCAGGGGATTTAAGTTATGGAAATCGGTCTTTCCCACTATTTGACTGTTGCTGCGATCCTATTCGTCATTGGTATCTTTGGCATTTTCCTGAACCGGAAAAACGTCATCGTCATTCTGATGTCGATTGAGCTGATGCTGCTGGCGGTCAATATCAACCTTGTCGCGTTTTCTACGCATCTGGGTGACATGGTCGGGCAGGTGTTTACCTTGTTCGTTCTGACTGTTGCTGCTGCTGAGGCGGCTATCGGTCTCGCCATTCTGGTCTGTTTCTTCCGTAACCGCGGCTCCATCGCCGTGGAAGACGTGAATATGATGAAGGGCTGAACCAGTGCTGGAAATCATTCTATTTGCCCCATTAGTGGGCGCGCTGATCGCGGGTTTGTTTGGCAAGATGCTGGGCGACCGGTTGTCTATGCTGATCACCACTGGGCTGCTGTTTGTTGCAGCAGGCTTTTCGTGGATCGCATTCTTTACCTATGCTGGCCATCACAGCGATGTGCATACACTGGCCACCTGGATTGATAGCGGTGCGTTGGTTGTTGATTGGTCAATCCGCATCGACACGCTGACGGCTGTCATGTTGATCGTCGTCACGTCGGTATCATCCCTCGTTCACCTCTATTCCATGGGTTACATGGAAGAGGATAAGGCCAAGCCACGGTTTTTCGCCTATCTGAGCCTGTTCACCTTTGCCATGTTGATGTTGGTTACATCCGACAACCTGGTGCAGATGTTCTTTGGTTGGGAGGGTGTTGGTGTTGCCTCTTACCTGTTGATCGGGTTCTGGCATCACAAGCCAACGGCGAATGCTGCTGCGATTAAAGCCTTTGTGGTTAACCGTGTCGGGGACTTTGGCTTTGCGCTTGGTATTTTCGGCCTGTTCTTCATGGTTGACAGTGTTGCCTTCGACGATGTGTTTGAGGCCGCACCTGCGCTTGCGCAAACCACTGTTGAGTTCATCGGCATGCAATTTAATGCGGCTGAATTGCTCGCCTTCCTACTGTTCATCGGCGCGATGGGTAAGTCAGCGCAGTTTATGCTGCACACTTGGTTGCCTGATGCGATGGAGGGGCCGACGCCTGTTTCGGCGCTGATCCACGCGGCGACCATGGTTACGGCGGGTGTGTTCCTTGTTTGCCGGATGTCACCGTTGTTTGAATATGCACCGAATACGTTGATCTTTGTGACCATCATTGGCGCGACGACTGCATTCTTTGCGGCCACGATCGGTTTGGTTCAGAACGACATTAAGCGAGTGATCGCTTATTCAACCTGTTCTCAGCTTGGGTATATGTTCGCGGCTGCTGGTGTTGGTGCCTACGAAGCGGCGATGTTCCATCTGTTCACGCATGCATTCTTTAAG
>JBMYPG010000309.1:0-2860 GCA_049600095.1 Pikeienuella sp. | reverse complement strand
GCCGACGTTCACTGCTTGCTCCGCCACCTGAGATGGGTTTGAGCGGGGTGGTTTCACGGGTGAACGGTGTTGCCCCCTCGGCCAACCCTGCGATTGGCTGTATCGCGGGAGTAATGGCGATGGTTGCCGCCTTGTAGATGGAGCAGCGACGCGGGGCGCGGACGAGTTCTTCTTCGTCCTTATCCAACACGTGAACAGCGCCGATCATCCTGTCCATTTCATCAAAATCGCTGCGCAATGGCGCAAGAACAAATTCGATGAAAGTTGATTCATGATTGGGTGTTGTCGCCTCACATCGACACATCACCGTCGAAGGATTGGTTAGGGATTCTTCGATTAGAGAGCGAAAACGGCTGCGGTGTTCCTCGTTCATGATGGCGAGGGCTGACATGCCGCGCACTTCCAGACCGAAAATGTCGAAGAGTTTTGAGCCAGCGAGGCGGAAACGCAGGTTGCCGTCGCCGAGATTTTCCAGAATGAATGTATTGCTGGCAAGCACACGGCCTATGCCACGGGCTGTAACCTCTGCCTTGAACGGAGCCAGTCTGTCGCCACGCAATTGAGACCAGTAATCAAGCATGCGCTGATTGCCGGGATGTTGCAGATTGAACACCTGTGCCGTGTCTGACTGTTTCATTTTGGTACGGGTTCCGCATTCATTATCGCCAATATACCGCATTTTGCCTCCAAGTTTACCGTTATTTAATCATTTCGCTGGGTCGTGATAGATTTCATAAAAATTGAAGCAAATGCCGTGCCAATTATCTGAAAACCTTGGGAACTGACCGGCCGTATCGACCTTTTGGTAGAGCGGGGGTATAGGCTTTAGGCGATGGAATGGGGGATTTTGACATGCAGTCTATGACTGGGTTCGCGAGTGTTAGTGCCGAAGCCGCTGGCCGTCGGTGGCGGTGGGAAGCAAAGAGCGTCAATGGGCGTGGGCTGGATGTCAGATTTCGGATGTACGATGGCTTAACCTCAGACGAAACGGGGTTTCGGACGGCTGTTCAGAAAGCGTTTAAGCGCGGTTCGGTTGCCATTCATCTGCGTGAGGATGGCGGCGGTGAAGCCGGAGTTGCAACGTTGAATGCGGAGGCTTTGGCGGCTGTGATCGATGCTGCGCGCAAGGCAGAGGATATGGCGGATGCCGCTGGATTATCGCTGCGCCCCGCGAGTGCGGCTGATTTGATCGCGGTTAAGGGCGTGCTGGATAATAATCAGGTTGCAGAGCAGGACGATAAGGCGCTGGCTAAGGGGCTGACCGATAGTTTTGGCGCCTTGATGACGGGGTTGGCAGCGGCGCGTGAGGCCGAGGGTGCGCGTATTCATGAGACGCTAACGGGCCAGATTGACCAGATAGAAGCGCTGTCCATTCGTGCCGGAGAACTGTTTGACAGTAATCAGGACGGCGCGGGCGTTCGGTTACGGGCAAAACTGGCTGAGATCACTGAGGCTGGGGCGGAAGTTGACGAAGAACGGCTGACGCAGGAATTAGCAATCATTGCGGTTAAAGGTGATGTTCGGGAGGAACTGGACCGCCTGAAGGCGCATATCGAAGGTGCGCGGGAGTTGTTGGCGGCCAAGGGGCCGGTGGGGCGGAAGTTGGATTTTCTTACTCAAGAATTTAACCGTGAGGCGAATACTCTGTGCTCCAAATCCAACTCCACAGCGCTGACCCAATGTGGGCTGGACCTGAAAGTGGTGATCGACCAGTTGCGTGAGCAAGCGCAGAATGTGGAGTGAGTGGAAATGACTGAGATGGTTGCTGGTGCTACGGGTCCCCGGCGTGGGTTGTTGTTTATTCTGTCGTCGCCATCGGGTGCGGGCAAATCATCAATCTCTCGACGTCTTTTGGCGAAATATGGGGATTTGGCGTTTTCAGTTTCTGCCACGACACGCGCGCCGCGTGAGGGCGAGGTTGATGGTCGGGAGTATCATTTTAAATCCCGTGAAGAATTTGAAGCTATGGTTGCCGCTGGTGAAATGCTGGAGCATGCGGAGGTATTCGGCAATCTGTACGGCACGCCGCTTGGCCCTGTCGAAGATGCGATCAATCAGGGCAAGGATGTGCTGTTTGATGTTGATTGGCAGGGTGGTGAGCAGATTAATAACTCGTCTTTGCAAGATGCTGTTGTATCGGTGTTTATCCTGCCGCCGTCCATTTCCGAACTGGAAACCCGATTGCGGGGCAGGGCGCAGGATAGTGATGAAGTGATCAATGGGCGCATGGCGAAGTCGCAGAGTGAGATTAGCCATTGGGCGGCCTATGATTACGTGTTGGTCAATGAAGATTTGGAAAAGTGTACGGATGAGGTCACGGCCATTCTGAAAGCGGAACGATTGCGCCGTCGTCGGCAGTTGGGGCTGAGTACATTTGTTCAGGGTTTGAACCGTGAGTTTGATGGGAGAGCGAAATGACATTGTTTGCACTGGATGGCGTAGAACCAGTTACGCCCGAAGATGATGATTACTGGGTCGCGCCAGGTGCGCAGGTCATGGGAAATGTGGTTTTACGCAAGGGCGCGAGTGTTTGGTTTAACGCTGTTTTGCGCGGTGACAATGAGTTGATTGAGGTTGGTGTTGATAGCAACGTGCAGGATGGCGCGGTGTTACATACAGATCCCGGTTGCCCGCTGGTTATCGGTGAAAACTGTACCATCGGCCATCAGGCCATTTTGCATGGTTGCACGATTGGTGATGGCGCGTTGATAGGTATGGGCGCAACCATTTTGAACGGCGCGGTTATTGGGCCTGGCTGTTTGGTGGGGGCAAATGCGCTGGTGACCGAGGGGAAAGAATTTCCTGCTGCATCATTGATTGTTGGATCACCGGCAAAGGCTGTGCGTCAGCTTGATGAGGA
>JBMYPG010000308.1:0-2887 GCA_049600095.1 Pikeienuella sp. | reverse complement strand
TTGTCATTTTTATGCAGCGTTGGTTCGTGCGCGGACTGATCAACACCGACAAGTAGGAGATTAAAGTGGCTGATATTTTGATCCGGGACGTTCGTAAATCATACGGCAACGATGAGGTGATCCACGGCGTGAACCTTGAGATTCAAACCGGTGAGTTCGTCGTGATTCTTGGACCTTCGGGTTGTGGCAAATCCACCTTGCTCAGGATGATTGCCGGGCTAGAAGATATCACCAGCGGTGAGATCGCCATTGCCGAAAAGGTAGTCAACCAGCTTGAGCCTCGCGAGCGCGGCTGTGCAATGGTATTCCAGAACTATGCGCTGTACCCACATATGACTGTGGCTGACAACATCGGCTATGCGCTCAAAGTTGCGGGCATGCCCAAAGCCCAGCGTGCCGAGAAAGTCAAACAGGTGGCAAGTTCCGTGGGTCTGGACGAATTCCTCGACCGCCGTCCCGGATCCCTGTCTGGTGGGCAGCGCCAGCGGGTCGCCATGGCACGTGCCATCATACGCGAGCCAGAAGTTTTCCTGTTTGATGAACCGCTCTCGAACCTTGACGCCAAGCTGCGGGTTCAGATGCGCCATGAGATCCGCCGCATCCATAACCGGGTCAAGGCGACCTCGGTCTTCGTAACCCACGACCAGCATGAAGGCATGACACTGGCGGATCGAATGGTGATCATGAACAAGGGCACGATCGATCAGATCGGTACGCCCGAAGAAGTCTACAATACGCCCGCGACAACCTACGTGGCGGGCTTCATCGGCTCTCCGGCGATGAATTTTCTTACGGGTCAGGTATCCGCCTCGCACAGTGCAATCGTGTTGGAATTCGGCACAATCGTGCCCATCCCTGCGCACGCGGCTAAGGCCATGGACGGCAAGCTGGTCCAGATCGGCGCACGCCCCGAAGCGTTGAGCCTCTGCCAACCCGGTGCCGGGACACTGACCGCTCGTTTTGAGTTTTACGAGGAGCTTGGTTCAGAAGGTTTGCATCACCTGCGCATCGAGGACCTGCCTTTTTCGGTCCTTTCGGAAACCAAGATGCGTCAGGAGGAGGGCACCGAGATCGGTGTCATAATCCCGCAAGATGCTCTTCATATCTTTGACACCACGACCGGGCGGCGGGTGGACCTTTCGGCTCCTGTGCGCGCGATTGAGACAGTGTGATGCGTTTGGTCAGCTACAACATTCAATATGGCAAGGGCAAAGACGATCGCTTTGATCTTGACCGGATCGTGACAGAACTGGGCGATGCTGACCTCATCGCGCTGCAAGAGGTGGAAACATATGTGGTGCGCTCCGGCGATGTGCATCAGGCGAAAGAGATCGCTGCGCGGCTGCCGGACATGTATTGGGTGTACGGCCCAGGGATAGACTTGGACGCCTCTTCTTTTGAGGCTCTCGGCCGCCGGCGCCAGTTTGGCAATATGGTGCTGTCGCGCTGGCCGATCCTGTCTTCTATTAACCATACGCTCCCAAAGATCGCCCTGCATGGCATTTTTCACTTACAACGCACTTTGCTAGAATGTGTCATCGATGTGCCCGGTGGAGCGCTACGCTTTTGTTCGGTACACCTGGACCACGTGTCGATGGACACTCGGATGCCGCAGGTGGACTATATGAAAAACGTGCTTTTGCGGGGGCATGAACGCGGGGCGTCGGCCGGTGGCGCGCTGCATGACCCGACCTGGTTCCACAAATCGCTGCCGCCACAGCCAATGGCTGCCATTGTCATGGGCGACATGAACTTTACGCCGGGTGGGCCAGAATACACTGCGCTTTTAGGCGATATGTCTGACCTGCATGGCCGCACGCTGCGGGCTCATGGACTGGCGGATGCCTGGACGCTGGCGGGACATGAAGAATGCGCGGGGAATACGATCCCGCGCGAAGGTTGCCCACCACGCCGCATCGACCATTGCTTTGTCACCACCGATCTGGCCGACCGGGTTGCGGGGATGACGATAGGCGAGGATGCCGTAGGCTCGGACCACCAGCCGATTTTTGTGCATCTGAAGCTGTAAGTGTGCGGAATGGTTTTTGCGATTCTCATATTTTGCCGTTTGGACCTGAGGTCCGGGGTCAAGCCTGTGATGCGGTGGCGCTGAATGTACGCTTACTCCGTTGATGCGATCCAGGCCCGAGCTGCCGATTTCAGAGCCGTCTTTGCCATTCCAGCCTTCAAGACCTACCAGATTGGGAATGTGGTGATGACCACGGGCTTCTGGATGCAGCGGATTGGGGTGGGATGGGCGACATGGCAGTTGACGGAATCGGAGGCTTGGTTGGGGATCGTTGCCTCAGCCGAACTATTCCCCTCAATCCTAACAGCCGTTTGGGGCGGGGTAATAGCGGACCGCCAGCCGGCACCACGGATCATGTATTTGGGGCAGATTGCCTCGGCTCTAATCGCTTTGGGCCTGGCACTAACCTATTTCATGGATGTGTTGACCCATTGGGTGATCGTTGCGCTGATGGTAGCGCTTGGCGCAGTGTCGGGAATGTTGCTCCCCGCTCGGCTGGCCATGGCACGCTACCTTGTGCCTCCAGAATTATTGCCCTCTGCACTCGCGGTGAATTCCACAGGTTTTAACCTTTCGCGCTTTGTTGGACCTGTGCTGGCCTCCGGGCTCTTAATGCTGGGCTCTGCCGGCTTGGTCTTTACAGTGGCCGCGGTCGGGTTCCTGGCATTGGCGGTGGCTTTGCACCGGATCCGACACGTTCCGCCGCATCAGGACCCGCACCCGGCAACAGCAGACGGAATGCTCAAGATCCTGCGCGATTTGAACGCGACACCCTTGATCCTAGGCATTTTGGTGTTACAATTCGCCCAGGGAGTCTTGATCCGCCCCGCCAGCGAATTGTTCCCAGCATATGCCGAG
>JBMYPG010000307.1:0-2887 GCA_049600095.1 Pikeienuella sp. | reverse complement strand
ATCTTTCATCATGCTGGTTGCAGCATTCAAGATATGTTTGGGCGGCGGTTTTGATCCTGTTTCGCGGGCAGAGTTCGCAGCGGCCTTATATGCCACATAAATTGCATTCGATTTCGGTGCCAACGCCAAATAGGCAACCGCCTGTGCAATTGCCAACTCCCCTTCGGGTGATCCGAGCATGTCGTATACATCACGCGCAGCCAAAGCTTGTTTTACGGCTTCCGGGTCAGCCAACCCAATATCCTCAACAGCCATTCGCACAACCCGCCGAGCGATATATCGGGGGTCTTCTCCCCCCTCCAGCATCCGACACAGCCAATATAGCGATGCATCAGGGTCCGACCCCCGTACCGATTTATGCAACGCAGAGATTAGATTATAATGGCCATCGCCAGATTTGTCGTAAATCGGCGCGCGGCGCGAAACTCGGGCAGACATCGCGGCAGTGTCCAACGGCCCATCAGTTACCCGAAACAACTGCTCCGCCATATTCAACAGGCTGCGGCCATCCCCATCGGCCATTTCAGTAAGCGCCTCACGCGCTTCGGCCGTCACTGGCAACGTGCGATTCTCTAACATCTCCGCCCGCTCCAACAACCGCTCCAATGCGGCCAAATCCAAAGAACGAAGCGTCATCAACTGGGCGCGGGACAAAAGCGCCGCATTCAACTCAAAAGAAGGGTTTTCAGTCGTCGCACCAACCAAAGTGATGGCACCCGATTCCATGTGGGGCAAAAACCCATCCTGCTGTGCTTTGTTGAACCGATGAATCTCATCAACAAACAACAACGTGCCCCGGCCATTTTGCCACCGCAGCTTTGCCGATTCAAAGACCTTCCGCAGGTCAGCAACACCCGAAAATATCGCGCTGATCTGCTCGAACGCCAAATTCGTCTCATCAGCCAATAACCGCGCAATAGTCGTTTTACCAACCCCCGGGGGTCCCCAGAAAATCAGCGACCCGATCTCGCCCGCAGCTAACATTCCGCCTAGCGGACCACTCGGGCCAAGAATATGATTTTGCCCAATAACCTCCGCCAATGACGATGGGCGCAACCGATCAGCCAATGGGCGCGGCCCAGCCTCAACAGCTTTCGCCGGCGTCGAACTATCGAATAAATCCGCCATTAGCGGCGCAGCTCCACTGGGACAGCCCGTAATTTAACATCAGCGGAATACGACTTGGTGCCACGCAGAAATTCAAACTTAACAAAACTGCCAATGCTAGACGCCGCAATACGAAACGCCAATTCCTCTAGCCCCGAAACCGGCTGACTGTCATAGGCAACAATCACATCGCCCTTTTTCATGCCTGCTTCCAACAAGGGGCTCAGCGGGTGAATGGCAGTAATAATCACACCATTAGGAACATCCATTCCCAAAGCATCAGCAATATCTGCCGTCACTTTCTGACCAGTTATACCCAGCCATGGCCTGTTCAGTGTTGTCTCACCCGCCAACGCACTATCCAGCGCCTGCTTTACCAAGTTGGCGGGAACAGCAAACCCAATGCCGTTTGACCCACCCGACCGCGTGACAATCGCCGTGTTCACACCGATCAAACGCCCCGCCATATCAACCAGTGCACCGCCTGAATTACCGGGGTTAACCGCTGCATCGGTCTGAATGAAATACCCGCCAGCACGCCCTCTCGTCCGCGAAGCCTGACTACGCGCCAACGCCGAAACAATGCCCGAAGTAACCGTTTGACCAACACCAAACGGGTTGCCAATTGCCAGAACCAAATCACCAACTTCCAGCTCATCACTATTGCGGAATTTCAACGTTGGCAGGCCATGCGCACCGCTCAGTTTCAGGATCGACAGATCAGATTGTGCGTCAGCGAAAACAATCTTCGCCTCAAACTCTCGTTTGTCATGCAGGACAACCCTGATCGCATCCGCACCCTCGACCACATGGTTATTGGTCACAACAAAACCATCGGAGGTCATGATCACGCCTGAACCAAGCGAGTTCTGCATCTTCCGGCCAGAGCCTAAGCCACCGAATTCACGAAAGAACCGCTCAAAGAACGGGTCACCGGCAAAAGGGTTACGCCGCTTCACCGACTTCCGGGTGTAAACATTAACCACCGCAGGCGCAGCACGCTTAACAACAGGGGAAAAGCTGAGTGTAATTTCAGCTTTGCTTTGCGGAACAGATTGGCCAACCGCCAGTCCGCCAAACCCAAAGACAGCTACAAACAAAGCAATCATGAAAGGACTTTTCATATCGTCCACATCCCAAACAAACAGACTTTAGACCAAGATAATAGTGATCACAGCCACAAAGCAAAAGGGCCACCCAATCGGGCAGCCCTTAAAGTCACTCACAACTAAGCGAGTTCTATTCTTCGTCGGCTTCCGCTTCTTCGGCCGCAACGCGAGCCTTATCGCCTGCGCCTTTGGCAGCAGGATCGCGGTCAACCAATTCGATAACGGCCATTGGTGCCATGTCGCCATAACGGAAACCAGCACGCAAAACGCGGCAATATCCACCGTTACGGTCTTTGTAACGCTCACCCAAAACTTCGAAAAGTTTTGCAACAGGCGCATCTGTTTTCAACTGCGCAGCAGCCTGACGACGTGCATGCAAGTCACCGCGTTTGCCCAAAGTGATCAGCTTGTCGATAACGCGACGAAGCTCTTTGGCTTTTGGCAAAGTGGTTTTGATCTGCTCATGTTCAATCAGCGAACCCGCCATGTTGGCGAACATTGCTTTACGATGCTCATGTGTACGGTTGAGCTTCCGATATCCGTGTCCGTGACGCATTGGTCAACTCCGTCAAGTGGCCGTTTTGGCCGATAGGTTTATACTTTGTCCGGCGGCCCTGCGTTGGGAACCGCACTCCTTGGGGCGTTAGCCCGGGTATGCGTTGGCCCCGAAA
>JBMYPG010000306.1:0-2909 GCA_049600095.1 Pikeienuella sp. | reverse complement strand
ACGATGTGACTGGTAACATTTTGATCGTCAATTGTGATTGTAGACGTGATATCGGGAAACAATCCTGTGGCTTCTTAAGTGAATCTCTTGCAGGAGTATTTTAGAGTACCCAAAAGAATAGATATGTTTTTCTCGTATAACTATGAATTCCCCTCGAGTTTAACCGGTTACATTTTGAGGTCGGTAGTTGGGGCGCTCAATCACTGTTTCCATATTAAGGACGGTCACCTGATTGTTGATTGAGCAAATATTGACACTGACTAACCACAACGACAAAAATACCTCGGGTCCTATTGTCTAATACGACCAATTCGGGGGGCAGTGTTACTGTCAAAACATCGTTGCCGCTAACTTTGGGAAGGGTTGGTGTCTTCGTGGAAATGATTGTGCTTTTTGTGTGTTCGGGGTGATTAAAATGAGAGAAACGGAAGTAGAATCTGAAGCTATGGTGTTGGACATCGCGCCATTGTCTGAAGTGAAGCACAATATTACTTATCGTTTAACCCATCTGGTTAAAACCTTAACAAAAACATCCTCACTAGTTGCCAAACAATCTACTGGCCTAAATTTGGTGCAGTGGCGGTTGATATTGGTCATTGGTTTAAACGAGAATCTAACCGCTAGCGAGATTGCAAACTACATGACCTACGATCCCGGAATGATGAGCCGGAACATTAGTGGGTTGATTGATAGTAAGTTAATCGAGGCGACCCAAGACCCGACTGACCGAAGGGCACGTCGGCTGTCACTGACCCCTGCTGGGCGCGTAGCTTTTAAGGCCACAGTAGCCGGTGCTCGTGAGCATCATAAAGCAGTTCAGTGCGATTTCAGTGAGGAACAATTGGATATGTTCTTTGTTATGCTGGACAAAATATCTGCAGCATCCAAGGCGTTTGGAGAATCCTATGATCGCAGTAATTTCGCCTGAAGAATGGCTGCCTAATCCTATTTCATCCTAAGGCGGGCTACGCGCATAACGAAATACGCGCAGCCCTTGGCAATCACTCTTCAGCGGCTTCCTCTGGCAACACCAGATTAAGCACAATTGCGATCAACGCAGCAGGCAACAGGCCCGATGTCATCAAAACACGCGCCCAATCCGGCAGATATTGCACCGCATCAGGGTCCAGTTTCAGGCCCAGACCGACACCCAGCGCGATGGCAAAGATCACCATGTTGCGGCGTGTCCAGTTTACCTCTGACAGCATCCGCGCACCGGCGGCGGCGACCATGCCAAACATGACGATCACACCACCACCCAGCACCTCAATCGGCACAGTGCGGACAATCGCACCCACCTTGGGGATGAACCCGCAGATGATCAGGAAAATGGCCCCGATGGTTACAACATGGCGGCTCATCACCCCGGTCATGGCGATCAAACCAACATTCTGACTGAACGATGTATTTGGCAGGCCACCAAAAACACCAGCAACCGCGGTGCCAAGACCGTCGGCATATGTTGCGCCTTCAATCTCCTCATCTGTCGCATCGCGACCAGCGCCACCTTTGGTAATACCAGCGACATCGCCCACGGTCTCAACGGCCGAAACGAAGGACATCAGGCAAAACCCGACAACGGCAGCGACTGAGAATTCAAAGCCATATTTGAACGGGATGGGTGCTGCAAAGATCGATGCACGCTCCCAACTCGTACCAATGCCATCAAATGTCACCATGCCCACGGCCAACGCATAGACGTAACCAGCCAGAATGCCGAGCAGCACCGCAGAGACTGAAAGCATGCCCCGTGCATAGAATTTCAGGCCAACAGTCACAAAGATGACGACGAGTGCAGCAGACCAATTCAGCAGGCTGCCATATTCCGGCTTACCAATCGCAGGCACGCCGCCCGCAGAATACTGAATGCCAACCTTCACAAGGCTAAGCCCGATCATCAAGACGACCAGACCAGTGACCAGTGGCGGTAAGGCAAAGCGGATACGCCCGATCACAAGCCCCAGTGCGCCGTGAAAGATACCGCCCAGCAGCACACCACCAAACAGAACGGGCAGGGCATCGACACCTTTGCCTGCGACCAGCGGAATCATGATGGGCAAAAAGGCAAAGCTGGTGCCCTGTACGATGGGCAGCTTGGCACCAATCGGCCCTGGCCCCATCGTCTGGATTAGCGTGGCAACACCAGCAAACAGCATCGACATTTGAATCAGATACAGCAGTTCGGGAAAATCAGGCGAGTTGGACCCAAATCCAAACCCCGCCGCACCAGCAACGATAATTGCGGGTGTAACGTTGGAAACGAACATGGCCAACACATGCTGAATACCCAATGGTATCGCCTGTGCCAGCGGTGGCGTATAATTCGGATCGCGCAGCTCTGCCGCCGTTCCGATTGATGAACCGGACATTAATTTCTTCCCCCTGTTTAGTGCCGATCATTCAGTTGATCGATCATCAGTGAGGGAACCTTATGATCAAATGTGCAAATGACCAAAGGAGAATTTTGAGAAGAAAGGGTATTTTGAGTTAATGTATGATTTATCATGTGCTGAGTCGTTAGGCAGATACGACCCATGCTTCATTAAACCAGTGTTCTTCTAGGTTAGCCCCTTCACCAATCCGGTCCACCACTGCAAACAGGCCGGGAGCGTGTAAGGGCGTCAGCACGCCATGCCAGACACCACGATGATAATTCACACCTTGCCCTGGAGCCGTAAGAAACGCTCGGGGTTCGCCCGGTTCGCCGCCTACATCCGGTGCGACGATGACCAAAAACGGATGCTCCGTCATCGGAACAAACGCCTGCGACCCATCTGGGTGCCGCTCCATCATATCCAACTGATAGGGCAGGGCGCGCGGCTGTGCATCAAACATGCTGATCCCAGCGCGGCCATCTGCAAAATCCATCGCCGCCAAATCATGATGCCGCCCGCATAACCCCTGATTGA
>JBMYPG010000305.1:0-2930 GCA_049600095.1 Pikeienuella sp. | reverse complement strand
CTATGCGGAGGCGCGCGAAATGATCCATCAGGGTTTTGAGTGCGCCAGTCAGGATCACCCTCTAGGTTATCTCCATGGCAGGTTGCGCAATGTTCTCGATACAGTGACGCGCCGTCCGCGCCTGCCGAAGTTGCAGAGAAAAACACAAGGGTGCAAAACCAGGCCTTAGTGGACATGTGCAACCCCATCGATACGGCCACGCCTAAACATTAGTTGAAAAGGCGCGCTGCCATTTTCCAGTTTGAGCCCGATCAATTGCGCATGCAGATGCGAATTCATAAAATCGGCTTCTTCATCCGGTTCAAGCGTGAACTGTTCCATTGGTTCCGCTGCACCATGACTGGTATAGTAAACCATTTGCCCCTTACTCGCGGCGACAGACGAAACGCCAACCAGAGTAACATCCTGGGCGCTATCGTTGATCAGGCGGAACTGAAGTCGGTAAACGCCATCTTTCTCCAGCAACAACCTGGCGTCTTCTACAATAACGTCGGTGACTGCTGTGATGGTTGTGTCTGCGATAGACCAACTGCCCATCGCCAGATAAGTGATCGCCATAAAGTGAATGAACTTACGCATTGTTTGACGCCTCCTGTAGCCTCAAAAGTCGATGCCCCGACCGCATAGAGATAGGGGCACCGCGATTTCAGAAAATGAAGCGTGATCCGATGACAAAGAAGAACGCATCCTTCTCGCCACCAGCCGCCTGAGCCAATCGACCACTTTGGCCAGTCGCCAGTTCATAGTGCACCCCGATATAGGGAGAGACTGCACGATCAATCAGGTCGTAGCTTAGCCTCGCACCAACCTCGATAATCGGCGCGAAGTTTCCGAAATTTCTGTCAGCATCATTTGACAGAGGGATTTCTAGTTCGACCGAAGGGACAAAGATGATCCGGTTGGTGATCAGCCCTTCATACTCAGCTTCCAGCCGGAACGAAGGGTCATCAGAGAGAAATAGGTCGGCATCCACCTCTAACCATTGCTGTGCCAAGCCATGAATACCGATGATACCGTCAACTCGATTGTCGCCTTCGGGCGTTTCGACACGAACACCGGCGATTGCATCGAAAAACGGTGAGATTGGCGTGGCAAGGCGAAACTGGTTTTCTAATGCTTCAAATTCATTTTCATCCAGACTGTACTCAGCCTCAGATCGCCAAACGAATTTCAACTCGTCTTTGCCTATCGTGGCGTCAAAGTCCCAAGCAAGAACCTCCTCACCATTATTGGACCTGACCTCGGCCTGCTCTGCCTGAACACCGTAGAAAACAGACTGGGCGGTAACCGGTGTTGCAATCATCAGGGCTATGGCCGCAACAATCATGTGTTTGATTTTCATGTCATCACCCTTTCGGAACAACAGGAGCAGAGGCTTCTTTAGGGCCGCCCTCGACGATGACTTTGCGGAACATGCCGCTGTCTGCGTGATATGAAAGGTGGCAATGGAACGCCCATTGGCCCGGAGCATCGACTTCGGTTTCCATATAAACAACAGTTCCCGGATTGACGCTGACCACATGCTTGACAGGGTTCTTTTCGCCATTTCCATTGTCGATCATCGACCACATGCCATGAAGATGCATAGGGTGCGTCATCATCGTTTCATTCACGAATTTGAACCGAACACGTTCTCCGTATTTTAAACGAATAGGATCAGCGTCTTCGTATTTTACGCCGTTCAGCGACCAGGCATAACGCTCCATATTACCTGTTAGTCGAAGCTCAATTTCGCGCGTAGGTTCACGGTCTTCGTAAAGTGGTTTCTGCGCCTTTAAGTCGGTGTAGGACAGGAACTTGCCACCATCCACTGCCGTCGGCTTCAGGCCACTCCCATTAGCATAAAACGGGTCATCCGAAGGACCGCCCATGATCGTACCATCAGGCATTCTATGCGCACCGGGTGGAAGTTCTTCGTCATCCGCACCGCCATGATCTTCTGTTTCGGCCATATCCATATCGCCATGCATGCCAGCCATAGCTGGATCGAGCGCCATGTCCGCCATGGTCAACAATGGATCGCTACGCAACTCAGGAATTTCAGGTGCATCAAGAGATCTGTCAGAAGTCAGTATGGCGCGCCCCATTGCCGTGCGGCCCATGGATTCTGCCAGAATATTAAACGCGCCGGGCTTTTTGGGTCTGACAATCACATCGTAAGTTTCCGCCACGGCAATCCGAAACTCGCTAACTTTTACTGGCGAGACATTGTTGCCGTCCGCTTGAACGACCGTCATATCGAGGCCAGGAATACGGATGTCGAAATAGGTCATTGCTGACGAATTGATGAAGCGGAGGCGGATGCGTTCTTTTGGATTGAACTCAGCCGTGAAAGGCGCGCCCGAATATTGTCCGTTAATCAGCGGAGTAAAACCCTGAACATCCTCAATATCGGTTGGCATCATCCGCATCTCACCCCAGTCAGCCCGGTCAGCCAACGCAGCGTCGATGCCCTTTTCTTCTGCATCAGCAAAGAGATCGAACAAGGTGCGCTGTTTGCGATTGTAATAGTCGGGCATCAGCTTGAGATTTCGCATGATGCGATTGCCCGAATGGGGGTGCTTGTCGGTTAGTTGAATTACGTATTCACGGTCATAGCGATAAGGCTCACGTTTTGCGTTATCGATGATGATCGCGCCATACGCTCCATCCGGCTCCTGAAACCCCGAATGCGAATGAAACCAATAGGTTCCGTTTTGTACGATTGGGAATTTGTAGGTGAATGTTTCCCCCGGTTTTATACCATCAAACGAAATGCCCGGTACGCCATCCTGCTGATAGGGCAGGATTAGCCCATGCCAGTGGATGGACGTGTCTTCGGAGAGGTTGTTCGTCACGTTGATTGTAACGTCTTCGCCTTCCTCAAACCGCAGCACTGTTGGTGTTTGTGATCCGTTGTAACCGATGCCGGATTTCCTAAAGTCACCGGC
>JBMYPG010000304.1:0-2943 GCA_049600095.1 Pikeienuella sp. | reverse complement strand
TTTTGGCCGTTATGTTAGCAATGGAACGGTCCAAAAGCGGTGTCTCGATAAAACCGGGGCACAACGCATTCACTGTAATGCCGGTGCGCGCCAACTCTAGGCTAAGCGCCTTAGTCAGCCCAACAACGCCGTGTTTGGCAGCGCAATAGTCAGCGACATAAGGATACCCCTTTAGACCAGCAGTCGAAGCAACCGCGATCATCCTACCCCAGCCCGCAGCTTTCATTGAAGGCAGCGTCGCACGCCACAGGTTAAAGACGCCGGATAAGTTAACCGAAAGCGAGGCATTCAGGTCTTCGTCCGTCATCTTGTCAAAGGGCTTACCACTGGCCGCGCCGGCATTGGCCACGGCGACCGAAACAGGGCCATTCACAGCCTCAGCCTTCACGATAGCAGCCGCAACCGCCTCGCCGTCTGTCACATCACAAATAATGGCAGTCGCCCCGGTTTGGGCTGCGACATCCTCCAACGGCCCGATCCGGCGCCCCATAATCGTAATCTTGGCACCGGCCACGGCAAACCGAGCGGCCATATCAGCACCGACACCAGAGCCGCCACCGGTGATTACGACATGCTTTTCTGCTACACTCATGCCCTGATCCCCATTTCGGCCTCTCGATCAGCCAATCGCCACGCCTGATCACGGCCCGCATCATAGGGTAGCGGCCAGTTTTGATGGCGATCACCGATGCGTGCTGCCTCATGTGCCGTCCAATAAGGATCAGCCAAATGAGGTCGCCCAACACAAACCAGATCAGCGCGGCCAGCAATTAGGATAGAGTTAGCGTGGTCAGCCTCATAGATATTGCCAACCGCCATCGTCGCCAGTCCGGCCTCATTCCGAATGCGGTCAGAGAATGGTGTCTGGAACATGCGGCCATAAACCGGCTGCGCGTCAATTGTGGTTTGCCCAGCACTGACGTCAATAATATCGGCGCCAACCTCGGCAAACATGCGAGCAATCTCAACCGCTTCGGTCGGCGTAACCCCGTCATCACCTACCCAGTCATTGGCAGAAATACGAACCGACATTGGCTTGTCGGCAGGCCACTCGGCCCGCATGGCCCGAAATACCTCCAACGGAAAACGCATGCGATTTGCTAGCAATCCGCCGTATTCATCGCCGCGTTGGTTCGACACCGGAGAGATGAAGGAAGAAATCAAATATCCATGCGCGGCATGAAGCTCAATCATATCGAACCCAGCGCGATCAGCCATCTGTGTCGCGTTGACAAACTGATCTCTAATCTCATCCATGTCGTAGCGAGTCATCTCACGCGGCGTATCGTTCCTGTCAGACCAAGGGATAGGCGAGGCTGAAATCAGCTCCCAGTTTTCAGCAGCAAGTGGAGCATCCATCTCTTCCCACCCCACTTGAGTGGATCCTTTGCGCCCGGAATGGCCGATTTGACAACAAATGCGTGCGTCAGTCTCTGCATGAACAAACTCTGTCAAACGATGCCAAGCCGTCTCATGTTCCGGTGCATAAAGGCCAGGGCAGCCGGGAGTAATGCGACCAGTGGGTGAGACGCAGGTCAACTCTGTATAAACAAGCCCTGCCCCACCTTTTGCGCGTTCGCCATAATGAATCAGATGCCAATCAGTTGGCGCACCATCAACAGCCTTGTACTGCGCCATCGGCGAAACAACTACACGGTTTCTGAGCGTCATATCTCGCAGTTTGAATGGCGCGAACATCGGCGCGCGCACAGGCGCGTTTGCATCAGCACCACCCTTATCCTGAAACCATTTCTCCGCCGATTTCAGCCATTCAGCATCCCGCAAACGAAGGTTTTCGTGGCTGATGCGCTGCGATCGCGTCAACAGGGAATAGTTGAACTGCACCGGATCCATTTCCAAGTACCGCTCAACCTCTTCAAACCATTCCAGCGAATTCCGAGCAGCCGATTGCAGGCGAAGAACTTCTAGGCGGCGTTCCTCCTGATATCGCGTGAACGCCCGGTCCATGTCCGGTTCCTGATGTAGCAAATCAGCCAGCGCAATCGCGCTATCAATCGCCAGACGAGACCCCGACCCGATGGAAAAATGCGCAGTTGCCGAGGCGTCACCCAAAAGCACCACATTCTCATGATGCCATTTTTCACACAGAACACGGGGGAAGTTCATCCAAACCGCAGAACCACGCAGATGATCAGCGTTAGAGATCAGGTTATGCCCGTCGAGATGGTCGGCAAAAATCTCCTCACATCTGGCGATAATCTCTTCCTTGGACATATCCTCAAAACCGAACTTGTCCCAAGTGTCCTGTTGGCACTCAACGATAACCGTCGCCATATCATCATCGAATTGATAGGCGTGAACCCAAACCCAACCATGCTGAGTTTTCTCAAATATAAAGGTAAATGCATCATCGAATTTTTGATGCGTGCCTAGCCAAATGAACTTGCACTCACGAACGTCGATATTGGGTTTGAAATGCTCAGCCCATTCGGCCCTGACAGCAGAATTGATTCCATCACAGGCAACAACAACGTCATAATCGTCTTTGTAATCAGCAACACCACCAATTTCAGTTTCAAAACGAAGATCAACACCAAGCTCTCTCGCGCGTTGCTGCAATAGCATGAGTAGTTTTTTACGCCCAATCCCCGCAAAACCATGCCCACTGGACACCGTGCGATGACCATCATGCACAACCGCAATGTCATCCCAATATGCAAAATTCTGACGGATCGCTTCGGCTGAGGCGGCGTCATTGGCGGTCATATTCTCTAATGCATCATCTGACAGGACAACGCCCCAACCAAATGTATCGTCAGCCTTGTTCCGCTCAATCAACACAACCTCAGCATCCGGGTTGCGCAGCTGCAAGTACATGGACATATCAATAATCAGCGTCTGATCTGCCGCGACGTTTTGGCGTACCCACTCTGCCGCGTACCGCTGTGGAGTCACCTCGTCAATAAAGAAGTGTCGGTAAGA
>JBMYPG010000303.1:0-2955 GCA_049600095.1 Pikeienuella sp. | reverse complement strand
GCATCGGGGCGTTTGTTGATATGTTCTGACAGGCCCACGTCAGCGATGAGCGCGCGGGCGCGGTCAAGATCAGGTGCCTGACCGCGAAGCCTGTCGCCGGTTACGACATTTTCCAGCACCGTAGCCCAGGGAAACAGCAAATCTGACTGCGCCATATAAGCGACGCGCCCGTCGAGCGGGCCATCATCGTCAGCCAAGATCGTGCCGGAAAACGCAACATGCGCCTCCAGCCCTGCGATCAGCCGCAGTATGGTGGATTTCCCCACGCCTGATGCGCCGAGCAAGCATGTCCATTTGCCCGACGGCATGTTGAGCGTTATGTCTTCGAAAAGGGGTGCCCCCGCCCCGCCGATCATGTTGGCAGACCCGCGAACAGATACGGCAATGGGGGAGGGGGCGTTCATGGTGTGACCTTACTCAGCGGTCACGTCGATGGCGATGTCAGCAATCGCGTTCTTTGAGGGGATCAAACCACCATCAAGCAAAAACGCTTCAAACCGGTTGTAGCGGCCAGCGTCCAACGCGGCGGGGCGCAGGGCGAAACGGGGCAGGGTGTCAACCCAGGCGCGGGCGTTCAGTTCATCCTGCAATTCAGCCGCCGTGCCAGAGAAGATTTTCCAGCTCTCTTCGGGGTGGTTCACGATGTACTGGGTTGCTTTTTCCGTTGCAGCCAGGAAACGGCGGATCTTGTCAGTGTCCATGGTTTCGGGGTTGGCCACATAGATCAGCTCATCATAGGGCGGCACGCCTTCCTCTTCGAGGTAAAAGCATTTACCCGCGACGCCTTCAATATCCATCTGGTTCAGTTCAAAATTGCGGAAGGCCCCGATCACGGCGTCCACCTGATTGGACATCAGAGCCGGTGACAGCGACCAGTTCACATTGATCATCTCAACATCGTCAACGGTCAGGGCATGTGGCTTGAGCAGAGCGCCAACCAGCGCCTCTTCCACACCGGCGACGGAATAGCCAACCTTGCGGCCTTTCAGGTCAGCCAGGCTTTTGATGGGGCCATCTTCAAGCACAAGCAGACAGTTGAGCGGTGTTGCCACCAATGTCCCGACGCGTTTAAGCGGCAGGCCCTCATGAATCTGAAGATGCAACTGTGGCTGGTAAGATACCGCAAGATCTGCCTTGCCCGCTGCCGCCAGTTTTGGGGGGTCGGACGGGTCTGCGGGGGCGATGACTTCAACCTCCAGCCCCTCATCGGCAAAATACCCGTTTTCCTGCGCGATGATAATTGGACCGTGATCGGGGTTTACGAACCAATCAAGGATCACCGTTATCTGGTCGGCGGCAAAGCTGGGTGTTGTGGTGGCCAAAAGCGCAAGCGCGGTTAAAGGGGCCTTCAGGAAGGTCAGTTTCATCGGCGCGTTCTCCTCATTGCGCAAAGATCGTGCGAACGAAAAGAAAGGTCTCGACGTGACCGTTCCCTACGCCGGCGCGACCCGGATCAGGTTCGATGGGTCGGCTGTTGCCTCTCAGCCCCTGACGGGCACCCCAACGGTTCGTCGCGATTGTTAGGGCCTGTCAGCCGGTCTTGCAAGCATGCTGATGTAATCCGCTGTCCCTTTACGTGGGATGGCTGTCTTGAGGCGGCCACAATTTGTGGCTATTCACGAAACCTTAAACGTCGGGTGGTGTGATCGCCCGTGACAGTTCGAGCAAGGGTGACGGCATGGCACGTATCAGTGAGATCCACTATTCGGATGCAGTGGAAGCAAGTTCCGGCACCTCCGAATTTGTTGAGGTGGCGTTGGGTGCTGGTGAAGATCCCAACGATTTCCTTATTTCGCTTTACGAAGATGACGGAAGTGTCGGTCTTCAGGTCAGCCTGAATGACCCTCTGATCAAGACGTTCATTGACGAAGATTCTGGCGAACAGGTCTTTGTACTCAGCAGCGATGATTTCAATTATGCGCTGTCCGATGCGACCAGCGGCGATGCGGATGTCTATGAGGCGGTGGCACTCACCAACACAGACACCAATGAAACCCTCGACTTTTATGACATTGGCGGCGGTGGCAACGTCACGGCGGTAAATGGCGCGGCCTCGGGCCAGACGTCTGAAACAGTAACCGCCGTTGATGAAAGCAACAACGAATCGGTTCAGTTCAATAATCCGAACCCCGACACCCAGCGGAACCGCGAATTGTCGGAGGGCGAAAGCTCCAACTGTTTTACGCCGCTGACGTTGATTATGACCCCGGAGGGGGAACGCCCTGCTGGTGAATTGAAGGTCGGTGATCTGGTCTTGACCGTCGACCGCGGGGCGCGGCCAATCCGCTACATCTATCGGCGGAGTTTCCGCGCCGTTGGCGCAGCACGCCCGGTCTTGTTTGAAAAAGGTGCCGTCGGGAACACCTCTGACCTATTGGTCAGTCAAGCGCATCGCCTTTTGGTGACCCACAAGGCAAAATCGGCTGATCCGCGTACATCTGAGTTGGTCAATGCGCATATGATGGTTAACGGCGGCACGATCCGCTTGCTGAATGATCTGGAGGAGGTGGAATATATCCACCTTATGCTCGATCAGCATGAATTGCTTTGGTCCGCTGGCGTTGCCACAGAAAGCTGGCAGCCACACCGCCGGAACCTGCGTCGCTTTGATAAATCAGTGCGCGAAGAATTGCTGACCTTTTTCCCTGAAATTCGTCACCATAATGGCCATTCCATCGAAAAAGGTGGCCCCGTTCGGCGCCCCTGCGCCCCGGACTGGCGGCCTGGTCCGGCCTTGGCCGCCGACGTTTAACGATAACGCCCGTTCACGCGCGCACCCCCATGTGAAAAGGCCCCTCCGCCATGCCGGGGGGGCCTTTCTGGCTTGTGGTTCGTACATCTGCGTGAATCAGAAATTCAAAAAAAACTTTTAACGGGAGTGTTAATGTGCCTTAACTACTTTGCGTAGCCTGAAACGGGAGCGCGATGTGGGCCGGACCTGTTATTCTCCCTGGA
>JBMYPG010000302.1:0-2975 GCA_049600095.1 Pikeienuella sp. | reverse complement strand
TCAGCCACGGCGGCGGTTGCTATGGCTACCGGCTAGATTTTGACGGTGCCTCAGTGGTGTTCGCCTCAGACGCTGAACACAAATACG
This sequence comes from Pikeienuella sp., assembly GCA_049600095.1. Classification (GTDB taxonomy): domain Bacteria; phylum Pseudomonadota; class Alphaproteobacteria; order Rhodobacterales; family Rhodobacteraceae; genus Pikeienuella. The sequence continues at coordinate 2,888 of JBMYPG010000302.1, read as the reverse complement.
AAAACCTGAACGAAGACTACGACTACGTTAAGTGGATCAAAGACGCAGACCTCCTCATATTTGACGCCCAATACGCCCTAACCGATTTGGTGCTGCATAAAGAGGATTGGGGCCATTCCTCAGGCATGATCGCCGTCGACGTCGCCCATCTCGGCAATGTAAAACGCGTAGCAATGGTCCACCACGACCCCGCCGCCAGCGACGAAATGCTGACGGAAGTTGAGGCCGAAGCGCTGGAATACCTCGCCATGCTACAAGCAGGCGAACCATCAGATCTGGAAATCGGTGCTGCGGTTGATGGGCAGGTTATTGAGGTTGGTTAAGCCTCCAGCAGCGTTACTTTTCCAATTCAGCCACTTTCACAAAACGTTGACAACTCACGCCCAAATTGCCTCAAATTTTGCCACAATAAACCAACCAAAAGCTATTGGCTGACCAAGACTTTCGAAAGGGAACAACATGCAGAACATGAAAATCGCTCAAGTGGTTTTGGCTGCAAGCATTTCAATTACAGCGCTGGTTTACTCTTCCGCATCTATTTCCGATCAGGCCTTTACAAAGCCTTCAGTTACCCATCACGAAACAAAAAGGGGGGATGAACTGATAGAAAGCATAAAGATAACGCGCGGTGCGCGGTACAATGAGCCCTACAAATTTTACACATTGTACAAACTAAAAGTGGAAGACCTCAAACCCGGAGATGTCGTCCGCGCGGTCACCCAGTTTGAAGCAACAAACGACCTCGGCTTCAACGTAATGCTCGCCCATTCAGTCCTATTTTCGAAAACCGAAACGCTTTTTCAGGGCGAGGAAACTGGCCCACGCAAAGACTTCATGAAACCCTGCGTACCAGCAGGTGAAAACATCACGCCAGGCATGCATCACGGCTACCGCTCTCTATCGTGTTTTGCGACGGTACAAAAATACGGCGACCACTGGATTTCGGTTATTGTTTACGGTGCCAGCACCGCCGCAATACATCACCCCGACCCGGAAAAAGCAAAAGACATACTTGAAATCGAACGTCGATATGGCGGGCTTTCGGCAATTGTATATCGGAATTAAAGCGAACTGCGTTTTGTTGAGTTACATCTCTCATAACTGAACACGCCCCAATATGATCTGCCTCCACCCCTTGTCCAGCAGGCCGGAGCGAGGGCGGCTCACCTCCTGAAAAAGATGATGGTTGTTTATTCTGAGGTGGTGCAAGCCGAGCCAAAAACTTCTTTCTTTGTTACCTCCACAGCCCTATCCGAAAACACCACTTGGCCAGTGCAACCAGCAAGGATCACGCCCGACCCGCTGGGCCGGCAGGTGATTGCCCTCAATCACCGAAAGGTCTGCCTCGGGGAGGGCGCATTACAGCCTATCAAGCTATTGAAGCGTCAGATGTACTCTGAGAGATAAAATGAAGGCATGAAGGGATTTGCATTGCCCTCCCAAGGTCGGGGCGCGGCCCTTTGAAAGGTAGGCAGGCAAAGGGGCACAAAAGACCACCACTTTACCAACCTGACAAACACTCCAACCGTGTCGACACCACGCCAAGTTAACCAAATATCAACCAAAACACGGTTAATATCCGGTAAACAAAAAATACGAAGTTATTATTTTACAACGACTTACATGAAATCACGCACGCGTTACGCTTCGAACAATTCTCCTTACGATGCGGCCTCCACCCCTTCGATAAATTCGGCCACATGTCGGGCCACAACCTCCGCCGCTTCGATCAAAATCGAATGTTTCAACACAGGTAAAATCACCAGCCTTGAATCCGGCAACGCCGCATCAATCAACCGGTTTAGCCGGGGGTTACACCCCCCATCATTCTCTCCCGTCAGCACAAGGCAGGGCGCAGAAACTTGGGGCAACCAAGACCCCATTTCCGTGCTGGCATAAATATCAAAGACAGAGGTGAAAACATCCTCAGGCGTATCCAACACCTGTTGCAGTCGGGCTTCAATCGCCGCCGGGTTTGCCGCCGCAAATTCCTCCGTAAACCAACGATCAACAAGGGTCGGCAGAATATTCGCCGCCCCCTTCTCCCGGATCGCATTCACCACCCCTTTGACCTTGCCGCTATCCTCAGCCGTGCGAAAGGCAGCCGTGCTCAGCAGGGAAACCGATGCTGTCCGCTTAGGAAATGCCCGCGCATAGGCCGGGCCAATCTGGCCACCCAGTGAATGACCAACAACATGAATACGCTCATGCCCCAACTTGGCCCGCAAAGCCTCCAGATCATCAACTAATTCGTCCAACGAATAAGGAACCGGTGGCACCGGGCTTTCACCATGGCCGCGCTGGTCATAGGCCACGCAAGTGAACCTGTCAGCCATCGCCGCAACAACCCCTTCCCACCCGGTTTTCCGGCTGCCGATCCCATGGGCCAAATATACGGCCGGGCGCGCCGCATCACTGGGCCCGCTCACAACATGCGCTACATCAACTGCTGGCATTGCAACCTCCTAATCTGGGAACTTATCCGCGCTCAACTCGCCACCAGACCCCCAATCCTCTTTCGCCACATCAGTGATGACAACATGCAGCCCATCAGGCCGTCCGCCACAGGTGCGCACAAAGGCTTCGGTCAATTCTTTGACCAACTCACGTTTCTGATCACGCGTCCGGCCTTCAAACATTTCAACTCGAATAATTGGCATCTTTTCCCTCACTCAAAATGTGGCATGACTTCATCGGCAAAACGGCGCATGCCATCCAATGTGTCAGCCTGCGTTGCCCCAAAGTTTACATTCAGGATGACCCGGTCGATTCCCAGTTCCTGATAGGGTTTCAACTTGTCGATCATCTCAGCAGCTTCGCAAATCAACAGGCTTTCGCCCAACTCCTCAACCGTCTGAGCACGATCCAACGGCCGGATCATACCAGCA
>JBMYPG010000301.1:0-3034 GCA_049600095.1 Pikeienuella sp. | reverse complement strand
CCGCCGCTTTCTTCGACTTTTACTTCGTTTATCAGCTCGGTCACTGATGGTGTTTCCCAGACGAGTTCAGCTGCGCGAATGCGATCATTTGCTGTTGGCAGATTGCCAACCAAGAGAACACGTCCCTCAACAACTTCGGTCGAAACCCCTGCAAACAATGTCCGGCTTTCGTTCAATAGTTTGTTGTTGATGGTCAGCCTGATCTCTGCATCAGTCAGGGCTTGTTTGGTGCTGCGTTCCTGTGCAACCGAAACACCTGCGGTTGCTGCTGCGCCGACGGCCAAGCCTGCGACGCCGCATCCGGTTAGGGAAGTGGCCGCCATAAGCGTTGCCATCCCTGAAATCACTAACAGTTTCATGGTCATTTCCTTTGCTCGCCTCAGGAGCGGGCATTCTTTATGACCTCAACTGCGCCCTTTGCATCAATTATGACAACATCGAACCGCAGAGGGGCGTTGCCCGTCTCCGCGATCAATATATACATTTCTGCTGCATTCTCCAACCGTTGCCATTGCCTTGGTGTGATTGGGTCTTCTGAAATTGCCGCTTTACGTTTTTTAACCTCTACAAAAACTACCGTATCGCCATCGCGGATGATCAGATCGATCTCGCCTTCTTTACACCGCCAACGTCGAGCGAGAATGGCTGCACCTTGATTTTGGTACCAGCGTGCTGCGGTTTCTTCGGCTGCGATACCGGCAGCATGAGACTGCGCGCCGCGTTCTGAGCGGTTCATTGATCTTTCAGGGTCAATGCCCTTGCATAAACCTCTTTCCGTGGAAGGCCCAAAGCATCAGCCACTGTTTTAGCGGCATCTTTAACGCGCATGTCCTGTAGGGCGGTCGTTAGAGCGGCGTCTATGTCAGCGGTTGTTGTTGTTGTTGGTAACGGTGGACCGATGACGATGACGATTTCACCCTTTGGTGGCCCAGCATCGTGATAGTGCGTGGCCAATGCGGACAGGCTGTCTCGCCTTACTTCCTCATGCAGTTTGGTTAGTTCCCGGCAAACTGCCGCTGGTCGGTCACCCAGAATTGCTGCCATGTCTTCGAGCATAGCGGCCAGCCTTCTGGGGCTTTCGTAAAAAACCAAAGTGCCGGGTACTGCGGCGAGGCTGGAAAGGTCTGCACGACGTGCAGCCTGTTTCGGCGGAAGAAAGCCGCAGAACATAAAGCGGTCAGTTGGCAAGCCGGCGACGCTTAACGCAGCGAGCAACGCTGAGGCACCGGGCAGGGCATATACTGGTAGGTCAGCCTCAATCACATCTTGTGCCAATTTCCAGCCCGGATCGGCGATGAGTGGTGTTCCAGCGTCGGATACATAAACAACACTTTCACCTGCTGCGATATGTGACAGGAGGCGGGGCCGCGATTGTGCGCCATTATGGTCGTGATAGGGGACCATTGGGCGACCGGCACGGGAGACGCCATGGAGTGTCATGAGTTTTAATGCGCGTCTGGTATCCTCGGCTGCGATCACATGAGCTTTTTCGAGCGCTTCTTTGGCGCGATAGGTCAAATCTTGCGATGCGCCGATAGGTGTTGCCGCCAAGTATAGCCCTTGTGGCAAGAACGTCTGCAATTTGGCCCCGGTTTCGCCGAAATCGCCGCGTTTACTTCCTGTTCGCGCGGTCATATCGTTTCCTTCAAAGAAATGCGCTTTGCGCGGTAATTGCGATTTCAGTTAAGATGAGGCGATCATGCGTCAACCTAAGCTACCCGTCATCCGATTCTTTCAGTCAGCAGCGCTGATTGTTGGCACCCTAACTTTGCTTGGTTGCGCTGGGGGACAAAAACCAGCGGCAGTAGAAGTAACTGCGCCAGCGCCTAAACCAGTAGAACCTGAAGCATCCTCAGCACGGTTAGTTGACCCAAATGGCCGCGTAGTGATTGCCCTATTGGCGCCAACCAGCGCCGAAGGCAAGCGCGCACGAGCTGCCGCGCAGGATATGGTAACGGCGGCCCAGATGGCGCGCGAAGCCGGATCGCCCGGTAATGTTCAGCTAAAAGTTTATGACACAAAAGGTGAGCCAGACAGCGCTGCCGCGGCTGCGCAGGCCGCAATGCGTGATGGAGCAGCGCTGATTATCGGGCCATTGTTTGCGGCAACGACAGAGGCTGTTGGCCCTGTGGCGGCGGAATTTGGCGTGAATGTTCTGTCGTTTTCGTCGGATGCAAAAGTTGCAGGTGAGAATGTTTGGGTTCTAGGCAAGTTGCCGCAGCAGGAACTTGCCCGTGTAATGTCTTATGCTGGTTCGCAAGGTGTTGTGCGTGCATATCTTGCCCATCCGGAAAACCGGTATGGCCAGTTTATTGCAGATGAGTTTGATGCCGCGGCGACGAATGCAGGATTATCCACAGGCAACGTCACGTCGTACCCACGTACTTTCAAAGGAATTGAGGCGGCGGCGAAGCCTGTAGCTGAGCAAATCGTTGCGGAGACTGAGGCGATGGAGCCGGGTCAGTCGGCTGTATTGGTTGCAGATACCGGCGATGCCTTGCGGTCGATGACATCATTTCTGAATTATTATGATGTTGCCCCCCGTCATGTGAAATACATCGGTCTGAGCCGGTGGATGGACCCAAAGAACCTGAAAGAGGCAACATTGATAGGCGGATGGTTTGCTGCACCAGACCCTGACCTGAAAACAGATTTCGCAGAGCGGTTTGCCGCGGAAAATGAGCGTCGCCCGACGCCGTTGGCGAGCATCTCTTATGAAGCAATGGGGGCAGTAAACGCGATGTTGGTTGACGCGCAGAGCACAGGCAGTGCGCCTTTCCAAGCTGATGCGATCACGACAGCGGCGGGTTTTGCTGGCGTTGATGGACCATTTTACCTAACTAGTGATGGTTTAAATAACCGTGCTTTGGCCATTTTAACGGTTGCCAGAGACGGGTTTCGGGTGGTGGACCCCGCACCAGTTGGTGCGCCTAATTCCTAATGTTCAAGATCATGTAAGGGGGCTCATGATCTGAAATGACAGATGTTGAAATCACCGAATTGAATGCCGCCATGCACGAGGCGTCGTTGACCG
>JBMYPG010000300.1:0-3074 GCA_049600095.1 Pikeienuella sp. | reverse complement strand
AGCACGTCAACTCACCCCCACGCTGTCCCGGGCTCGACCCGGGACCTTCCCTCAGTTGGCTCAACAAGACCCCGGCTCAAGGCCGGGGAAGCACTTTTGATTTGGATGAGTTAGAGCCGATTGCCCAAACACCTGCCAACGCCTCAACCGCCAACTGCCCCCGCAAACCAATGCAAACAACTCCGGCCTCATGCCCTCCATCAGCCAACCGAGCTTCCCACCGTTGCCCGACAGTTTGCACCAACCACAGCGCGCCATTGGGGCCATGTACATATCCTTTGGCCCTCACAACCCCATAGCAGCCAGTGGCCAGACTACGGGCCAAGGCCTCAACATCGTCAACCGCCGCCCGCTGTAAAACCAAACTCTCAAACAAAGCATCGGAATGCCCACCATCGCGACCGCTTTGCCCCGCATCAATTACCCCAAGAATGGCCTCCGGCGCGACTTTGCCAAACTGCGTTGGCACCTGAAACGCCCCCTCAGCAACTTGATCCAGCCAAGCCGACAGCGCCGCGCCTTCGTCAACAAGATCGCTCTTGTTAATCACGATCCCCTCTGCATCAGCCAACTGCCGCAGAATCGTATCGCCAATATACTTATCCGCTGCTTGGCTGCGCACAGTCTCTGCATCAACAACCACGATGACCCCATCCGACTGTAACCCCGGCATCAACGACATCGTGGCCACAATGGCACCGGGGATAGCCACGCCAGAGCTTTCGATGATCACATGATCAGGGCGCGGCTCCATCTCTGTCATATCCTTCAGCGCGCCCATCAGGTCATTGCCAAAGGAACAACAGATACAACCACCAGCGATGGAGATTAAATTGTCCTCCTCCGCCTCAATCAAATCCTCATCAATGGCCAGATCACCAAACTCATTAACCAACACAGCCAGCCGTCTGCCATTGGCATGGCGTAGCAGATTGTTAACCAATGTCGTTTTTCCGGCACCAAGGTACCCACCAATGGTCAATACCGGCAGCAGCGGCAGATCAGCGGGCATTAGCTGGCCGCCAAATCAGCAACCGCAAACACCCTCCCACCCTGTACGGTGCCCCAAACGGGAATGTCTTTCAGGTCAATGGGGTCAACCTCTGTCGGGTCATCTTCCAACACCGCGAAATCGGCGCGTTTACCCACTTCAATCGACCCAACCTCTCCGTCCATATGCAGGGTATAAGCCGCGCCCATGGTCACGGCATATAGCGCGGCCTCGACGCTGATTTTCTCACCCTCACCCTGCACACGCCCCGACGCGGTGATGCGGTTTGCGGCGCACCACGCGGTGAATAGCGGCCCAAGCGGGGTTATCGGCGCATCTGAATGAATTGACATCGGTACACCTGCATCTAATGCAGTCCGGCAGGCATTCATCCGCTCCGCCCGCTCTGGCCCAACGGTCAGCCGGTAATGCTCATCACCCCAGTAAAAATGATGGTTGGCAAACAGGTTCACGCACATGCCCAGCTTTGCCAGCTTTTTGAACTGCGCTGCATCGGCCAACTGACAGTGTTGTAATGTAAACCGATGATCCGGGCTTGGATGCGCCAACAAAGCAGCCTCCATTACCTCCAACGCCATCTCGGTCGCCTGATCGCCATTGGTGTGGGTATGAACCTGCACCCCAGCGACCAGCGCCCGCTGATACAAATCAGCCATCTGTTCCGGTGCCGTGTACCACAACCCATTCGGCGCGCCGTTGTAATACCCCGGCCACCGCATCCGTGCCGACAACCCCTGAATGGACCCATCGGCAATCGCCTTGATCCGTCCCAACCGCAATCGGTCAGTCGATTTTTCCTGTAATGCCTGAACAACCGAAACAATATCCTCGGCCGAGATGCCAAAGAATATGCGTAGTGGAACAATACAGGCAGGGAACTGCGCCTCTCCCGTTACCCGCAGCAGCATATCAACGCTGTCATCGGAAAGTTTAGCAGCTAAATCTGTACAGGTCGTAACCCCCGCCCGCACACACAGCTTGGCATAGGCGCGCAACCCTGCCTCATCGCAATCAGTGACACCCATGCCAAACCCGACAACGGGCGAAACCGGCGTCATCGCATCAGGGCCAAACAACTCCCCCTTAGGCAGCCCATCGTCGCCCAGCGGAATACCGGGGTGATTGACCCCCGGTTTCAACAAACCGGCTAACTCCAGCGCTTTGCTGTTCACATTCATCACATGGCCAGAGGCATGGAGCACACCAATAGGCCGGGTGCTTGAAACCGCGTCCAAATCCTCCCGTGTGACCCGCTTGTTATCCATGTAAATCGGGTCCAGCGACCACGCCGTAATTGGCGCATCCGGGTCCGTCAGGGCCGCATCTGCCTCCCGCAATCGATCCTGAACTGCCTCCAGCGTTTTTAACCCCGGCCAGACCTTGCCATCCGGGTCAGTCCGATCAAACCATCCGACATATGCATTCCGCCATAGTGTGCCTTCCATGGTGTGGGCATGCCCCTCCACAAAACCGGGTGTCAAAACCTTGCCTGCGAACCTGTCATCCAGCGTGTACTCGCCCCAACCGGTTAAATCAGCCAGTGACCCGGCCCCCAAAACCTTACCTTCCCTGACCGCAACATGGGTCACTTCCGGTTGGTTGGGATTCATGGTCAGAATTTTCTTTGCAACGTAAATCGTCGTCTGGGTCATGGGATCCGGCCACTCTCAATTAGATGCTTTGACTGGACCGTAGGCTGTTTTTATTGCTCTGAAAATTGAAAATATACCAGCACCGACTGCGTGCTTAGGTTTGCTGACACAAATCAATGCACGGAAGTCATGTCACAACAGAATTACGTCGATCTCCGCGCCTGCTCCACGTCCACCATCCGAGGGTGGCTGCACAGCCAACGCATTGGCCTGCGCCAACAGGCTCAGTACCGAGCTGTCTTGGTTATCAAACACCGTGACGTCCAGTTGCCCGCCATTTTCACGCGCCTCCGCCCGCATGAAATGCTCGCGCGGGCCATTCTTGCCAATTGCCGCTGTCAACCGCCCAACACGCCGGGTCGGCGCGCTCGCAGGCAACCCCAGCAAAGCATCCACCGCCGGGCGCAGCA
>JBMYPG010000299.1:0-3109 GCA_049600095.1 Pikeienuella sp. | reverse complement strand
CCTAGCACGGCTCGCTCGTCATGTTGTTCGTCGCTTCGTCGAGCGCTCTTCCCAAGACAAAGACACCAGTTTTAACTATCGTTCTGCGCTACCTGGTATCATGCGTGCTCGCATGGCCGCGCAGTATTGGATTCATCAATCCGCAGGGTTCAACCGCAAAAGCGCGCCAGATTACTTGAATGGAATGATTGGAGAGTACCCCAAAGCGTGGGGCAATTATGCTGCCATTTTCTGATCACCGTCTGATTTCATCCCCGGATACCATTGCTGGAACTTCGTGCGCAGGGTGCCATCCAGCGTGCGCGTGCGGGTTTGTAGCATGAGATGAGCCCCTGTTTTTGACCAACGCATCTGCTGGCGCTTACAGAAACGTTTTCCCACGACGGTATTGACGGTGCTTTCGACAAAGCCGGTGGACACTCGTTCGCCGTAGCGCCGTCGTTCAGCGTAATTTGGGATCATCCAGGCGCTGTTTGCAATGTAGGTCTGAAATTCGGAGGCCGCTTTTCGCAAGGCCTTGATGCTGGCGTATTGCGTTTCGATGTCATCGAGGTCCATGACCAAATCGTCGATGACCTCCTGCCCATCATGCAGGTTGCCATTCCATAGATACCCTTTGATCTGGCGAAGACGCCTGGCCGTCTCCTCGGCCTCATCCGGGTTCAGATGGGCAAGGCCTTTGACATACTGATGCATCACGGTGATCCGCATCGTGATGTGAAACCAATCCAGGATGTGCTCGGAGGCAGGGGCCATATCTCGTGCAATGTTGATGACGGTATCACCGCCATCAGTCATGAATGTGACCTGCTGGTTTTCCTGCCAGCCCTGATCCTTCAGAACCTCATGCAATCGCCGCTTGGGCTTTTCATCATGACTTTGCACAAGGCCAAGGTAGCGATCCGGGCGATCTGTAGGAATGGATTTTCCAACGGTGACCTCAAAGTGAGATTGGCCCTTTTCACGTGACCGAACATACCCACCATCAATGCCGATCGTGATCGGGCCTTCCGGATTGGAAAGCTGCTCGCGTTCATAGGTGTTGGTCTCGACAAAACTATACCGTTCGTCAGCCAGTTCAGCTTCCATGCGCATTGCTACACGCCCCAAGTGCCGCCGGACTGTTTCAGCATTCAGCCGCCCGCCGATTGGCAGCACGTCTTTGAGCAAATCTACCGTGACGCCGTATGAGACCAAAGACGCCCACTTTGTTTCCAGCCAGAGCATTTCTGGCGCAACATGGTGGGGGAGCAGCTCTGTCAGCGGGCTGAACGTTTGGGCAGATCCTGCATGGCATCGGCAATGGTAGAAACGCGGACTGTCTATGGTGATATCGCCAAAGACGGTTCGATATTGAATAGCCTTACTGCCTTTGCGCCGAAGCCTCCTTGCGCAACACGAACATGTGGAATGGTCGGCACAGAATGCCGCTGTTTGTGCGGCAACGATTTCCTGCTGCAAACTCAACAGCAGCGCCTTGCTGTCTTCAATGGAGAGCCCTATCTCAGCGGCGTTCACATACCCCTTTTCAAAAGCTGCAATCTCATGCTCATGCACCACCCCATCTGGGGCAGTGATTGCAATCTTAACCGATATGTCCATCTTTACTGTTCCCTCTACCCTGCCGCGTCGCGGGCCCTCATAATTGTTTGCCTGCTGGTTTTGATGTCCCGTGCGATGGCAGAGACACTCTCGCCATTGGCCAGCCTTTGACGCACGAGATCTTGTCGTTCGCCTGACAGCGCGGGCGGACGGCCCAAGGCTTTTCCCTCAGATTTCGCGCGGGCCAACCCTGCCTGTGTGCGCTCAATCAGAAGGTCGCGCTCAAACTGCGCGACGGCGTTGATCACACCCATTGTCAGCTTTCCAGCGGAACTGGTCAGGTCTACCCCGCCAAGGGCTAGGCAGTGAACACGAATGCCGCGCTCCTCAAGCTGCGCCACCGTGCTGGACACATCAATGGCATCGCGGCCAAGCCGGTCGAGCTTGGTGACAATCAGAACATCCCCCTGTTCCATCTTTTCTATCAGGCGGGAAAAGCCTGCGCGCTGCGCGATGGCACGGGAGCCAGAAATTGTCTCTGTGATGATACGGTGTGGTGCGACGCTGAACCCAGCCGCCGTGATCTCCATAACCTGATTTTGCGTCTCTTGTTCAAAAGTTGAAACGCGGACGTAGGCAAATGTTCTAGACATGGGGTCTCGCTGTAAAAAAATAGGTGTACGTAACTCTGCCTCTGTCCTATACCCTGTCAAGCTAATTTTCGAACACTATCCCATGCCCTGTCCGCAACCGTCCGGTTTCGGACAGGTCACATCAGCTGCTGGTGCATAAGTTCCCGATGACGCCCAACGCGAAGTTGAGTATTCACATCACGCCGAGAGAAAGATGTCTCCATGTATGGCTCACGGGCCTTCATGCGATCCAAGACGTATTCCAGATCATCCAGGGCGAGGTCCTCCAACGTCCGGCCCGTGTCATGGCGGTCCAGCAGATCTTGGCCAAAGGACGCCAAGGTCTCCAGGTCCTGCCAGGCGTCATAGCCACTGGCCTCGTCCCGCCGCGCCAAATAGCCTTGGGCCCCACCGCATTCTTCAGGCGGGCACGCACCCGCGCCACCCGTACAAACTGGATAGGACTTCTTGGGATCAGCATCCAATACGGCTTCGACACGGACCTCGTGCTTCCAATAATCCCCCATATCGTAGATGTAGGAAAACCGGTCGTTCTGGCAAAACCCGAAGTCACTCAGCGGAATATCCGGGTTCGCTGCATGCAATTCCCAAGACCCATAATCCACGGCGCGAATATCAAACTGAAAAAGATGAATGCCGTCCCAACCCATCGCGACCTGCAAAATCCCGTGTAACTCGTGCAGGGTGGTGGACGACGAAACCAACACCCGCCGCCAGATCATCGGGCTGATGTCCAGAAGCCGAAGTTTGAGTTGAAGAATTTCTGACGGTACAGACATCCAGAAAATATGTCAGATCATCCCAAAAACGCAATTGCCCCACGCTTTGAGGTGCTCTCGTTTTTAAGCAGGGTCCGGGCGATGCCCACCCGTTGCTTTTCACCGCCCGACAGCTTCAGACCACGTTCCCCAACC
>JBMYPG010000298.1:0-3142 GCA_049600095.1 Pikeienuella sp. | reverse complement strand
TAGCTTGCTTGGTTGTTAGTGGTGTGGACGGTGTGGTGAAATTTGTGAGTTTCTTTTTGTCGGCAAACCCCCACCCGGTGCCCGAAGGGGCCGTTATGCGCATTGCTTCCCCATCGGCCGAAAAGACCATGCCGTTGGCGTAGGCAATTGGGGCTCCGGTGGGCAAAGGCCAATGGTTGGCCTGTGGGTCGATTACTTCGGAGGTATTTAGTTGCGGTGGGGTTGGCGGGCGCATTGTTGGTGCGGGTCCGCCGGACAGCCATCGGGTGAGGGACGGATAGGGTGGCTCCTCTGCCGCTAAAGCCCCTGCGATTAAGGTTGGGTCCCCGTCGATCAAATAGGCGAGTGCGTCACGTATTTCGTTGAAGCGCGCGCCTTTTACTTTACGGCCCGCATAGAGGTTGGACAAGGCTACACGAGGTGCGGTTTCTATCCTGTCGAAGAGGTTGGCTGGGGATTTTAGGTTAGTGGTGACGTCTGTGACGGATAGCTCGCCCGAGCCGGGCCATGTGAGCGCGGTTGCCTCTGCACCGTCGCCTATTGCTGCGATTGAGAGATTGAGGAGGTGGGCGTCAATTTTGCCCGCGGCCAGTGCCACTTGTTTGGCTGGGGTAAGGCGTGGTGGTTTGTGGGTGTTGAGCAGCCAGCCGACGGAATGACCGAGATCTGACCAACGTTTGGCCTCGGCGCATTCGGTGAAATACTCGTGTAGCCACACCCGCCGAGCCGCGCTGTACGGGGCGTTTGCTAATGCTGCCAGTAGTTCAGCAAGGCGGTTCATGTGTTGATTGCCCCGGCGATAGGTTTGTTGACGGCTTTTGTGCTGATGCCACGTTCAGCGCACCAGTGTGCCAACCCGGCGGGGGGGCCATGGTCTATCCAAACTTCTGTGGCCTCTGTTTCAGCAATGGTCTGGGTGAGGGCGTTCCAATCGCTGTGATCGGATAAAGTGAGCGATAGTTCGGAGCCGCCAGCACGTCGCCCGCCTCGATTCCAACCTGATGCGGATACTGTCACCGGGTCGCGTAAACGCCCGCGCCACGCGTCGTCTGAACCGCCGGGTGGGGCAAAGACGACTGCACCAGCGAGGGAAGCATCGCCCTTTTCTACGGGCAACAGGGTGCCGAGATCACGGCCAAAGCGTTTGTATACTTCGCATACACTTGTCATCGCGCGGTGGATATAGATTGGTTGTGAGTGTCCTGCTTGCCGAAGTTCAGCAATTAGGCGTTGGGCCTTTCCCAATGAGTATGCGGCGATGACGTGCGTTCTGTCTGGGAAGCGGCGCAGGGAAGCGGTTAGTCGAGCGATTTCCCCCTCGGCGGGTGGAAAGCGCCAGACGGGCAGGCCGAATGTAGCCTCGGTTACGAAGAGGTCACATTTTACCAGTTCAAACGGAGGGCAGCTTGGGTCGACATCGCGTTTGAAGTCGCCTGTGATGACGGCGCGTTGCCCGGCGGCTTCGATCACGACTTGAGCGGAGCCTAGGCAGTGACCTGCTGGTGCGAACCAGATTGATGCATCCCCCAACTGCATGCGTTCGCCGTATTCAAGCGCCGTTGCCTCGCCATAGCCGCCGCGACCGAGGCGGGCGTCTGCCAAGGCGCAAGTTTCAGGCGTAGCTATGAGGTGGCGAGCGCCTTTGCGGAGGTGATCTGCGTGGGCGTGTGTGACGACGGCACGGGCGACGGCGCGCATGGGGTCGATATAGAAACCGCCGGGGGGACAGAAAAGTCCCTCTGTTCGCATCTCCAGAATGCTGGATTGCTTTGGGCCGGTCATATCAAGCGTGTTTCTTCGAACGGCTCGATGAGGGATGGGCCGTCGGAGCGGATTTTATTGATGATCGGGTCAACTTGATGGAATGACCAGAAATTGTCGGTTGGTGGGGTCATCAGGCGCGCTGCGCCCTTTCCCTGCTCGCCTAACCAAAGGGCCCAATCGTCGGGTGCGATGGAGAGGGGGAGGCGATGGTGAATAGAGCTGAGAGTTTCACTGGCGGCGGTTGTTACGATCGCGCAAGTCGACAGGTGTTGACCATCTGCGCCTTCCCATTCGCGCCATATCCCAGCCCATGCGATGAGGTCGTTGTTATTAGACGGGTGGATCCAATAGGGTTCTTTGCCTTTTCCGGCGCTCGCGCGCCATTCGTAGAAACCACTGGCGGGAATGAGGCATCTGCGAAAACGGGCGGATTCTGCGAAGGCTGATTTTGAGGCGATGGTTTCTGATCTTGCATTGATGAGCAGCGGGCCATCGGAAGGTGTTTTGAACCAATGGGGGATGTAGCCCCAGCGAAAGCGGGTTAGCTCTCTGCCATCCTCACCTAAACGAACCGCCTCAATTTCTTGCGTTGGACAGATATTATAGCGTGGTCCGCGCCCTATCAGGGCCGGATTAGGAGGGACATCAAAAATCTCGGCGACGGCCTCATGCGGCACCGTCAGGGCAAAGCGACCACACATGCGGTAAAGCATAGCGGCTGCGGTGGAAGCGGCAACCGTCTGTTAGGGAGCCCAGCAGGGTTTTGTGTCGTTTGGTGCAGGGGTAGCTGCAAAGGCCGCCCGGCCGATTGCTCGGCTAAGGCATAAGGCAGCAGCGTGGCCAATGTGGGTTAGGTTTACAGGGCCATCATGTGCGCCTGTCGCTGCTGCGAAAACGAGATCGCCATCAAAAGGTGTGTGAGCAGGTACGGTTGCGCGGGCGATGCCATCATGGGCGGCGATTGCCATGCGATGGGCTTCAGCCTTGGTCAGTGCAGCATCAGTTGCGACGATTGCGATTGTCGTGTTCTCGCGTGGAGCAGCAACTTTGGATGCGAATAGTTGTGAGGTTTGGTAGCAGGTTGGGTCAGGGCCGTGCCCACCAAATTCATTGCCAACCTCATAGGCACCGGCCCATAGATGGTTCCCGTCTGGGGTAGCAAGCGTACCAACAGGGTTGGCGGCAACTAGAGCGCCGACTGTGGCACCTGATGGCAGTACGAGGGAAGCAGAACCCAGGCCGCCTTTAACATCTGCTGCGGTTGCGCCCGTGCCTGCGCCAACTGAACCGATAGCAAAATCTGTTGCCGCATTGGCAAGTGCCGTTACGCCGAGGGCGCGGTAAGGGTTGGTTTGCCATGCTTTTTCCCCGCCATTTG
>JBMYPG010000297.1:0-3145 GCA_049600095.1 Pikeienuella sp. | reverse complement strand
CGATTGGTGGCGATTATACCCATGAATTCCTGGTGCTGGCTGAAACCGGCGAGTCGGAGGTGTTCTATGATAGCGCAGTCACCGACCTGAGCTTTGGCGATCGTGATATTGATTATGACGACAAGGCGCAGTGCGAAGCGATTTTGGAGGAGTTTACCTCAAAATACGCGCGGACTGATGAAACCCATGACGAAGAGCTGTTCAATGCGCTGCCCGAGGAGCGGCGCATGAGTGCACGCGGAATCGAAGTGGGGCAGATATTCTATTTCGGTACGAAGTATTCTGACGCTATGGGCGCAACTGTGACCGATGCGGAGGGGAACAAAACTCCGGTTCATATGGGGTCGCATGGTATTGGCGTGTCTCGTCTGATTGGTGCCATTATCGAAGCCAGTCACGACGACAAGGGCATTATCTGGCCCGAGGAAGTTACGCCATTTGGCGCGGGTATTGTGAACTTGAAACAGGGTGATGAGGCAGCGGATGCAGCCTGTGAGGACCTGTATGCCAAGCTGACCGCCGCTGGAGTTGACCCGCTGTATGATGACCGGAAGGAACGGGCAGGGGGCAAATTTGCCTCCATGGACTTAATCGGCCTGCCATGGCGGATCACTGTTGGGCCACGTGGTTTGAAAAATGGTGTTGTTGAACTGACTCGTCGTAAGGATGGTGAGACGGTTGAAATCTCTCCCGAAGATGCGGTTGCGCGTCTGGCAGCGATTTACGCCTGATGTCGACGCGCCCCTTTGTTGGATTTGAGTGGCTGATCGCCGGGCGTTATTTGCGTGCCCGGCGGAAAGAGCGGGCAATTTCGGCGATCACCGGGTTTTCTCTGGTTGGCATTATGCTGGGCGTTGCGACCTTGATCATCGTCATGTCGGTGATGAATGGGTTCAGGTTTGAGCTGGTGAACCGCATTCTTGGCACCAACGGGCATGTTCTGTTGATGCCGGGGGCTGCCAATCTGTCCGATTATGATGCGATTGCAGCGCAGGCGGCAAAGACCAAGGGCGTTGTGCGGGCAGCGCCGATTATTGAAGGCCGGGTTATGGCCTCTACCCGTTATGGCAATTCCGGTGTTTTGGTTCGTGGTGTTAGCGTTGAAAACGCTGCGACGCTGAAGGCATTGGCAGAACCTGAAAGCAAGCAAGGCAATTTGAGCGACTTGAAGTCGGGTGGTGTTGCTATCGGCATTGGTCTGGCCATGGATCTGGATTTGCACGTTGGTGATAAGGTTAAGCTGATTTCCCCCAAAGGGGTGAGGACGGTTTTGGGCCCGGCACCGGCGACGATCAGATCATTTCGTGTTGATTACATCTTTCAAATCGGGATGAGCGAATACGATAAGATTCTGATGTATATGCCGTTGGAGGATGCGCAAAAGTTTTTCCTGAAGGCAGGCACAGTCGATATGATTGAGGTGATGCTGGAAAACCCGGAAGCCGTTGAAGATGCTGTTGTTGATTTGCGTAAAGCTGTTGGCCAGCCCATTCGGTATTGGACCTGGAAAGACCAGAATGGCGGATACCTGAAGGCCTTGCGGACTGAACGGGTCGTCATGTTCCTGATCCTGAGCCTGATTATTCTGGTGGCAGCGTTGAATATCATTTCCGGCCTGATCATGCTGGTACAGGACAAGGGCCGGGATATTGGTGTTTTGCGCACCTTGGGTTTAACGCGCGGTTCGGTGATGCGGGTTTTCTTTATCTGTGGTGCTTCGGTTGGGTTTGTTGGAACTATTTTAGGCGTCGGCCTCGGGGTCCTATTCACAACCAATATCAAAGCGATACAGGGTGTTGTTGAGACGGTTCTGGGGACCTCGGTTTGGGATGCGGAGGTGCGGTTTCTGACGGAGATACCGGCAGAAATGCATATGTCAGATGTTGCCGTGACCACTGCGATTGCGCTGAGCCTTAGTTTTGTGGCGACGTTGTATCCTGCATGGCGAGCGGCCCGCCTGAACCCGGTGGAGGCGTTGCGTTATGAGTGATGCACTTTCGCTGGTTGACGTGAAAAAAGCCTATGGTCAGGGCGCGACTGCGGTTGAGGTTTTGCGCGGCGTAAATTTGACAGTTGCTGCGGGAGAGATCGTGGCGCTGGTGGCCCCATCGGGGGCTGGTAAGTCGACTTTGCTGCATATTGCAGGGCTGTTGGACAGTGCCGACACAGGATCCGTCACCGTTGCTGGTGAGGATATGACCAAGCGGTCAGATGGTGCACGCACTGCGGCGCGTCGGGCCGGAATTGGTTTTGTGTATCAGTTCCACCATTTGCTGCCGGAGTTCTCGGCGGCTGAAAATGTGATCTTACCGCAATTGGCTGCGGGTGTTGGCCGATCTGTTGCCGCCGCGCGTGCTGAAGAATTGCTGACGGGCATTGGCCTTGGCGCTCGTGCAAAACACCGCCCAGCGGAATTGTCGGGTGGGGAGCAGCAGCGGGTTGCGATCTGCCGAGGCTTGGCGAACCGGCCACGATTGTTATTGGCGGATGAGCCAACCGGCAACTTAGATGTTGATACCTCCGAAAGCGTATTCGAAATGCTGCTGGCATTGGTGCGGAACGAAGGATTGGGCGCTTTGATTGCGACCCATAACCCTGAGTTGGCTGCGCGCATGGATAGGACAGTTCGGTTGGATGCTGGGCAGATCACCGCTGTGTAATCTGTTTACGTTTGTTCCAAACGTCTTTTGAGTATCCGCTGCTTGGGTGCCACTCCCCGTCTTTCGGACGGTAGGGTTTTAGCGCGAAGAATCAGGATATGAACATGCAGTATGACACCGGTAAACATTGCGTTTTCTATCACCGGTATCACCTCGTTTGGTCGACGAATTACCAATACCATGTGGTAAAAGGCGACGTCCGACTCCGAGTGCGTGAGATCATCCGGCAGGTCTGCCGCGAGCACGGCGTTGATATTATTCGCGGTGTCCTTTCAGCCGATCATGTCCATATGTTCGTGTCGGTTCCGCCGAAACTGGCGATCAGCGATCTGATGCGGTTGATGAAGGGGCGCTCGTTACACAAGGTGCAACGCGCGTTCCCTCAGTTGAAGAAGCGCTATTGGGGCCAAAGGTTCTGGGGGCGAGGGTACTTTTCGACCACGAACGGTGCCATCACGGAAGACATCGTACCTCAGTATCTAGCC
>JBMYPG010000296.1:0-3149 GCA_049600095.1 Pikeienuella sp. | reverse complement strand
GATGCGTCTTGCGGTGGCCAGACGTTCGGCAGGCCTGAGTTCTTTTGAATACAGTAGTTTTAGAATGAGGAGGTCGAAGCTGGTTGGATATTCATGAGCATTATCATCATTGAAGATTGAATCCTCTAACCTGAACATATCGTTGGTGGGGCATAGTGCTTGTGTGATTTCCTCTAAAATACAGGTGCGAACGGATTCAGGTGACGTGAAGGCTGGGATGAAAATCGAAACTTCGGTTAAGCCTTTGTCATTTTCCCATGAGACTTCACCCGCATGTCTTGCTTCTAAGTAATCTGGCCAGTTTTTGTTTGCTGGTACAAAGAAACACAACGCGGTTGGTGCTAGGCTTTTCATCTCTTTATACGGGGCGGTACGCAAGGTGATGTGGGTGTTGGCATCACGGGTAAGTCTTACGTCGAGGCCAGGTGCAGCCTCTCTAATTTGGCTTAGCAGTTTTCTGATTTCAGCTTCATGGCGCCAAAGCTCATCTGCTTGAATGCCCACCGTTACGGGGCCGTTCCATTTCAATAGGTATTTGTGTTGTTTGCCATACTCAGAAAAGTAGAGGAGCTGAATGAAATCTTTGGCAATGCTATCGGAGGACCACTTAATTGGCTGCTTTCCGATCATTGAGCCGTAGCCGGGAAAATCCGGTTGAGGTGCCAAGACCCTCGGCTTTGTCCGTTCTGGTTCTACATAGATTGAAGTCGGCTGCGGTGCGCAGCCTAAAAGAAGTGCGACCAGAGGCAGAGTAAATAGGGTCTTCATAGAACAATCCTAAAGTGAACCTTAAAGACCCTACCTTAGCTATCTGTTGTAGCGAATAAAGGGGGTTACGTTCGCAATTCTGTCATAAAGCTGTCGTGCGGTGTGATTGAATTCCTGAGTGAGCCAGTAAACGCCTGCTGCATTTTGTACGTCTGCGACGGCATAGACTGCCTCAATTAATGCACGGCCAGCACCGGTGCCACGGACATCTGGGTCAACGTATAGGTCTTGTAGGTAAATCACATTGTCGATGCGCCATGCGTGGCGATGGAACAGGTAGTGGGTGAAGCCAATCAGCTTTCCATCATTTTCAGCTACGAGGCAGGTGAAGTCTTGTGGATCATCACCCAATAGCCGTTCCCATAGGGTTACATAGACGTCTTCCTCAACACTGGTTTCGTAGAATTCCAAATAGGCTGTCCACATCCGTTTCCAGTCTGCATGGTCGGATTGGCGGAGTGGTCTGATGGTCGTCATGGATTTTCCTTAGGCGAGGGCGGCGATTGTGAACATTGAAATGACTGTGGACACTACGATGGCTTTTGCAACCACTTCGATTTCGATTTTATAGCGAAGGCCCAAAACAAAGGCCATTGCTCCGCAAGGGGCGGCAAAAATCAGGGGCGCGGTTACTGACCAGACATCGCTGAGGTTTGTCAGGCCTGCGACAAAGATTAGGGCAAAGGCGGGGTGGGCGAAGTCCTTTAACAACGCTGCTGTCCAGACAGGGCCGCCAAGTTTTCGTAAACTTATACCTGAGAGGATGACGCCTAGTGCAAAGAGTGATGCTGGTGGAGCTGTGGTGGCTGCGATGCTTAGGAAATGATGGACGCCTTCGTGCAGGGCCCCACCCATAAAGTTCCAAGTGAGGCCCGCAGTTATCGCCTGTAACATACGGTTGTTTGCCAGGCCTTTGGCGATGTCCAGGCGAGAGGCCGCTTGCTGTTTGACCTCTAGGATTACGATGGTGCCGCCAAAGATCAGTACTGCATCGAAGGCTATCATGATGGCAACAGGATCACTGTATTCCGGCCCGTATAGTGCGCTGAGAATAGGAGCGATGAGCAGTACATGATTAGGGAACGCAGAAGTCATGCCGATCAGCAGTGATTGCCTAGGGCCAAGTTTGAAGGCTCTTCGCATCAATAAATATGATAATGCATATATGAAGATTTCAGAGCTGAGATAGATTGCCATCACCCGCCATTCGATACTGCTGAAATCGAGCTGGGATAGCATAAGGAACAGAAGCGATGGCAGCGCCAAATTCACCGCGTAATTATTTACGCCTTCGGCGCCCGCGCGGGAAAATGTACCGCGCAGACCCATGATGTAGCCGATCACCGGAAAGGCGAAAATCGGAATGACTGCGTATTGAAGGGCGTCTAATAGAGCGCCCAAAATCAACGCCCTTGTCGACGAGCCATAAAGGCGAGGCGTTCAAACATGTGAACGTCCTGCTCGTTTTTCAAAAGCGCGCCATGCAAGCGGGGTAGGGCGTCTTTCGCGTCGGCCTTTAGATCGGCGGCGCTGAGGTCTTCGGCCATCAACAGTTTCAGCCAGTCGAGAACTTCGCTGGTCGAAGGTTTTTTCTTTAGGCCAGCGGTGTCGCGCAATTCATAGAATTGTTCGAGCGCTGCTTTGACCAATGATTTTTTGATGTCCGGGAAGTGAACTTTGACGATGTCCTGCATGGTTTCAACATCGGGAAAGCGGATGTAGTGGAAAAAGCAGCGACGCAGGAATGCGTCTGGCAATTCTTTTTCATTGTTAGAGGTGATGATGACGATGGGGCGCTGACGCGCCTTTACCGTCTGGCCGGTTTCGTAAACGAAGAATTCCATCTTATCGATCTCTTGTAACAGATCGTTTGGAAACTCGATGTCGGCCTTATCAATCTCATCAATCAGCAAGACGACTTTCTCGTCTGCCTCAAAAGCCTCCCACAACTTACCTTTTTTGATGTAGTTGGCGACGTCCTTGACGCGCTCATCACCTAGTTGACTGTCACGCAGGCGGCTGACCGCATCATATTCGTACAGGCCTTGCTGGGCACGGGTGGTGGATTTCACCGACCATTCCAAAAGCCGTAGGCCAAGCGCATCTGCGACCTGAATGGCGAGTTCGGTCTTACCTGTGCCGGGCTCACCCTTTACCAGCAGGGGGCGCTCAAGCTTGATCGCTGCGTTGACTGCAACCGTCAGGTCGTTGGTAGCCACGTAATCTTTGGTTCCGTCAAAACGCATATCGTTCGAATCCTCGTAGTTCTGTCATCACAATTTTGCTGTCGGCATTGGTAGTCATCATAGATTTACGTGACAAGCCGGATCAGCGGTTCTATAAGGCGCCCGTTGGTTGTCGTATACGGCAACCTTATCGGA
>JBMYPG010000295.1:0-3191 GCA_049600095.1 Pikeienuella sp. | reverse complement strand
CCAAATAGCAGCCGTCATGATCTTCTGGGTAAATCAATGAGTCCTGACCCTAGGCCTTGGAGAATAAGCGATCTGGTTAAAGAGTTGCAGTTTACTTTGTCCGACACCAACGGGGCGTTTGATGCACCGGATATCAAGCGAAATATTGAAACAATATGCTTCGACAGTATCCCAGATACTAATATCATCGAAGTTGATGTCGATGCCGCGAAAATTAAAATTTCTTACAATTGCACACTCGGTTCGAACGATAGGCATTTTAGAGCGGATGAATCTTTTGTATCTGTTGAATTTCGGAAAGCGAGATCAATAGATGAACTTAGTGATTTTCTCGGAAGGCTAAATACCTTCTTTGCGATGGCCGCTGGCAAAGAAGTGAGTTTCTCAAACTTTTGGATAAGTCCTAGCGAAGACCGAGAGCAACCTCTAATTGGTGAAGGAACCACGCCAGTCTGTTTTGAGCTATATTGGCCAAGTAGAAGCAAAGAAACTTCTGAGGGCAACAAACATCATAGATCAAGTTGTGTATTGAGGTGTTGGAACCACAGCGACAGAAAGATCATATCAAACTGCTTGAAGTTCTGGTTTGATGCCTGGCCTAGGTGGCAGCGCGCCTTTTCCGGGTACTTGGTGGCAAGTCGAGCGGGCTCGACCTTTGACGGGAATCGCTTAGTGAATGCCTGCAAATGGTTGGAGTCTACACCTGACGAATCGCCAGCGAATTCGATTAGCAGTGACCTACTATCGGCAGTATCGTCGGCTGCGAAAGCGAAAGCGAGGGAGCTTGGTCTCAATATTGATGCCAGACTTGATGGTGCGATCAATCAGCTTAAAGGAGAGAGTCGAAACGACCTACACAAAAGACTCGTTAATCTTGTGGTTCAGCAAGATGATCCTGATTTAGAGGCAAGGTTCCTGAATGATCTTAGCCTTGCTTATCGTATTCGCGGTAGCTTCGCACACCGCAAGTTCTTTCATTCAAATAATATGGAATTTGGCGAGTATGTACGTGCCACTCGAGCGGTAGAGGCGTTGGCATTTCTTCTTCTGTTTGGGAGATTGCCATTGCCTGATGATCAACGTCCACCCGTCCAACCTGGCGATTTTGCACATTACACGGTGATGCCCCCTACTTCATACTAGCGGCACGTCTTGAGCGTGTTCCGACAACTTATTCTCTATTTTCAATGCCGAATTGTTTTTGCCTCACAACCCAAACACCCGCTTTGCATTCTCGCTTAGAAACAGCTTCAATTGCTTCTCCCCCAGCCCTAATTCTCCTAATCCTTCCAGCGCCTTTGCGCCTGTGATCATTGGGTAGTTGGTGCCGAACATCACCTTAGCCGCGCCATGCCCGTGCATAAATTCGACCAATTGAGGTGGGTAGCGGCGGGCGGTGTAGGCTGAGGTGTCTATGTAGACGTTTTCGTGTTTGGTGGCGAGGGCGATAGCCTCGTCCGTCCAAGGATAGCCGATGTGGCCGCCGACGATTTTTAGTTCAGGGAAATCAAGCGCGACCTGATCGAGGTAGATGGGGCGGCCGACTTCGGAAGGCATGAGGGCCCCGGTGTGGCCGATTTGGGTGCAGAAGGGGATGCCTTCCTCGGCGCAGGCCACATAAACCGGATAGAAACGGCGGTCGGTAGGTGGGCATTCCCATAACCATGGGAGGACGCGGATGGCCTTGAACCCCAGTTCGTGAACACAGCGGCGGATTTCGGCGACCGCTTGCATGGGTTTGGAGATGTCGACGCTGCCAACACCGACCAACCTGTCTGGTGCCTCTGCCACGAAACCTGCGACTTCATCGTTGGAGATCATGATATCACGGGGTGCGGCCCATGCTGAGATTAACATGCGGTCAATGCCGCCCTGATCCATCATGGCGATGGTTGTTGAGACTGGAATTGGCTTTGTCGGGGCCTCTGTCTTGGTCCAGCGGCGCAGGGAGTCAAAGATTGGGTCCTGGGCATGGCGGAGTGTTGGGTGTTGGCCCCAAGCATCTATGATCATCGTTAAACCCTTCGCCGCAATTTTGGAGACAGTACTGATCAAATCGGTAATGTTGGCAAGTGGAATTGATGCTCAGGTTTCTGGGGAGGTTTATGAATGGAACATCAGGGTGGTTGCCTGTGCGGGGCAGTTCGGTGGCGGGCGACGGCGGAGCCGGTTTGCGCCAGCTATTGCCATTGTGAAATGTGCCGCAGGGTTTCCGGTGCGCCATTTATGGCCTTTGTCGAGTTTCCTGATGGGGCGGTTGAATGGTCTGGGGAGGAACCGCAGGTCTATCGCGGGTCGCCGACAACATCGCGAAGGTTTTGTGGCACTTGCGGTGGGTCCCTGAGTTTTGATGCTGATGAGGCGTGGTTTTTGGCGCTGGGCAGTTTTGATGAGCCTGAGCGGGTAAAAGTGCAGCAGCATTGTTATGCGGCGACGCGGTTGCCTCAGTTAGATGGGATGGATGATTTGCCGGTTTACCCGGGGCCGTTTGGGGGCAAGGGCGGTGTTGGGTAGAGTTTCCTGCGGAAAGGTATCGTATGGCTGAGCATGAGATTGAATTAGGTACATGGTCGAGGACCGGGCAGTTTGAGCTGTTTCGGGGGTATCAAACGCCGCGCTATACGATTACTTCACGTATTGATGTGAGCCGGTTGTTGAACGATGCGAAGCCTCGTGACGTTTCAGCTTATCGTGCTTGCCTATTCGCCATCGGGGCTGGGGTGCATGCTGTGCCTGAGTTGTTAATGCGGTTCAGGGGCGACCGGGTTTTTCGCCATGATGCAGTTGAATTGTCGATGACGGTGCCGCAGGTCGCTGGTGGATTTGGCTACGCCTATGTTCCCTTTGTTGAGGAATTTGGAGCATTTGATGCGCAAAGCCGGTTTATCATTGATCAGGTTGCCCAGGGTGGTGTGTTGGCTCCTAATACGGGGCAGCGGGATGATCTGGCTTATCTGTCTTGCCTGCCGTGGATGGATTTCACCTCAATTTCCAACGCGTTGCCGGGGCCGGAGGATTGTATCCCGCGCATCAGTTGGGGGAAGTTTGTGGAGCGTGGTGACGGCTGGGACATGGCGATGGCGCTGGATGTGCATCATGCGCTGGTGGACGGAGAGCAGGTCGGGCGTTTCTTTGATCTGGTGCAGCGCGCACTGGATAGGGTGTAAATGTCTGGCCGCGAACCCTGTCAG
>JBMYPG010000294.1:0-3258 GCA_049600095.1 Pikeienuella sp. | reverse complement strand
TCCGTCCATTGCGGCATTTGCTGACGGAACATTTGCGGTTCAATGGTTACAAGAAAGTGATCAAAGCTCCTATAATTACGACGTTAATATCGCACTTTCAAAGGACGACGGTTTTACTTGGAGCAAACCTCTGACACCGCACCAAGACGGCACGCAAAGCCAGCATGGGTTTGTAAGCATGCTGCCGATCGACGACAGTACGCTGCTAAGTGTTTGGTTAGATGGTCGGGCTTATGGAAAAAACATTCTCGACCGCACTGACGAAAGCCTGCCCGACGCGATGCAGTTGCGAACAACTGAAATTAGATCCGATGGTGTGCTCGTGAAAGATACGTTGTTAGACGAACAGACCTGCACGTGCTGTCAGACCTCGGCTACGGCCACCGCAGATGGTACAGTCCTCATCGCCTATCGTGACAAGACGGACGATGACATTCGCGATATTGCTGTTGTCAGGAAAGTGGATGGCGATTGGTTGCCCTCCAACATCGTTTATCCTGATGGTTGGGAAATTTCGGGTTGCCCCGTTAACGGTCCTGCCATTGATGCAATGGAGCAAACAGTGGTGGTTGCTTGGTTTACGGGTGCAAACGATGTTCCGGCAGTAAAAGTTGCGTTTTCACGGGACAATGGCGCTAACTTTGATGCGCCTATACGGATTGATTTTGGGGAAGCAGTCGGACGGGTTGATGTCATGATGCTGACCGAAAGTTCAGCGCTTGTCACATGGGTAGAATGGCAAAAAGACGATGAAGTTATTTTCGCGTGTAAATTGGACCTTGGAGCACCTTGTGAGGACGCTCAAATTGTCACCGTGAATAGCGGCGACGGATCAGTCAATTTCCCACGAATGGCACGCACACCAGAGGGCATTTATATTGCGTGGACCCAACCAGCAACGGAAGCCAATTCTGATCCGAATGCTGAATCTACGATCAACTTGGCTTTCGCACCATTATAACGATGTTGTTGGCAATCTGTTACAAACAGATACAAAATCTTCTGGATTCAACGCCCTGCTCTGATGGACCTTTTACTGAAGACCCGTCACACTTTAGTGAAATGTTTTTTGGGGAATATCCATGGCTTTAAAGTCTTACCAGTTTGGCATGCTCGCGTCTTTCGGTTCTTTTGTGCTGCTGGCCGGAGCATGGATGTTTCAGGCGATTGGCTATGCGCCCTGTGCAATTTGCATCTGGCAGAGATATCCCCATGCCGCGGCCATCTTATTGGGGCTTCTCGTTCTGATCGGGCTACGTCACAAGTTTGTATATTTTCTAGGTGCGCTCGCTGCAGCGGCGACATCTGGTATCGGCTTGTATCACACCGGAATCGAACGCGATTGGTGGGAAGGCCCAACAACCTGCACTGGTACCGGGTTGGATTTGTCCCAGATGTCAGTTTCCGACTTGTTGCCGACGTCCATTGATCAACCCGCACTCGTTATGTGTGATCAGGTCTCGTGGGAGTTTTTGACGCTTTCGATGGCAAGTTGGAATGCATTATTCAGTTTGGCACTCGTCGTGCTTTGGGTTTGTGCTTTCATAAAACGCGCCTAGTACTTGGCTATGACTGCCGCTTCGAGGGCATGTCAAATTTATTGGTTTAAATCTGTAATGTCGCGCGGAATGAAACGTCTACTTGATATGACCCTGTTTTATCAAAAGGATCTGTAACTTGAAAACAAAGGTAAATTCTGCTGCTACCCGCCATCACAGATTATAAGTTTAGAGACGAATCGTCAGCGCCTTTTCCGCAGCAGACTTAAAGATCCGGATCATATCAAGCGCAAACAATTGTACCGCCTTCGGCTGCTGCTCTGGAAAATAGGCGGGAAACTTTGCCAAATCTGCCAGTCATCCAAATGAAGGAACAATTTCATCATGCAACATTCACATTCACCCACTGACACATCCCTTTATGTGTGCCCGATGCACCCAGAAGTTCAACAAGACGGGCCGGGTGATTGTCCTAAATGCGGTATGCATCTCGTGCCAAAAGCCGAAGCGGACGCCGCGGCACATGCAGGGCACGGTCACGATCATGGGGCAGAAAAGGCGCATGCTGGCGATTTGGATAGTGTTCCTGCCGGATTTGACGGCGCTGTCTACACATGCCCGATGCACCCCAATGTGCGCCAACCGCATGCGGGATCCTGCCCGATCTGCGGAATGGGGCTGGAGTTGGAATCGGGCACAATGGATGACGGCCCCAACCACGAGCTTGTCGATTTCACACGCCGTTTCTGGTTCGGCGCTATTCTGACAATTCCGTTGTTGATCCTGACGATGGGCCCATATCTAGGCCTGCCTGTGCGTGACATATTCGGCGAACGCGCCACGCTTTGGATTGAGCTTGTCCTAGGCACACCTGTCGTTCTTTACAGCGGCGGGCCGTTTCTGGTGCGCGGTTGGAATTCTTTCAAAACCATGAACCTCAACATGTTCTCGTTGATTGCGATGGGCGTTATGGCTGCGTGGATATTTAGCATCGTTGCTGTTTTGGTGCCGTCCATTTTCCCAAGCGGTTTCCGGGATGTCGACGGTAATGTCGGTGTCTATTTTGAGGCTGCAGCGGTGATTGTGACCTTGGTTCTACTGGGGCAAGTTATGGAACTGCGGGCGCGTGAAGGCACGGGCAAGGCGATCCGCGCGCTGCTTGATATGGCGGCCAAAACCGCGCGTGTGATCCGCGCAGATGCCACTGAAGAAGAAATCCCGCTTGAGGATGTTTTGGTCGGTGACCACGTTCGTGTGCGCCCCGGTGACAAGGTTCCGGTGGATGGAACAGTGACCGAAGGGCGCTCGTCCATCGACGAAAGCATGATTACAGGCGAACCTGTTCCCGTCGAAAAGGTCGAAGGCGATACCGTCACGGGTGCGACGATCAACGGCACGGGTAGTCTGGTGATTGCGGCCACACGGGTCGGGTCTGATACGATGTTGTCCCAGATTGTCGAAATGGTGTCGAACGCACAACGCAGCCGTGCACCGATCCAGAAATATGCAGACCAAGTCGCAGGGTTCTTTGTGCCGATTGTGATCTTGGTGGCGGTTCTTGCCTTTGGCGCTTGGGCGCTCTGGGGTCCAGCTCCTGCGCTGTCATACGCGCTCATCTCTGCGGTTGCGGTGCTCATTATCGCGTGTCCATGTGCGCTTGGTTTGGCGACACCAATGTCAATTATGACCGCGACCGGGCGTGGCGCACAAGCAGGTGTTTTGATCAAGAACGCCGAGGCGCTGGAGCGGTTTGAAAAGG
>JBMYPG010000293.1:0-3265 GCA_049600095.1 Pikeienuella sp. | reverse complement strand
GCGCTGCGGGCGGCTGTTGAAAATGTTGCGGCCCAACGGCGGGCATTGCCGGTTGGTGCGGCAGTTGCAGGCTATGAATTTGTGTCTGTTGGTGGTGACAAGGTTGCGCTGAGCGCGCTTGCTGTGCCTAACCAGACCTCTCTGTTTATCTATAACTTCATGTATGCGCCTGCGCTGGGGCAGGGGGCGTGCCCGATGTGTTGTTCTATGTTGGATGGTTTGAATGGCGCAGCGGGTGAGATGCAATCGGCCAATGGTTTAGCCATCGTGGCCCGTGCGACGCCGGAAGAATTGAAGGCGATTAGTCAGGAGCGTGGCTGGAATAATTTGCCGCTGTATTCATCTGACGGGCAATTCGCCCGCGATTTTGGCGGCGAGGATGCAGATGGTGGACAGTGGCCCATGATGCATGTTTTTGAACGTGATGCTGAAAATCGCGAGAATTTTAGGCACTTTTGGTCATCCGAGCTGTTCTATCACAAATCGGATTGGCCAGCGCACCACCGGCATATTGATATGATTTGGGCGAAATGGAACCTGCTGGACATGACCCGTGGGGGCCGAGGTTAGTTTCGCGGTTATTGGCTGACACACCAAAGGCACACAGAAGGGCGAAAAGGGCGGTGCTGCCCTTGCTTCGCTTTTCTGATGAGTGCACTTATATTGTTGAAAAGGATTCGTAGGTGGTTGGCCCCGCAAGTTTGTCGTGGCAATCTGTCGTTAACGAAACCTGTATTAAAGTGCATCGCCCCACGTTCTAATCCGGGGCCGGGAGAGCTGAATGAGCAAATCCAGCGGGACTGAATCAAAAAATACGCTTTACTGTTCCTTTTGTGGCAAAAGCCAGCACGAGGTTCGAAAGCTGATCGCAGGTCCTACGGTGTTTATCTGTGACGAATGCGTCGAGCTTTGCATGGATATCATCCGCGAGGAAACCAAGTCAGGCTTGGTTAAGTCGTCTGATGGCGTGCCTACGCCGCAAGAGATTTGCGAAGTTCTGGATGATTATGTGATTGGCCAGCAGACTGCAAAACGTGTTCTGTCGGTTGCTGTTCACAACCATTACAAACGTTTGAACCACGCCGCCAAATCCACCGATGTTGAGTTGGCGAAATCAAACATCATGCTGATTGGCCCAACCGGTTGCGGTAAAACGCTGTTGGCACAGACGCTGGCGCGGATTTTGGATGTGCCGTTTACGATGGCAGATGCAACCACCCTGACCGAAGCGGGTTATGTGGGTGAGGATGTTGAAAACATCATCCTGAAACTTTTGCAATCAGCTGATTACAATGTTGAACGCGCGCAGCGTGGCATCGTCTATATTGATGAGGTTGATAAGATCAGCCGCAAGTCTGACAACCCTTCGATCACACGCGATGTGTCCGGTGAGGGTGTTCAGCAGGCGTTGCTGAAGATTATGGAAGGCACGGTTGCCTCGGTTCCTCCGCAGGGTGGACGTAAGCACCCGCAGCAGGAATTCCTGCAAGTCGATACAACGAACATCCTGTTCATCTGTGGCGGCGCGTTCGCTGGGTTGGAGAAGATCATTGCGCAGCGTGGTAAGGGCTCTGCGATTGGTTTTGGCGCTGATGTTCGCGATGAGACGGATCAGAAAACAGGTGAGTTGTTCACGCAGCTTGAACCCGAAGATCTGTTGAAGTTTGGCCTTATCCCTGAGTTCGTTGGTCGTTTGCCGGTTATCGCTACGCTGACTGATTTGGATGAGGAAGCATTGGTTATCATCCTGACCAAACCAAAGAATGCTTTGGTCAAGCAGTACCAGCGCCTGTTTGAGATGGAAGATGCGCGCCTGACCTTTACCGATGACGCGATGAAAGCTGTGGCCCGCAAGGCGATTGAACGTAAGACAGGTGCCCGTGGTTTGCGTTCCATTCTGGAAAACACGCTGCTCGACACAATGTTCGATTTACCTGCGCTTGAAGGCGTCGAAGAAGTTGTTGTGAATGAGGAAGTGATCGCCGGGTCGGCTCAGCCGTTGATGATCTATTCTGAAAGCGCTGCAGAGGCGCCAGCAAGCGCATCCTGATCCTAATACTGGCTTCGACGGGTTGAATTATCCGTCGAATACGCCATGTGATTAATTCAATGACAAAACCTACAGGGGGGCGTCGTGTCGCCGAATTTCGGGGCCTGCGCATCCGCCAAGATTGAGAGCAGGTCACATGACTGATACAAACGACGAAACCATCACGCTGCCGGTATTGCCGCTACGCGATATTGTTGTTTTCCCCCATATGATTGTCCCCTTGTTCGTCGGGCGCGAAAAATCTGTCAAAGCGCTGGAAAGCGTGATGAAAGAGGACAAGTCGATTTTGCTGGCAAGCCAGCGCGACCCTTCGGTTGATGAGCCGGGCCCTGCGGATATTCATGAAACCGGATCATTGGCCAATGTGCTGCAGCTGCTGAAACTGCCCGACGGAACCGTGAAGGTTTTGGTTGAAGGTAAACAGCGTGCGCGCATCGAAGGGTTTACCGATCGCGAAGAGTTTCATGAGGGCATTGCATCATTGTTGCCTGAAACCGAAGGCGACCCTGCCGCTGTTGAAGCGCTGAGCCGCAATATAGCTGATGAGTTTGAAAAATACGTCAAGCTGAACAAAAACGTTCCTCAGGAAGCTGTTGGTACGGTTAGCCAAATTCAGAACCCTGCCAAACTGGCCGATACGATCGCAGGCCATCTGGGTGTGAAGCTGAGCGAGAAGCAGTCTTTGCTGGAAACAGTAGATGTTGCTGAGCGGCTGGAGCGAATTTACGGCCTGATGCAGGGCGAGATTTCTGTTCTGAAAGTCGAAAAGAAAATCAAAACTCGCGTTAAGTCTCAGATGGAACGCACCCAGCGCGAGTACTATTTGAATGAGCAGATGAAGGCCATTCAGAAGGAACTGGGTGAGGGTGAGGATGGCCGCGATGATGCGGCTGAATTCGAAGATAAGATCAACGAAACCAAACTGTCGAAAGAAGCAGACGAGAAGGCACGGGCCGAGCTGAAAAAGCTGCGCCAGATGCCGCCGATGTCGGCTGAAGCGACGGTTGTGCGCAACTATCTCGATTGGATCCTGTCGATCCCTTGGGGCAAGCGCAGCCGGGTTAAGAAGAACCTGAAAAAAGCCGAAGAGATTTTGGATGCCGACCACTATGGCCTTGAGAAGGTCAAAGAGCGGATGGTTGAATATCTCGCCGTTCAGCAGCGGTCCTCAAAGCTGAAAGGCCCGATTCTCTGCCTTGTTGGCCCGCCGGGTGT
>JBMYPG010000292.1:0-3270 GCA_049600095.1 Pikeienuella sp. | reverse complement strand
TACTACACTGGCGGTATGCATGAGCCAGGTGGCGGTTTGGCATTTGGCATGAACGCCTCTTGGTGGGGTTCGCTTTCTGATTGGGAAAAAGCCGTCATCACAGCAGCTTGCTGGGAAGAGCATGGAAACCAGCATGAAGAAGCAAGCGCCAACAACGGTGAATATCTCGCTAAACTGACCAACGATCATGGTGTTCAGTTGCGTTCGTTCACCGATGACACTTGGGATGCGTTCGGCGAAGCTGCGGTTGAGGTATTCGAGGAAACTCGAGACCACTCTGAACTAGCGGCTAGGGTGAATGACGAATTCCAAGCTGGACTTCGTGAAATTGGTGCCTTCCGCGCGATTGCAGAGGTTTCGTTTACGAACCAGCGTAACCGCGTTCTTGGCCTCTGATCTATCGGTCAGATTGACTAAACAGGGCGGGGCTTCGGCTCCGCCCTTCTGTTAATAAGGGCGCGGACTACAGCGTTTTTAAAGTATTTTGACGGGGAAGACACATGACCGCTGAGGCTCATTTGCCGGAAATAACACCGATTGGTGAACCGGCACCATTGGTGCGCATGTTTGGGTGGATCAGCCTGACGACGTTGGTCGCATTTTTGATAAACAATATCCTGTCCGTAAAGTTCGATTATCCCGGCGTGCTATCCGTGATTGGTGACGGCGGCTCTTTGGCTTGGATACAGGTTTTGATTTATGTGGTCGGAATCGCAGTCGCCGTTGCTTTTGTTATTCGCACTCCGGACCGAGCTCTCAGATGGGATGCCAGACGGATTGGTGCATTCAATATCTATTTGATCCGCGCTCTTTTCTGGGGCGTCTTGCTTGTTGGAATTACCGATGCTGCTATTTCGTTTATGCGCGTCGAAAAACTGCTCACCATTTTCTTTGATGATGAAGGTGTTCGCGCCTTTACCCGGGCAAGGTTCGTTGGTCCTTATATCCATATCCCGCTAATCGTTGCCGGGTTTATCATCGCGTTGTTCAACCGCTCTTTGGGTTTTCATTGGTTAGCGTTGCTTATTGTTGCCGCCGAACTGACGATCGTTATGTCGCGCTTCATTTTCTCATATGAGCAAGCCCTGATGGGCGATCTGGTCCGCTACTGGTACGCAGCACTATTCCTCTTCGCTTCGGCTTATACTTTGCTCGACGAAGGCCATGTTCGCGTTGATGTGCTTTACGCTGGCTTTACCAGCCGCCGAAAAGGCCGGGTAAACGCCATCGGCTCTATCCTGCTGGGCATGACAACCAGTTGGGTGATTATTTTCATCGGCCTTGGCAGCAAACAATCAATCATCAACAGCCCGATTGCCAACTTTGAGATCACTCAAACTGGTGGCACGGGCATGTTTGTGAAATATCAGATGGCCGGTTTCCTGGCGGTATTTGCGATCACCATGTTGATCCAATTTGTCAGTTACCTATTCGAAGCGGTCGCGGATACCCGGGATGAACCCGGCAAACGCGAACCAACACCAATTGCGCATTGAGGGTCTGACTGATGGAACTCGTATTTCTCGCCATCCTCGTCCTGATCATGGCCACCGCGCTTGGTTCAGGTTATCCGGTTGCCTTCGCCCTGCCCGGCGCAGCCATCATCTCGATAGGCCTTGCAGCAGGCTCTGGTTACATATTCGCAGGCGAAACTGACGCCTATTTCCACTCCGGCGGGCCGTCACAATGGCTATCGGCCGGTGTGACCAACCTCAGGGGAGTGTATTGGGAGGTTGAGCGAGACACACTGATTGCCATCCCATTGTTCATCTTCATGGGCATCATGCTTCAGCGGTCTAAGATTGCCGAAGATTTGCTTGTTACCATGGCGCAGCTATTCGGCCCGGTCCCCGGCGGCCTTGGCATATCGGTGGTATTCGTCGGTGCGCTCCTTGCCGCAACAACCGGCATCGTTGGCGCAACGGTCGTCGCGATGGGCCTCATCTCTCTGCCCGCGATGCTGCGCAACAACTACTCGCAATCACTGGCCACCGGCACAATCGCGGCTTCGGGAACGTTGGGGCAGATCATTCCGCCCTCCATCGTTCTCATCATTCTGGCCGACCAGTTATCCTCGGCCACCGATCAGGCAGGCAGCCTGCGTAAAGCGCTCCACAAATCCTCTACCGGAGAGCTGAGTATGCCGTCGACATTCGACGTCGCCTCAACCAGCGCTGGCGAGATGTTCCTTGGCGCCTTTATCCCCGGCCTCGTTCTGGTCGCACTATACATGCTCTACATCTTGGTCTTCGCGTTTTTCCGGCCAAGCGCTGCTCCTGCGGTTCGGTATGACGGCGCATTCAACCGTCAGTTCTGGCTCAAGGTTTTTGTAACACTCGTCCCGCCGCTGGCGCTGATTTTCCTTGTCCTCGGGTCGATCATCTCTGGAATCGCAACCGTCAATCAGGCCGGCGCAATCGGCGCCGCTGGCGCATTGATCATGGCTGGCTATCGCCTGACACCGGGGCAGCGAAACTCCTATCACCCTGCGGTTCTTGCAATTATTTCGCTGGCTGCAATCGGCTTTGCGATTGCCAACTACGACATGAACATCAAGGCGCTGACACCGGAAAAGGATGCAACCGGCATCTACATCGGCATCGCAGGCAGCGTCCTCCTTATCGTTTCATTAGTGTGGAGCGGGTGGCGCGCCTTCAAGATCGAAAACACCATGTCTGGTGTGATGCTGGAAACGGCGAAAACAACCTCGCTCGTCTTCATCATCCTCCTTGGCGCAGCAATGCTCACCGCCGCCTTCAGGGCCTTTGGTGGTGAGGAATTGGTGCGGGACTTCCTAAACTCACTACCCGGTGGGTTCTGGTCAAAGTTCGTCATTGTAATGGCGGTGATATTCATCCTCGGCTTCTTCCTCGACTTCATCGAAATCGCGGTTGTCGTGGTTCCAATCGTCGCCCCAATCCTGCTTGCTGACCCGTCTGCAAACATTACCGCTGTGTGGTTGGGTGTCATGATTGGCCTGAACATACAGACCTCATTCCTGACCCCGCCATTCGGTTTCGCTTTGTTTTATCTGCGTGGTGTTGCACCGGCGGTGGTTAAGACCGTGCAGATGTACAAAGGCGTCATTGCCTTTATCGCGCTACAGCTTTTGGCACTGGGCATCGTTGGTGCCTATCCGCAGTTGGTGAACTATCTGCCTAAACGGGTCAGCTATACTTCTGACACATCGCCTCCACCTCGGAACCCGAAATTACAGATCTGCATGGATCAATATGTCAGTGACCAATTGGCGAGTAGCGATGCAACGGT
>JBMYPG010000291.1:0-3275 GCA_049600095.1 Pikeienuella sp. | reverse complement strand
GAAGAAATTTGCCCCGCCTCTGGCAAAATACGCCATATTCCAAGCAACTTGATGAGGCGACACGTTCACAGCGTTAGATTTTGTTGTCTTCAACCGTGATAAATCGGGCCAATTCCCCGGCACCGAGGCTGAGAGACATAGCGCATGTCACGTCAGGCACGAAACCTGTATCGTAAACCTCGGCAATTGCACCATCAATGCGGAACCATTCTGCGACCGCACCAGTTTTCAAGTTGATAATCTGGATTCCAGTCCAAGGTTCGCTATCTGCATCAGCCAATCGTTGGTCCAGTGCCAATCCTTCGAACCGTTTGTAGCGAGGTCTGGAGAGGCCGACGATGGCGAAGTCATTGTGAAAGCTGAGGCCACGCACGAAACCGGGGCAGAATGCGATTTCTTCTGTTTCGCCGGTTGAACGATCAACACGAAGCAACCCGCCTGTGCCAGAATTCAAGACGTAGAGTTGGCCTTGATGGACCCGTGGCGAATGGGGCATTGATAGGCCCTTTGCCAGTACTTTGTTCGTCTTAACGTCGATCAAAACGCCGCCTTCATATCTGCGGTCGCGCCAGCCGTCGATTGTGTCCGATTTGCTGACAGCGGTGACATATGCAGGCTCTCCATCCTCCATTGCCAGTCCGTTAAGATGGCAACGATCTTCGCCAATAATTTTGGAAACAAAGCTGGGTTTCCAAATCGGTTTTAGGTTGTGGGTTTCGGAAAGTTGCGCCAAGCAATTGTAGCCGGTGGCTACAAAGACGGGTTTGCCTTGTTTGTCTATACCGACATCATGGGCATCGAGTGTGCCAGTTATGTGGACACGGCGCGGGACGAAACAGGCGTCATAGATTTCATTGGCACGTTGCGAGGACGCTAAGGACGATACCATTTCGACCAGAGAAGCCTGCGTCGCCAGAATGAGGCGTTTGCCGTCAACGGCAATACCCATTGCATGTTGGAACAGGCGTTCATCAACCAGTAAACCGCCCTTGGGATTGCGGCCAATCAGATAGAATTTTCCAGATTGGTATGAGGTGAGGGCCAGCACGCCTTTGCTGCGTGCCAGCCACGGCACCAAACCCGGCGACATAGAATAGGTGACCGTTCTCGGTTGCTGAGCTGTTTCTTCAGTTTTGGGTGCCTGCTTGGGCTGCTGAGTTGCTGCCTTTGCTGGTGTCGCCTTTTTCGCGGCTGCGTCAGCCACTGCATCTGTTTCCGTCGCTGACTTAGCCGTTTTTGGTGCTGCTTTGGGTTTGCGCGCGGACTTTTTCTTGGTTTTGGGCGTGGTGGCCATCAGATATCTTTCAAAAGCGCTTTAAAGTAGATCGACGCGCTGCAAGTAGCGGGCGTGCTGGCGAGCGCAATCTAACCAGCGTGCAACGAGGTCGGGAGCTGAAGGGGCGGCGGTAACGCCTGAGCCGATTTCCCCGGCGAGAACTGCTTCGACAGCCAATGTTACTGGCAGTGATACGAGTTTGGCCATGGCCGAAGCCTCTGCATCACCATAAGCATCCATGCGCCATGCCTGTTGCCAAACCGGTGCGCCATCGCGGTCGGCCCGTAGTTCGACGGTTAGAACAACACGATCTGCTTCGCCTTCTGAAATCGAGTATTTGTCCCAAAGGTCGGCGCTCATCTCTGCCAGCCTTGCGTCGCCTTCGGTGCCAGAAAGGGTTTCAACTTCTTCGAAGATTTCTGACCAGGCGTCTGACCAGCCGCCGTAGCGCAGGGTGCCGCGAACGAATGTATCTACGTTCCATGAAGCATCAAACTTGTAGTCTTCCATAAAAGGAAGGCTGTCTCTGTTGGGGTAAACTTGGAAAGTTTCTGCACCTGTTGGTAAGTCGAGGGTGTAGTTTGAGATCGCGTTCCATGGGCGGTCCACATCAAATGGTACGCCGTTACGCAGGGATTTTGATGGGCTTTTTAGAGCCTTGAGAACGCCGAGCGGCGACCAGCTAAACTTGTACTTAAAGTCGTTAGGGGTTTCGCTGAGACCGCCGCAATAGCTGTAGAAACTGAGGGTATTGTCCGCGTCGTAGGCATCTGATGCACGGTAGGCTGCCACCAAGTCATGCGCCATGGAGTGATCTAGGCCGGGGTCAAGGCCAACCTCGTTGACCAAAGACAGGCCCTTGGTCTTGCCCTGATCGTGTAGTGCTCGCATTTCCGGTGAGATATACGATGAGGAGACAAAGTGCGCGTTAGCGTTCAGGCAAGCCTGTGCAATCGGAACATGGAAGTCGCCGGGAAGCATAGAAACAGCCAAATCACCTTTGCCCAATGCGGCGGTTAAAGCCTCTAATGTGAAAGCTCTTACAGTGAAATCGCCAGTAAGGCCTGCAACGGCAGCCTCTGCCCGGTCAACACTGCGGTTCCAGACTGTTACGCTATGGCCGTTTTCAATAAGGCGACGAAGGCCCGGTACTGCTGATAAGCCAGCGCCACACCAGTGAATTTGTGCCATTTCGGTAAATCCTAAAGTTTGCGAGCCAACATTGGCTGTTCGCTTGCTAATAAATCTTTCTTTTCCAACACTGTCACGCGGTGTTGGAAATATTTATGCGGTTTGCGCCCGGTTTTTAGGTTTTGTTGACCTTGGTTTGGCCAAGAATCAAACGCGGGCCATGTGTTTGGTAAATTCAGCGTGCGCCCGCGCCCACACGCCTTGATCTGGTTTGTCCAAAGTTAGAAGCGCTTCGGTTAACTGCGCTGAGTAATCTTCGGTTGATTCCAGCGGCAAAAGGCTCGGTAGGTGGTCGATTGCTGTAACCGCAAGAGGTTCGCCCTCGGTTTTCAGTTCGATTGCCGGTGCCGTGAAAGTGGTGGTTTGGTCGTAGACCGGGATTGGATTGTAGCTACTGCCCGGATCGCAGCTTACGTCAGCGATGGCTGTTAGTTTTCTGCCTGCGCGGGTAGGGGCGTCTGTTGGGACGAAGACTGGGCAGCTTGGTGAGGCGAGTACACAATTAACAAAAAGTTCATGTTCCAGAATTTCAGGAAATGGCCCACCTGACTGAGTTTCTGCCATGTCCCATTTTGTCGGGGTGACGCCAACGGCCTCAAGAAAATCTGTTGCGCCTCGCCCACATCGACCTAGGGCACCGGTAATCAGTGCAGTGGGTGTTTGTCCGGAAAGTGCAGTGGTGACTTTCTTTACCAGCGTTTCTTTGTCGTAAGCACCGGTAATGGGTGTTAGCGGTGGGGTTTGATTGGCCTGTTGACCTGCCCACATTAATGTACCCAGGGCAGCACCTGCATAGCCCGCCCAATAC
>JBMYPG010000290.1:0-3280 GCA_049600095.1 Pikeienuella sp. | reverse complement strand
CGGTCTGATTGGTTGGCTGGATTGGCTGCCGATGTAGCGGCCTTGCATGCGCGTGGTGCCGAAGTGTTGATCGTTTCATCCGGTGCCATCGCATTAGGGCGCCGGGTTTTGAAGATGAATCCTGGGGCATTGCCTGTTGAACAAAGCCAGGCGGCGGCGGCTGTTGGTCAAATTAGATTGGCCCGCGCATATGAAGAAGCGTTGGGTGTGCATAAACTGTCTACTGCACAAGTGTTGGTGACATTGGATGATAGTCGTGATCGGCGGCGGTATCTGAATGGGCGTGCGACGCTGAAAAACCTCTTGGGGTTTGGTGTTGTTCCCATTGTGAATGAAAATGATACCGTGGCGACGGATGAAATCAGATTTGGCGACAATGACCGGTTGGCCGCGCAAGTTGCTGCCATGGCCGGCGCGGATGCGCTGATTTTGCTGTCGGATGTTGATGGCTTGTATACCGCGAACCCGCGAGTTGATCCGATGGCTGAACTGATCCCATTGGTACATGAAATTACCCCTGAGATTGAAGCGGTTGCTGGCGATGCTGGCACTGACGGGGCCAAAGGGGGGATGCGCACCAAGGTGTTGGCCGCAAAAACGGCAACTAAGGCCGGTTGCGCGATGGCTGTCGCGTTGGGTGATGTTGAGCACCCGCTGTCAGCTTTGGCTGATGGTGGTGCCTGCACCTGGTTTGCGGCGTCGGCAAGCCCTCAGGCAGCGCGCAAAAGTTGGATCGGTGGTATGAAGCCTGAAGGGCAGTTGATTGTCGATGCGGGTGCTGTTGCGGCTCTGCGGCGCGGTAAGTCACTATTGCCTGCCGGCGTACGCGGCGTTGAAGGCCAGTTTATGCGAGGCGACCCCGTGGCGATTGTAACCGAAGATGGTGATGCCGTTGCAGCGGCGTTAGCCGGGTATCCGGCGGAGGAAGCCGGGAAAATTGCTGGAAAACGATCAGATGAAATTGCTGACGCGTTAGGTTATCAAGGGCGGGCTGCAATGGCGCATCGTGATGATCTGGTGCTGTGGGATTAGAGGGCACGACAATGGATGGAAACCAAGCTGACGCGACCGCAGTGATGGCAGTTATTGGCGCGCGGGCAAAAGCCGCCGCCAAAGAGCTGAGTTATGCGACCGCAGAGCGTAAACATGCCGCCTTAGTTGCTGCCGCTGACGCTATTTGGGCACGACGTGATGAGATCGCGGCCGCAAATGCTTTGGATATGGAGTTTGGGCGCGAAAAGGGTCTAAGCCCGGCGATGCTAGATCGGCTAATGTTGACGGAAGATCGCATCCAAGGCATGGCAGATGGCTTGCGTGCTGTTGCGGCGCAAGCCGACCCCGTGGGCGGGGTGATCGCGGAATGGGATATGGCATCGGGCCTGAACATTCGGCGTGTTCGCACGCCGCTTGGCGTCATTGGTGTTATCTATGAAAGTCGCCCGAATGTTACTGCAGATGCGGCAGGGTTGTGCCTGAAATCGGGTAACGCTGCTATTCTTCGGGGTGGTTCTGAAAGTTTTAACTCAGCCGCGGCAATCCATGCCTGTATTGCAGAGGGACTGAAGGCCGCAAATCTGCCTGTGGATGCAGTGCAAATTGCGCCTACGCGCGATCGTGCCTTTGTTGGTGCTATGCTAACGGCAACTGATTTGATCGATGTGATCGTGCCACGCGGTGGCAAAGGATTAGTTGGTCGGGTGCAGAGCGATGCTCGGGTGCCGGTGTTTGCGCATTTGGAAGGTATTTGCCACATCTATGTTGATGCTGCTGCCGATGTTGAAAAGGCGCGGGCCGTAATTATGAATGCAAAAACCCGCCGGACCGGAATTTGTGGGGCTGCGGAATGTTTGTTGATCGACCGGGCATTCTATGACCAACACGCTGCGCCATTTGTGAATGACCTTGTTGCCAAAGGCGTGGATGTTCGCGGCGATGTCACGTTGTCTGGCCTGGACGGGGTGAGCGCCGCGACGGAGGACGACTGGGGGAAAGAGTTTCTCGATATGATCATCGCAGCCCGTATTGTTGATGGTATTGACGGGGCGATTGAGCATATTTCCAATTTCGGCTCGAACCATACCGACTGTGTGATTACCGAAGATGATGCGGTGGCAGATAAGTTTTTCGCTCAGCTTGATAGCGCCATTTTGATGCGTAACGCGTCTACCCAATTCGCGGATGGTGGAGAGTTTGGGATGGGGGCAGAGATTGGCATTGCCACTGGCAAGATGCATGCACGGGGCCCTGTCGGGGCTGCTCAGCTAACCTCGTTCAAGTATCTGGTTGTCGGCGATGGTACTGTCCGAAGCTAACGCAAATTCCGACGCGAATGTGCTACATAGGAACGATAAAAGAAAAGCCCTGCCGAATCTGACGACTTGGTAGGGCTTTTTTCTGTTCTTGCTAGTTCGGTTGTGCCCTCAATCAGCGGCGCCAACTGCGGACTGGCCCACTATCAATGTGTGTAAATGTTCGATATTGGCCAACGCCACCAATTCCCATGCCTCGCGCTGCACGAGCGATCTTGGAAGGAAGGCGTCCGCTGATCTTGATATCAACCGCCATACCTTTGGTGTGATAGCTGTCCTTGGCGACACCACGGTAGTTTCGGCGCAGCATGGCATTGGTTTTCTTGCTGCGATAGCCAGAAACGACAACCATCGGTTCTGACGTATTTAATTTCCGGTGCAGAGCGGCGAGAAAGTCGACTGCCTTGTAATCATAATCGATCGCAATATTTTGACGCCAATCGCGCATAAGGAAGTCAATCTCTGACTTCACTTCTGGAATATACTCACCATCAACCCAATATACAGCGTCCAAAGAGTCGCCAGTATTCTTATTGTGAAGGTGAACGCGCCGAATATCGCCTGCCCCGGTTAAAAGTGCAGGAGTACTTGCAAAGCTGGGTGCCGCTATAATTGAAGTTGCCGCGCCAACGATCAGGCCCAGAGCGCCACGCCTGCTTGGCGCCTCAAGATTGTTTTTAATTATACTCACATTGTCCCCGACACGATTTTCGCGTTCGTTATTTTTCGTAAGAGGCTCCACTTTTGGTGTGGATTATTTGTCCCCTCACAAGTCCGCGATTTTGCCAGATTATTTTCTCGATGCAAGATGTATATTCGCCTGCATTTGGTGCGGTTTTAGGGTGATTGATGGGGTATGGTTTCGCCTGTTGCGCGTAAAACACCTTACTAAGTGAGGCTTTTTTCACACTTTGTGAGCGAATTTTTCATAAAACCGCTCAAACCCCCTGTTTTTGAAATCTGAAATGCGT
>JBMYPG010000289.1:0-3291 GCA_049600095.1 Pikeienuella sp. | reverse complement strand
TGCGCGGGCCGAAATCGGGGTGGTTCCGGGCACCGGGGGCGGCCAGAAGCGTTTCCTTGGTGAGATCCCAGGCTGCGTTTGTTCGTTCAGTATCAAACCGTCTGTGACGGCGAAGGAATGTGGGCACGCGCAATTCTTCGTGTCGTGAAATCTTGTACCCGGATACGCCGCCTGCCCCGAACAAGCCGCTGTGCCAGCCCAGTGTTTTTGAGATCGACTTTTGCCAGGGCTGGAAAGACTTGTGATAGACGTTCACATCCTCTGCACCCGGAAGGTCTGAGATCGCCAATCGCCGTGCGATGTAATCAATTAGCCAATGGCCATAGATCTGAAACCCCGGGCCTGACCAAAGGGTCGTTTCAGCCTCGCGCCGGGCCTTGTCGATGGCCTTTGTGTCGATAGAGACAATTTCACCACGCTCCCGCGGATAGATTGGCTGGCGACCAAAACGCAGGTGAAGGAACAGTGCCGGTGACCAGTTGATGCAGTCACCGCGCCAAAGAACCCTGTTTTCCAGATCAAAAATCATGCCGAGCGGGCCGACCAGCAACGCATTTTTAAACGTAAGCCAGCCGGTCGGCGTGCCAACCGCCTTGTTGGCCTGGGCAGTGGTTTGCGTGTCATAGATCAGATCATTGGGGGCGCTGGACCGCAGGAAAATATCCCGAGAAGGCTCAAAATCGATTGTCCCTCTGGATTCAAAAAAGACGCCCGGTGCGATCCGGGTTTTTGGGCCGTGAGCTAGCAGGTCATCAAGCGACCGCACTTCAAAATCCATGTTCGCCATATCAGCAGCATCCCTGAAACACTGGCCCCGTGAATGTCACAGAATATTGTCAGAGGCCATAGCTTTGGCAGTGGCTTGGCGATTGGGAAATGGTCATATGTTGATTACGCGCGCGCACTTTACCTTTGAGGGCAGAGCGTCCATCGTCCCGCCATGTGGGGTGTAATCGAAATTCCGGTGTGGCTGTTTGCAGTAGGGGGCGTTTTCGCCGCCATTGCTGTGCTGGATCGTGTTCTCGGCCCATCGGTGAAATGGCTGTTCAGGCGCCGGTTTCATCGTGCGGTCGACCGGCTCAACGAAACGCTCTCGCTGCGCATTCAACCCTTTAAACTGATGCGGCGCCGGGCGCTGATTGATCGTTTGACATATGACCCGGAGGTCACGCTCGCTGCTGAAGAGCATATTCGCGAGACAGGCATGCCCCGTGATCTCGTGATCAAACAGGTCGAAGCTTACGCCCGCGAAATTGTGCCAAGCTTTTCGGCAATGATGTATTTTGGTGTTGGCGCGCGCGTCAGTCGCTGGATCAGCCGATTCTTGTATCGGGTGCGGTTGGGGGCTTTTGATCAGGATGCGCTGTCCAGGATCGACCCCGAAGCATCGGTCGTTTTTGTGATGAACCACCGCTCCAACGTGGATTATCTGCTGGTGACCTATCTTGCGGCGCAGTCATCTGCGTTGAGCTATGCAGTTGGTGAATGGGCGCAGGTGTGGCCACTAAGCCGTTTGATTCGTGCAATGGGGGCCTATTTCATCCGCAGGCGGTCACGTGATGGCCTGTATCGGACGGTGTTGCGCCGCTACGTGCAGATGGCGACCGAAGGCGGCGTGGCGCAGGCGATTTTTCCGGAAGGTGGCCTCAGCCGTGATGGTCGCCTTGGGCCGCCCAAGCTGGGCCTGTTGAATTATATCGTTTCCGGCTTTGATCCAACGCATGAGCGTGATGTGGTATTCGTGCCAGTCGGTCTGAATTATGACCGCGTGCTGGAGGACCGCATTCTGATCGGCGCTGAACAAGCCAAGGATGGTGGTGCCCGGTTCAAGGTCAGCATTTTGCGCTCTGCGGGGTTCGTGGCGCGGTTCATCTTCGGCCGGCTCACCGGG
This sequence comes from Pikeienuella sp., assembly GCA_049600095.1. GTDB lineage: Bacteria > Pseudomonadota > Alphaproteobacteria > Rhodobacterales > Rhodobacteraceae > Pikeienuella. The sequence goes on along the minus strand of JBMYPG010000289.1, from coordinate 1,400 downwards.
CGCTATTACAAGTTCGGCTATGCCTGCGTCAGTTTTGGCACCCCGGTTTCACTGCGCGCGTTCATGGAGGGGCGGGCGGGCGATATCACCGAACATCTGGGGGCCGCCCTGTCGGAGCGTATTGCGAAAGTTGTGCCCGTGCTGCCCACGCCGCTGGTGGCCACGGTTTTACTGAAAGCTGGCAAGGAAGGTGTTCCTGAAACGGATATCACCACCAGGGTTGGTCAGTTGATTGAACAACTGAAAGGCCAACAAGCGCATATTCACATGCCCCGCTCTGACATCGACTATGGCGTTGAAACCGGCATTCGCATGCTGAAACTGCGCCGGATTATCGAGACCCGCAATGGCGCGCTTGTGGTGGCAGAGGGGCAAGATGCTCTCCTAGCGTATTATGCCAATTCCATTCTACCCGCAGCGAACAGCTGAAAAAGCCTGCGCTGGCAAAAGGTGCGCCGCCTTCTACGTGATTCGGGCGGCTTTGGCGGTTTGCTGGTAGCTTTCACGCATAAGGCGACCATATTCAGCGGAAAATAGTTCAAGAGTCGAAGGTTTTACGCCCTTGCCGTGTGCAGAAACCACGTTCCTGAAATTTTTTCATATTGCACTGCACAAGTTCGCTTGCGCCGCCTGCTGGATAATGTAATTAGCAAATCGGACACTAAAACGAACGAATCTTGCGCGAATAGAATTCGCCAAACGAACCGGGAGATCAGCAATGGCGCTCGATAACGTCGAACCGAAAGACCTCTACGAAATCGGCGAGATACCGCCGCTTGGCCATGTGCCGTCACAGATGTATGCGTGGACCATCCGCCGCGAACGTCATGGCGAGCCAGACAAGTCGTTTGCCGTCGAAGTGGTCGACACACCGAAACTGGACAGTCACGAAGTATTGGTTTTCGTCATGGCTGCTGGCGTTAACTACAACGGCGTTTGGGCAGGCCTCGGCGTTCCCTTGTCGCCGTTCGATGTGCATGGCGCGCCCTTCCACATCGCGGGTTCCGACGCATCGGGCATCGTATGGGCGGTTGGCGACAAGGTTAAACGCTGGAAAATCGGTGATGAAGTCGTCATTCACTGCAATCAGGATGATGGCGATGATGAGGAATGCAACGGCGGCGACCCGATGTTCTCTCCCTCGCAGCGCATCTGGGGCTATGAAACCCCTGATGGGTCATTTGCGCAGTTTACCAATGTTCAGGCCCAGCAGCTCATGGAACGCCCACGTCATCTGACATGGGAAGAAAGTGCTTGTTACACGCTGACGCTGGCAACCGCTTACCGGATGCTGTTCGGTCATCGCCCTCACATCGTGAAGCCGGGCGATAACGTATTGGTTTGGGGCGCGTCCGGCGGCCTCGGTTCCTATGCGATTCAGCTGTGTAACACGGCTGGTG
>JBMYPG010000288.1:0-3318 GCA_049600095.1 Pikeienuella sp. | reverse complement strand
CGCTGGGATGCTTTCGGTGCTGCACTCAATTCATGCAAAGCGATGGAGATACGGTCGATTTGAGGTGTATCTGTTTCCGATACGCCATCGACTTCCGTTGTCCAACCTGCGCCAATGTCTGTGTGATCAACCAGCACATCATAAACACCTGCATCTACGGTCGCGACATTGGCCACCGAACGCAACGAGGATGAAGAACGTAACACGCCACGAATGGCCTCTGCCGTCTGCGGGTCAATCAGGAAACCACCATCAGCCAGCACATCACTCGACAGGGCTTTGCCCTCCAGCGATAGCGACTTCAGCTCAGTTTCATCACCACCACGCAAATAGGCGGAAATCGCCTTTTTATGCGGAGCGTCTGCCTGCGCGGGAGTGCCAAGCGCGGGGCGATGCGCACTGACGGGGCGGCTTACTTGCGAAATACGATCATCCTGATGCTTCATGCGTGACTTAATCTCCGACTGGAACTCTTTGAATTCATTAAGAAACCCAGAAACAGCGGATTTCACTTCATGTTCATTCGTGGCAATTGGGGTTGTCGTCATTTGGGTTCCTTGCATGTGACGATAGAAATTAATGATGAACGATCAGGCAAAAGCTTGCCGGGCACCCGAAAGTGCAGCGGTCAAGGATTCAGCCAAACTGATCACCTGTTCTGGCGCCGAAGCAGAGGCGCGCGCAGTGGGGAGCATCGGAAATGTGACAAGCGATACTTCCCAAAGATCAAGTTCAATAAGGCGACGACCGCCGCCTCGCATTTTTTCGGACCGAACAGTGCGATAGCCAATCGACAATCCATCGATCGCACCAAATGCCAGCAGCGCGGCTGCCTCCGCACCTTGTGAAATTTCGGTCAGCAAACGTCCTTTGACGGACAGCCCTATTGCATCCTCGGCAACAGCGTCCCAAACGCCAACCGGGCTGCTTGGGTCGTGCTGCCACAGCATTTTGACTGAACAACCAGCATCGGATAGCCGCTTAAGCGAGGCTCCAAATGCGCCGGGCTCAACGACATCCCCACCCTGGTCAGCAACACCAAAGACAGAGGCATAGCCACCAATAGCGGATTCTGGTTCACCCGGCGGTCTGGTCAGCGGGGCATATTTAAACTCCAACCCGAATGCGGAAGCTTCATGGTTCATAAATTGACCTCATGGTGCGACGAAGGGAACATTGCGAAACAGAACGAAAAATTCGGCCATCAACGCCGTGGCAACGCCATAAACAGCGAACCACAAACGTCTCTCCAAACGTTCCAATCCAGTTTCAATCTGATTCAGAACACGGGTCAGCGAGGCCCAGCGTTCCTCAAAAACCCTTTCGTGGGTTTCTATCCGGGCATGGGCGCTATCGAACGGCTCATACAAGTAACGTGACCCCTGCCCGCGCTTTTGACGCTGTTGCGGTGCCGTCATTCCGGGTCCTGTCCACGGGGATTATCACGGGCCGGCAAACCAAGCATGGCCCGCTTCTCAGCATCATCCAGAAAATCAGCCTGGGCTATCCGTCGCCACTGTGCTTCTCGCTCAGCTTGCAGCGCAGGAATCGCATCCAAATCAGGTGACAACGAAATCCGCCCACCAAACCGCCAACCCAGCCACCCCGCCAACGCAGCACCAACTCGGCGGGTCAGGGGTAACACAGTCTGGCGATAAAATGCCCGATTTGCCTCTTGGTAATTGGCATAGGTGTTATCACCCGGCAGGCCCAACAATTGGGGTGGCACACCAAAAGCCAATGCAATCTCACGCGCAGCCGCCTCCTTAGTCTTTAGAAACTCCATGTCAGAGGGTGAAAACCCCATGGGTTTCCAGTCCAAACCACCTTCCAGCAACATCGGGCGCCCGGCATTTTTTGCCCCCTGATGGCTGCTCTCTAGTTCTTCAGAAAGGCGGCGATACTGATCATCAGACAGGCTCGCACCACCATCACCGCCAGAATAAACAATGGCTCCAGATGGGCGCGCAGCATTATCCAACAACGCTTTGGACCACTTCCCAGCACTGTTATGAATATCGATGGCAGCAGCAGCTGCTGACATCGGCGACAATCCGTAATGGTCATCACGGGGATGAAAAGCGCGGATGTGTATAATCGGCTGCGCCTCACCCGTCATATCAAACCGATGAGTACGTCCCCCAACCTGATATTCATAGGCCTCCGGCCACCCATCAGCACCGGGGGCAACCCGCATTCGGTCCGGGCGCAACACATGCAATTCCGAAGGCGCATTAAAATCATCAAACCCGGCGGCCTCCAAGTAAGCATCGCCGGTAAGTTGCAGGTGCGAATAGACCGCCTCCAACAACCCCGGCCCATCCTGCCCCGCATGCGGGCGCGCCAACAGCTCCAGTATAGGATGCTCAGACATAGGCGCGCCCGCCTCAAACAACTGCAACGGGGTGGCTGCACAGGCCTCTGCGATCATGCGAACGCACCTAAAGCCCACAGCGTTATGCAGGTATCCGGCGCGGGTTAACGACCCGGAATCACGGGGCGACCAGACGGCACGCCCTGCACCATGAAAAGCTACATAGCCGCCTACGGCGGACGCCTTTTGCTCGCGCACCTCTACAGGTGCACGCCATTTTTTGAACAGCATCAAGGTCTCCGGTTGGTTACAGTCGACGCGCGCGCGGACCAGCGGCCCCCGTTCGCAACATCAGATCAGTCATTGCCCAGACCAAAGCATCCACCCGGTCTGGGCTACGGCACTCGCCGTCTTCAGCGCCAAAGGCGCACATCTGGTCTTCTAACGCAGTAAACGCACCCACGTGGCGGATACGCCCTTGCTCATATAACGCTGAAATTGGCTCAGCCCGCGTGGCCTTGCCCCGCGTCGCCCGCACCGCACGATAACTCACCGACGGGTCCACCTGTCGGATCATCGCTTCAACCAAATCACCGCCTTGGTTTACCTCAGCAATAATCCGATCAGCACCAAACTCATGATAGGCTTTGACAACGCGCGCGGCCCATGTCTGCGGACTTTCCCCTTGAGAGGATTTATCCGCCAGCACATATCCACAGTCATCCACGCCTAGCGCAGCAACAACGACACCGCATTCATCGGCACCGGCACCCGAAGTCGCCGGGGGATCCACGGCAACAACAATGCGCTTAACATCAGGTGCTTTCCCGCAGCGGATCGCCTCAACGTTAGCACGGGTCCACAGCGCACCGGGCCTCTCCAGCACCATTTCACCAGCCAACTCCTGACGACCCAACGCCGTCCCGCCATAAGCCTTTTCGACCTGTTGCAAAAAGCTGCTCGCCAAATTGGCCTTATTCGCGCTGGTTGGGGCGGAGGAAACA
>JBMYPG010000287.1:0-3355 GCA_049600095.1 Pikeienuella sp. | reverse complement strand
AAGATCATAGATTTCATGGAGCTTTGGAAATCCGTCGGGCAGATCGAATGGGAAATCTTGAAATGGGTGAACTGGTACAACACAAAAACTTACACAGCAAAATCCGATACATCACGCTGAAATAAGCAGAGGAGAACTTCTGTCAAACCTTGAACACCGCTGAAAAAGCAGCCTAGCATTTGAACCAACAGTTCTCCAGCAAACTCGGGGCGGTTCACAGCCGCGTCAATTCCACCCCTCCCCCACACAATTATCGAGAACCATTTTCTACCATGTAGCCCATCAAGTAAGATAGGAACATATCATGAACAAAAAACTGAGCCGCAATCCACGCCCACAGTTACCCCTCGTTCCGGGCGGCCCTTCATTAGCGTTAGGCCGCGCGCATGAGGCGACCGGCCATGCCGCAATGGTGTTTGCCGCAATGACGGCTGGTCGACTAAGCGGCCCAGTGCTATGGGTCCGGCCAGACAGTTCGTCTGATATATTGCCGCCGGCTGGGTTCGCTCCGTTTTTTGACCCATCGCGGCTGGTTATCGTAAAAACGTCACGTACAAACGACTTGCTGTGGATTGCAGAGGAAGCATTGCGATCAGGCGCTGCGCCCGTCACCATAATAGAACCAGACGCACCACTGACCCTAACTCCATTGCGTCGCCTACAGTTGGCAGCCGAAGCGGGAGGAAACCAAGCAGGCGGAATCCCACCATTATGTTTGGCATTACCACCACAAGCAGGAAATGCAGGCGCGGTCGAAAGCCGATGGGTCTGCACCCCTCTAATATCCGAACGGGGGCAGGCACGGTGGCGTTTCGAATGCATTTACGCAAAATCCACTCCCCCAATCGTTTGGGAAACAGGCGCCATCCCGCGCCGTGATTTGGCCTATGCAGCTTAGGCTTCACCGCAACGGTGAATAATCCTACTTGCCAATTTCACCCAACACAGCCACCGTCCTCGAAACAATCGGCGTATAACAAGCCAAGGTAAATCAATGACTTTCGACCCCAAAAAACATACATTCCTACCGCCCCGCCCGTTCTCAGAATTTAAGGTAGGGGAGGTTTTTCGCGCACCATCACGTACAATGACAGAGGGCGTTTTCGCCGCCTTCCAAGCTGCAAGCGGTGACAATCACCCGATCCATTATGACCGTGCCTATCTTAAACGCCTCGGCCATCCAGAACTTTACGCCCACGGCTACCAAACCCTGATACAAGCCGCGATCGGGGCCAGCCCCCTTGCCCACGAAATGGGCGAAGCATTAATTGGGTTTCTGGAACAATCCAGCAAGTTTCTAAGACCCGTATATTGCGGCGATACACTGTACCCAACATTCGAAATCACAGCACTGGATGCCGGGCAAACCACTGGCACCATGACTCTAGCGGTCACCATCCATAATCAAGACGGAGTGCAAGTAGTCGAAGGCATGCAGAAATACCTGATGCGGCTCTGAATCGAAAGGTTACGAGATGTTATCTAAAACTCCGCTTTCACCCCGGTTTGGCGTCGAAATCACCGACTGCGACCTTACCCAAGTGTCCGAAACACATCTCTACCCAGAAATTCGAGAGGCGTTTGAAACCCACTCCGCTCTCCTATTCCGCAACCAGTCTCTCACCAACGAAGACCACCTGCGGCTAGGGCGGTTATTCGGACCAATCGAAGACAGAGAGGCCGACACCCGCAAAAAAGGCGCAGAGGTCGAGGTTTCACCGGTTAGTAACGTTCGTAAAGACGGCTCGTTAACTGAGGCAGAGGCGTTCCATACCCTGAACCTTCGCGCCAATATGCTATGGCATGTCGACAGCACCTTTTTACCTATCCCTGCCCTCGCGAACATCCTCACCGCACGCGTCGTTCCCAGCACTGGCGGCGAAACCCTCCTTGCTTCAACAAGGGCGGCTTGGGCAGATATGCCAGATACGCTCAAAGCCCAGATCAAAGGCCGAGCCGTCAGCCACCACGTATCCCGCTCCCGCGCTCGCCTGTCAGAGGAATTCGCAAGCGCCCCGCTCTTTCACAAATGGCCACCGCAAAGCTGGCGCGCCGTCTGGACCAATCCGACAAACGGTCAAGAGGCGTTATACATAGCCTCTCACGCCTATGCGGTTGAAGGATACACTCAGACCAAAGCCAACGCACTCATCGACGATTTAATCGCATTCGCCACACAACCAGATTACGTCTACACTCACGAATGGAAAGTCGGTGATGTACTCATATGGGATCAACGAGCGGTCCTCCATCGCGGGTCGCCTTGGCCATATGAGGAACCACGCAGCCTTTCGAGCATCTGCGTTTCAGTTCGCCCGGTTGATGGGTTAGCCTCAGTTAAAACCGACGTAAAACCAGCGTTATTACCTTCATTGCCGTAATGAGTTTAACAAAGATTCAAACGAATGGTCCTGCGTAGCCTCATAAAAAAAGGGGCACCTGAGTGGGTGCCCCTAATAAGTTCAATGACCACTTTCACTCGTGGCTGAAATCGGCCTTCCGTTTAGCCGCAAAGGCATCCATTCCCTCAGCCTGATCTGCCGTAGCAAACAATGCGTGGAACGTCCGACGTTCAAACAACAATCCCTCAGCCAACGACGTTTCAAAGGCCCGATCCACAGCCTCTTTCGCTACCATGGTTGACGGCTTGCCATATCCTGCAATCGTCGTCGCAGCTTTCTGCGCCTCTGCCATCAAATCGCTGGCCGGAACCACCCGTGCGACCAGACCAGACCGCTCAGCCTCTTCTGCATCCATCATCCGGCCAGTCAAAACCATGTCCATCGTTTTGGACTTGCCGATGGCCTTGGCCATCCTCTGGCTGCCGCCCATGCCCGGAATAACGCCTAGCTTAATCTCAGGTTGGCCAAACTTCGCGTCATCAGCGCAAATGATGAAATCGCACATCATCGCCAATTCACAACCACCGCCCAAAGCAAAGCCGCCAACAGCGGCAATCTTAGGCGTCCGCAACTTAGCCAGCCGGTCCCATAACGCGAAGAAATCAGAATAGAACATGTCCATATAGGACTGGTCCTTCATCTGCTTGATGTCCGCACCAGCGGCAAAGGCACGCTCGTTACCCGTGATGATGAGACAGCCAACATCACGATCCGCATCCAACTCAGTCGCCAGTGCAACCATCTGGGTCATCACATCCGAGTTTAGTGCATTCAGCGCCTTTGGGCGGTTTATCCGCAGGGTCGCAACCCGGCCCTCACGTTCAACAAGTACAACATCTTCTGACATGATTTACCCCCTGCCCATTTTTTCGAACCGAGGCAGCATAGCGGAAAAATCTTTGCCCATGCCATCATCAGCAAGAAACTCTTCGTACAGCTCCAACGCGCGCGCG
>JBMYPG010000286.1:0-3359 GCA_049600095.1 Pikeienuella sp. | reverse complement strand
CAAGAGGGGGTCGCCGGGCGCTCGCCTTTAAAAGGCGCCCCAACCCGAGGGAGGTTAGGGTTAACCGGTGCCACGAGGTAGGAGCGCGGCACCTTCTGTAGTGGAAATGGTGCGCCGGTTAGACCGGCGCAAGAGTGTCACGAAAATGTCAGGCGACAAAGATCACGACGCAAGCCGATAACCGCCACTTTCCGTCACCAGAAGTCTAGCATTCGACGGATCGGGTTCGATCTTTTGACGCAGACGATAGATATGGGTCTCCAAAGTGTGGGTCGTCACCCCGGCATTATATCCCCAAACCTCATGCAGCAGAATATCACGTGCCACCACCTGATCATTGGCGCGGTACAGGAATTTCAGAATATTAGTCTCTTTTTCCGTCAGCCTGATTTTCTTACCGGCTTCATCCGTCAACATTTTCACCGACGGGCGGAATGTGTATGGCCCGATGGTGAAAACAGCATCCTCTGACTGCTCATGCTGGCGCAACTGCGCACGGGCACGGGCCAATAGGACAGGGAATTTGAACGGCTTGGTGATGTAATCATTCGCACCCGCGTCCAGCCCCAGAATAGTATCGCTGTCACTGTCATGACCGGTCAGCATCACAATCGGGCAACGAATGCCGGTTTTGCGCAGTAAACGGCAAACCTCTCGGCCATCCATGTCTGGCAAACCAACATCCAGAATCACCAGATCATACAACTGCTCCTTGGCCCGTGTTACGCCATCAGCGCCGCTTTCAGCCTCAAACACATCAAACTCTTCGGTCAGCACCAACTGGTCCGCCAACGCTTCACGCAGGTCCGGGTCATCGTCGATCAGCAGTATTTTCTTCAGATTGGACATCTCGTTCCCCTCTATTTGGAATTTGTCTCTGCTTCGTCATGTCGGATTGATCGCCAATTGTTCAATCCATTGCTTCAAACCCTCACGCGACTGTCAGCCGTCACCGGGGAATGTTTCATTTCTGTCACTGACTGATCCGAAAGGGGCTGATATAGATGGCGCAAATAAGAAAGGGCCATTTATGTTTGGTCTAACAGCCGAAGAAATTTTATCGCGCGCCCGCACTGATCTACGGATTGGCGCGCCTGTTGCTCTGTCTGCTGGTGATACGGCGGTGATTGCCGTTTCTGCCGAACTGATCACCGACGCGCGGGTTGCTACCCTGCGTGAGTTGGGTGAAGAGCTGGATGTTGTTGTTACAGGTCGGCGCGCAACTACGTTAAAGGCTCGCGCCTATGACGGTGACATCGCACGTATTTCGCTGCGGGACGATATGGGCGCAGGTCATGCTCAGGCCATTGCGGACCCAGCCGCCGCCCTAGGTTGGCCGATGATGGGCCCGTTCGATACACAACGGGGTGGTGATGCGGCCGCGCACCGTCTGGCAGTCAAACTGGCCAAATCAGCCAGATTATTGCCCGCAGTGGTGACTTTGGCCACTTCACCAGCCACGGCCGCGGAAATTGCCACCAAAGCAAGCCTGACCTTGATTGATCAGGATATGTGGGCAAAAGCCGAAGAGGCCGCCATCGAAATGACCCTCGTTTCCTCCGCCCGCGTACCCTTGGCTGTATCTGAGGACTCGCGCGTTCACGTCTTTCGCCCGGCAAATGGCGAAGAAGAACATTATGCCATCGAAGTTGGCGCGCCCAACCGGGCAAAACCCGTGCTCTCGCGTCTCCATTCTGCATGTTTCACCGGCGACCTGATCGGTTCGCTAAAATGCGACTGCGGCCCGCAGTTGCGCGCTGCTTTGAACCAAATTGGGACAGAGGGCGCAGGCGTGCTGCTTTACCTGAACCAAGAGGGACGCGGTATTGGCCTCGCCAATAAAATGCGGGCATATTCCCTTCAGGATCAAGGCTTTGACACCGTAGAGGCGAATCATCGGTTGGGTTTTGAGGATGATGAGCGCGATTTCCGCATCGGTTCAGCGCTCCTGCGCAGTCTCGGCTTTTCTTCTGTCCGTCTCATGACCAACAACCCCGGTAAAGTTGCGGCCATGAACGCGACCGGCGTTGAAGTGACGGAGCGTGTGCCCCTGATTGTTGGCGAAAATGCCCACAACATCGCCTATCTAAAGACCAAAGCAGCAAAGAGCGGCCATTTGCTGTGACGGCTCACCTGCCAAGTCGACGCAATGATCTGGTGATAAACCGGTGGCGTGCGCGATTTCAGGGCAAAAACATTCCCTGCGCTATCGGGCGGGGGGGCATTGTTGCAAACAAAGTTGAGGGTGACGGCGGCACGCCAGTTGGTATCTGGCGTTTAGATGGCGGATTCTACCGGGCTGACAGGATGCGCAAACCACTTTCACCATTCGCCATTCGTGCTGCCGGTGTTCGCGATATCTGGTGTGACGACCCAGAACACCCGGCATATAATCAGCCGCAGCGCGCCCTTCATCCCACCTACAGCCACGAAAAACTAAGGCGCAGCGACCCGCTATATGATTTTGGGTTGTTCACTGATTACAATATGAACAATCCAGTACCGGGTAAGGGCAGCGCCATCTTTGTGCATATCTGGCGGGGCGCAAGAAAACCCACCGAGGGTTGCGTCGCCTTTCGTCGGCAACATCTTGAATGGATAATGGCGCGTTGGCAGCCTAATAGCCGCTTGATTATTCAGGAATAATCCCGCGCGCCAAACACGCCAGACCCAACACGTACAAAGGTTGCGCCCATGCGAACGGCGCTTTCATAGTCAGCGCTCATCCCCATCGACAACTCACTCAAACCGTTGCGCTTGGCAATCTTGGACAGAAGCGCAAAATGGAGAGCGGGTTCTTCATCTGCCGGGGGAATGACCATCAACCCTTTGATCGGCAGGTCCATGGTACGGCAAGATGCTACAAATTCATCTGCATCACCGGGTGCCACGCCAGATTTCTGTTCTTCTTCACCCGTGTTCACCTGAATGAATAGATCAGGGCATCGCCCCTCTGTCTGTGCAGCATCCGCCAGTTTTCGGGCGAGTTTTGGGCGATCTACTGACTGAATCGCATCAAAAAGCTGAAATGCCTGCCCAACCTTATTGGTTTGCAATGGACCAAGCAGATGTAATTCAACCCCAGAATAACGCTCTTTCAGATCGGGCCATTTTCCGGCAGCCTCTTGCACCCGGTTTTCGCCAAACAGGCGATGGCCGGCATCAAGCACTTCAATCACGCGCTCCAAGGGTTGCACCTTGGATACGGCCACCAACTGGGCGCTATTGTCAGGCCGGCCTGCCTCAGCAAGCGCTTTTTGAATGCGGGATGTGATCAAAGCTAATGACATAATTACGATCTAACTTGCTGAGCTAATAACGGAAAGCCCAAAACGAAAAAGGGGCGGACCATAAGGTCC
>JBMYPG010000285.1:0-3363 GCA_049600095.1 Pikeienuella sp. | reverse complement strand
CGACAGCATAGATCCTCTGAGCATCCACTAACGCTGCCAAGGCAGGGTCAGCAAGCACCCCGTCAATCATCCGCCCCAAATCCAAAGGACGCTCCCACAATCGCCGCGCCAATTCAGGCGACCGGCTGCGCGTAGAGGTTCCGGGATGATCAATCGCCACGCTCACATATCCAGCATCCGCCAACCGCCGCGCCAACCACAATTGGTTTAGCCGGTTGCCAAAAATACCATGTGATAACAGCACCAACGGCTTTCGCCCCGGCGTCGCTTCCGCCCCATAAGTCACTGGCTCTGACAGAAACACAGCATTACCACCAAATGACCCGGCAGGCGCTTCCGCGGCAGAAGGGTAAACAACATGGCCACTTAGCATGCGCTCCCCATCTGAAAACAACACAGGCGACAGCCCCGCTGCCGCCCCCGACCCCACACCAGCGACAACAAAGCCAACGCACAGCACCGCCATACCCAAACAAGATTTCAGAAACATGATCTAACTCCGCAGTTTCAAACTCAGATCACCTGCGCGCCAGACCCGGCCTCAATCAACGGCAGCTTTGTCCTAAAACAGGTTTCAGGACATGACAGCCATGATTCAGAACATGAATTGTCGTAAGAAACCTCATGTTGATTCCTCTGCCATTCCTGACTGTGATCGTTGCGCTAGCCATCGCCGCCCGCATCGCAACCCTGCATTTCCTGCCAAAGCAGTCGCGCATATTCTTGTCGATCGTCTTCCTGATCTTTACCGCAGAATCTGTCCTCACCGGCGTCAGGTTCGGCTACGGCTATACCGACTTGATCACGGTGCAACGGCTGCTGCCGTTTTTCGTCGGCCCCTTCTGCTGGCTCGGCTTTCAGGCACTGACAAGGCAAATCACCACCCTGCCCGCCATTGCCCATATCAGCAGCGGCATCATCGGCAGCTTTGCGGCTCTAACCATCATTTCAACCGGCAGATTTGACCTGATAGAGCCGCTGATCACCACCTCATACCTCGTATACATCGCCCTCCATATACGGTTATGGAGGCAAGGAGCCGACGTCTACACACTGGCATCCTTAAGTCGCGCTACCCAATTGCGGCAGTGGTTAGGCGGCATGATCCTCCTCCTCACCTTCATCCTGATATTGGACGGCAGCATCGCCATTGCCTTCTATATAGGTCGGGGTGATCTGGCCGGTGCCATCATCTTCGCCGGCTCCGCCCCCCTGCTGGCAGCGATCCTCATCTTCGCGGTGTTCAAACTAACCATCAGCGACCGCCCCAGCCCCCAAACCACCTCACCAGACCTGATCGCCCGCATCGAAGCGCTAATGGTGGAAACCCAGCTTTACCGCGAGTCAGACCTAACCCTCGCCCGCCTCGCAACACGCCTGTCCACCTCGGCAAGGGATGTCAGCCGCACGATCAATGCCGCTACCGGCAATAATGTTTCCCAATACATCAACAAATGGCGGGTAGAACACGCAGCAGAACTGCTTGTGACCACCGACCTAAAGGTCGAAGCAGTCAGCCACGACAGCGGTTTCTTGACCCGCTCCAATTTCTATCGAGAGTTCCAACGCATCCACAACCAAACCCCGGCGTCCTATCGCCGCGCGATGCGAACATCTTAGGAACATGTCTTTAACTTTTCGCGCCACCGCGTTAACCTCTGCCCATGAATGATCCATTAGCAGATGACGCCTTTGAGGCGTGGGAAGAGCGTAAGCTCTCTGACATGGCGCGCCCCACCGCGCCCGCCCCCTATCTCGACAGCCTCAATCCACCGCAAAGGGAGGCCGTAGAGGCGCTTGATGGCCCTGTCCTCATGCTCGCAGGCGCAGGCACCGGCAAAACCAAGGCGCTGACCTGTCGTATCGCCCATCTGCTAACCACAGGTCGCGCTCATCCGAACGAAATCCTCGCCGTTACCTTTACCAACAAGGCCGCGCGCGAAATGAAAAACCGCATCGGCGGACTCGTCGGCCATGTGATCGAAGGCATGCCATGGCTTGGCACCTTCCACTCGCTTTGCGTGAAAATCCTGCGCCGTCATGCCGAACTTGTGGGCCTAAAGTCCAACTTCACCATTCTCGACAGCGATGATCAGCTCCGCCTGATGAAGCAACTCGTCAAAGCTGCTGATATAGACGACAAACGCTGGCCCGCTCGCCAACTTGCTGCCGCCATCGACAGGTGGAAAAACCGCGCCATCACACCGGATAAAATCCCAACCGCTGACCGCACGGCCTACGGCGGTGCTGGCCCTGCATTATATGCCGAATACCAGGCGCGCCTCCTCACTTTGAACGCTTGCGACTTTGGCGATCTCCTGTTGCACGTCGTCCGCATATTTCAGGAAAACCCCGATGTGCTGGCCCGCTATCAGGGCTGGTTCCGCTATATTCTGGTGGACGAATACCAAGATACCAACATCGCCCAATACCTCTGGCTCCGCCTGCTCGCTCAAGGCCACAAAAACATCTGCTGCGTCGGTGACGACGATCAGTCCATCTATGGCTGGCGTGGTGCCGAAGTCGGCAACATCCTGAAATTCGAAAAGGACTTTCCGGGTGCCAAGGTCGTACGCCTCGAACAAAACTACCGCTCCACCCCCCACATCCTCGCCGCCGCCTCTGCCGTTATCTCAGGCAACGAAGAACGGCTTGGCAAGGAATTGTGGACCGCCGAAAACTATGGCGAAAAGGTTCGCCTCATGGGCGTTTGGGATGGGGATGAGGAGGCCCGCTGGATCGCCGAGGAAATCGAAAGCTACCAACGCGGCACCCGCAATCTCGACCCGGTTGGCCTGAACGAAGTCGCAGTACTGGTCCGCGCCTCCTTCCTCATGCGCGCCTTTGAGGATCGCTTCCTCACCATCGGCATGCCCTATCGCGTCATCGGCGGGCCGCGCTTTTATGAACGCATGGAAATCCGCGATGCCATGGCTTATTTCCGCGTCGCAGTTAGCCCAGACGACGGACTGGCCTTTGAGCGAATTGTTAACAAGCCCAAGCGTGGTGTAGGTGAAAAAGCACAACAAGCGATCCAGCACATTGCTCGCGATCACAATGTTTCTTTATTCGAAGGGGCGAGGATAGCCGTTTCCCAAGGTGAGTTGTCCGGCAAGGCCAAATCAGAAATTGCAAACTTGGTAGGTTTCTTTGACCTTTGGGCATACTTAGTAGGTAACGTAGGAAGCCAGAGTGCAATAGAAGAATACCAAGATCAGATTTCAGAACTATCTGCCGAAATTGCTTCTCTTGATGATGTAATCTCAAACTTAAGGTCGGAAGATGATCTAATTGGTCGAAACACAGCCGAAAATGAGCTGTTAGGCAAAATTGAAAGCGCTGCCCAAGAACAAAAACTGCGCC
>JBMYPG010000284.1:0-3374 GCA_049600095.1 Pikeienuella sp. | reverse complement strand
ACCCTTGCTTTCAAACGCATGCACCGGTACCCAACGCCAAAGGCTAGACAGCAATGCGTAGACGGTGAGGATGTGATGGACGGGCTGGACGAACTGCGTGGCAAATATTTGGGTCAGATTGCGGAAGCGGGCGACGAAGCAACGCTGGAAACGCTGCGCGTCTCTGCACTGGGCAAAAAGGGCGAAGTGAGCCTGAAAATGCGCGAATTGGGCAAGATGACCCCGGAAGAGCGCAAGACCGCTGGCCCGGCTTTGAATGCCCTGAAAGATGAATTGCTGAGCGCCGTACAGGCTGCCCGCGCTGGATTGGCCGATGCGGCACTGGCTGAGCGGTTAAAAACCGAATGGTTGGACGTAACACTGTCGCCGCGCCCGGCCCCACAGGGGTCTATTCACCCGGTCAGTCAGGCAACCGAAGAGATTACGGCGATTTTTGCTGAGTTGGGCTTTGCGGTCAAAGAAGGGCCGCAAATTGAAACCGATTGGTATAATTTCGACGCCCTGAACATCCCCGCCGAACACCCGACCCGCACCGAGATGGATACGTTCTATATGGCGCGTGCCGCCGATGATGAGCGCCCGCCGCATGTGTTGCGCACCCACACCAGCCCGGTGCAAATCCGTGGCATGTTGGAACAGGGCGCACCTGCGCGTTTCATTTGCCCCGGTCGTGTTTATCGTGCCGATTATGACCAAACCCACACGCCGATGTTCCATCAGGTCGAGGGACTGGCGATTGATCGCGATATTTCCATGGCCAATCTGAAATGGTGCTTGGAAGAGTTCTGCCGGGCATTTTTCGAAGTCGATGGTGTGGAATTACGGTTCCGTGCCAGCCATTTCCCGTTCACCGAGCCGAGTGCCGAAGTCGACATTCGTTGTTCGTGGGGCGGCGGTCAGTTGAAAATCGGCGAAGGCGACGATTGGATGGAGATCCTGGGTTCTGGCATGATCCACCCGAAAGTGCTGGCTGCTGGTGGTATTGACCCTGACGAATGGCAGGGCTTTGCCTTTGGCATGGGTATCGACCGGTTGGCTATGCTGAAGTACGGCATCCCTGATTTGCGCGCATTCTTTGACAGCGATTTGCGGTGGTTGCGCCATTATGGCTTTGCCGCGCTGTCTGCGCCGACAGCACATGCTGGTTTGAGCGCCTGAGTTACTTAGGCTGAATTAGAATCAGGGCGCTGATGTTTGGACTGCCCTGATTCTGCATCAATTGTGCTGTGCGATTTGGCGTGCTGGCACGCCTCCCCCTAAAACGTGAAACACTCATCAAGCGCATAGCCAATGGCTGTCGCCGCAGCTCTGCTGCCGTGAATTGCGATGCTGACGGGGATTGGTTGTTTGATACAGTGGCTCAGCGCTAGGCGCGTCTAAACACAGGGCAACTATTCGCTCTTGCCCTGGGCGGACAAGCGCAGTTGCGCAAGTTTTCCAATGATTTGGAGAAGTTTGGTACGCCCAACAGGGTTCGAACCTGTGACCTACTGATTAAAAGTCAGCCGCTCTACCAACTGAGCTAAGGGCGCTCTGTGTGTGGGCGGTTTCTATGGCGCGGAGAGCGGGGCGTCAAGGTGATTCAGGTGGATTTTTTGTGCCTTTTTTTGCAAGGGCTGGAATGCCGCAAACAAGTGGGCCGGACTGGTTGTCGCTAAACGCCTTGCGCGTGCGCCAGACGATAAATCACTGGGGCCGCCGTCAAAGTCATATCCAAAGAATGCCAGCTCAAAAGCAGCGCTCCGTTTGACATGTTTTTTGGCCTGATCATCATAATAGTCACGCCAATGCTCAGTTCGCTTGCGCCGGTTGGTTTTCAAACGTGGCAGGGAGATGGGAGCGCCTTCCAGCTCTGACGTGAGGTCGGCGAAATCTTCGGCCAGATGTTCATACCGCAGAACGTAATGCACGCAGAGGCGAGGCCCGATTGTTAGCTTGTTCAAATTGTTCGAAGTGCCTTGAGCAGCCAGCCATTGATGAAACCGCGACTTCACGGTTGCAAAAGGTGCTGATCGCAGCACCACCCGATCAGGTTTTTCCATTCTAGACCAGAACATCGACACCATCCGGTCATAGGGATTGCGGATGATGGAGAACCGATAATAGCGATTCCAAACCTGTCGACCGACTTTGGTGCGGATCGCTCGCGCGGACATATGATTGCGCCAGTCTGCAGATTGGGCTGCGCCCCCTCTTGCACCGATAATGCCTGCTTCGCTGACGTGCTGATCCCTGTAGTGCATCCCGGTTTCAACGCCCGGTGGGGCGCAAAGATGCTCCAAGGCGACCTCAACCGAAGTACCAGCGGTTTTGTGGGTTTTCAGAAAGATAAACTGATAGCGATGGCTGATGAGCAAGGTAATTCGTTCCGGCGCTGGCGCTGAGCGGTTCATCCCACTATATAGCCGCCCATGAGCAAATGCGAGCATATGGCTGCGCTGCCCTTTCGCAAGATGCATGGGCTGGGCAATGATTTCGTACTGATTGATGCGCGGCGGCGCAACGATCCGGTAACACCTGCGCTTGCGCGTGCTATTGGCGACCGTCATCGCGGCGTTGGGTTTGACCAGCTTGCGGTGCTTTTGCCGGGCCGGGATGCTGATGTGGATGTGGTGTTCTGGAATTCTGATGGGTCAACTGCGGGCGCTTGCGGAAACGCAACGCGCTGCATTGCTGATTTGCTGATGAAGGAAAGCGGGCGACGCGCGGTAACAATTCGAACGGAAAGAGGTCTTTTAGTTTGTGAGGCTCTTTCTGATGGCCGCGTTCGTGTCGATATGGGCAGGCCAAAGCTGGACTGGGTTGAGGTTCCGCTATCACGCGCTGCCGATACAGTGGCTTTGCCCCTGCCCGGTGCGCCGCATGCCTGTTCGATAGGGAACCCGCATTGCACGTTCTTTGTTGATGATGCCATGGCTGCGCCACTGACCACGGATGGGCCTCGGTTTGAGAATGATGAGCTGTTCCCGCAACGTACAAACGTACAGTTTGTACAGGTAATTGACAGTGGCCATGCCCGAGTTCGGGTGTGGGAGCGTGGCGTAGGGGTTACGCTTGCCTCTGGCTCGTCGTCTTGCGCGGTGTTGGTTGCTGGTGTCCGGCGTGGGTTGTTGGAGCGGCGGGCGTTGCTAACATTAGATGGTGGCGAGATTGAAATTGAGTGGCCGGAGGGCGCGGGCGTTTTGATGACTGGCCCGGTATCCTATGTTTTTGAAGGCGTTTTCAGCGCTGACCTGTTGGCCATGTCATGACTGATGATGTGAAAGCCGCGCCAGTTTTTGAAACCTTTGGCTGTCGGCTGAATGCCTATGAAACCGAGGCGATGAAAGAACTGGCCGATGAGGCCGGTGTCGAAGGTGCGGTTGTTGTGAACA
>JBMYPG010000283.1:0-3437 GCA_049600095.1 Pikeienuella sp. | reverse complement strand
ACCGGTCGACATTTACGTGCCGGGCTGCCCACCGACTGCCGAAGCTTTGCTATACGGCATTCTGCAACTGCAAAAGAAAATCCGCCGTACCGGCGCGATTGTTCGATAGGCGAGGGCGGAATGACCGAAGTCTTGAATGAGCTGAACGAAGTAATCACGGCTGCGCGTGGCGATGCCGTGACAGCCAGCCGTGTCGCGAACGGTGAGCTGACGCTGACCACTGATGCGGGCAATATACTGGACCTGCTGAAGTTCCTGCGCGACAACGCGGCCTGCCAGTTCACGACGCTGGTGGATATTTGTGGTGTTGATTACCCGGAACGCGAGAAGCGTTTTGAGGTTGTCTATCACATGCTGTCGATGCGCCAGAACCAGCGCATCCGAATCTCTCTTTCAACATCTGAGGTTGAGCTGGTCCCAAGTGCGGTGGATCTGTTCCCGGCTGCTGATTGGTTTGAGCGCGAAATTTTCGACATGTATGGCGTCATGTTCTCTGGCCATCCGGATTTGCGCCGTATCCTTACGGATTATGGTTTCCGTGGGCATCCGCTGCGCAAAGATTTTCCGACAACGGGTTATGTTGAAGTGCGGTTCGACGAAGAGCAGAAGCGCGTTGTTTATGAGCCAGTGACGCTGGTTCAGGAATATCGCCAGTTCGATTTCATGAGCCCATGGGAAGGCGCGCAATACGTGCTGCCCGGCGATGAGAAAGAGGGGGCTGCGTAATGGCCGACGGCGATTTTAACACCCCGGAACAACGTATCCGTAATTTCAACATCAATTTCGGTCCTCAGCACCCTGCGGCGCATGGCGTTTTGCGGTTGGTGTTGGAGCTAGACGGTGAAATTGTAGAGCGGACAGACCCGCACATTGGCTTGCTGCATCGTGGCACTGAAAAGCTGATGGAGAGCCGGACTTACCTGCAGAACCTGCCTTATTTTGACCGCCTCGACTATGTGGCGCCGATGAATCAGGAACATGCCTGGTGTTTGGCGATTGAAAAGCTGACGGAAACTGAGATTCCGCGCCGTGGCAGTCTGATTAGGGTTTTATATTCGGAAATTGGCCGCATTCTGAACCACCTGCTGAACGTAACCACGCAAGCCATGGATGTAGGTGCACTGACGCCGCCTCTGTGGGGCTTTGAAGAGCGTGAAAAACTGATGGTGTTTTATGAGCGCGCCTGTGGTGCCCGTTTACACTCAGCTTATTTCCGCCCCGGTGGTGTGCATCAGGATTTGCCACCAGAGCTGTGTGATGACATCTGGCAGTGGACTGAGGAATTCCCTCAGGTGCTGGATGATATTGACGGGCTGTTGACCGACAACCGCATCTTTAAGCAACGCAACGTTGATATTGGTGTTGTGTCGATTGAAGAGGCGCAGGCTTGGGGATTTTCGGGCGTTATGGTTCGCGGGTCCGGTTGGGCCTGGGATTTACGCCGTGCGCAGCCTTATGAGCTGTACAATGAGTTCGATTTCCGCATTCCGATTGGCAAGAACGGCGATTGTTATGATCGCTATCTGTGCCGGATGGAAGAAATGCGTGAGAGCCTGAAAATCATGCGTCAGGCACTTGAGAAGCTGGACCAGTGCAAGGGCGAGCCGGTGATGAGCCAGAACGCCAAGATCTCTCCGCCCAAACGTGGTGAGATGAAGAAATCGATGGAAGCGCTGATCCACCACTTCAAACTCTACACCGAAGGTTTTCATGTGCCTGCTGGTGAAACCTACGCTGCTGTTGAGGCCCCTAAAGGTGAGTTTGGTGTTTATCTGGTTTCAGATGGATCGAATAAACCATACCGCGCAAAAATACGCGCCCCGGGATTCCCGCATTTGGCGGCAATGGACAAGCTGTGCAAAGGCCACCAGTTGGCTGATGTGGCTGCAATTATTGGTTCCTTGGACGTAGTGTTCGGGGAGATTGATCGTTGATTAATCTGGTCGAAATCAAAGCCGTGCAGTCTTCGCTACTTATTACTCTTTTGGAGGGTGCCGGCTAATGCTGCGTCGTCTTCATACAGAACAGCCTGATAGCTTTGCTTTCACTGCTGAGAACTTGAAATGGGCTGAGGCTCAGATTTCTAAGTACCCTGAGGGTCGTCAGGCATCGGCAGTTATTCCGATCCTTTGGCGTGCGCAAGAGCAGGAAGGCTGGGTTTCTAAGCCGATCATTGAAACCGTGGCTGCGATGCTGGACATGGCGCCGATCAGGGTTTTTGAGGTCGCTTCG
Source organism: Pikeienuella sp. (assembly GCA_049600095.1). Classification (GTDB taxonomy): domain Bacteria; phylum Pseudomonadota; class Alphaproteobacteria; order Rhodobacterales; family Rhodobacteraceae; genus Pikeienuella. Next base: position 1,205 of record JBMYPG010000283.1, on the reverse strand, counting down.
TTTTACTTTATGTTCCAGCTTAAACCTGTTGGTGAGGTTGCGCATTTCCAGATTTGCGGCACGACGTCTTGCATGATCTGCGGTGCTGAGGATTTGATTGCTGTCTGTAAGGACAAGATCGCCGCTACGCCGCATACGATTAGTGCCGATGGCAAGTTTTCGTGGGAAGAGGTTGAGTGTTTGGGTGCATGCTCAAACGCTCCGATGGCGCAAATCGGCAAAGATTATTACGAAGACCTGACAGCGGATCGTTTTGCTGAGATCATCGACGAGTTCGCGGCTGGTGGTATGCCAACGCCCGGCCCGCAGAACGGTCGCGTCGCTGCGGAACCGCTGGGTGGTTTGACGAGCTTGATCATCCCGGATGATGAAGCGAACAAAGAAAGCGCGTCAAAAGAATTGGCACGCGTTCTGGCCGATACAAACGCCCGCATCACCGATGGTCGCGGTATTTGTGAACCTGTGAAGAGCGCGAGTGAGTAAAGCCCATGCTGCAAGATAAAGATCGCATCTTCCAGAATATCTATGGAATGAAGGACCGTTCACTGGCTGGCGCAAGGGCGCGGGGCCTTTGGGACGGTACGGCTGACTTGATCAAACGCGGCGGGCCTGCGTTGATTGATGACATCAAGGCAAGCGGCCTGCGTGGTCGTGGTGGTGCGGGTTTCCCGACCGGCCTGAAAATGTCGTTTATGCCCAAGGAAAGCGATGGTCGCCCGTCGTATCTGGTGGTGAATGCTGACGAATCTGAGCCGGGTACGTGCAAAGACCGTGAGATTATGCGCCATGACCCGCATACGCTGATCGAAGGCTGCTTGATCGGCAGCTTCGTGATGAATGCGCATGCTTGTTACATCTATCTGCGTGGCGAGTATATTCGCGAACGTGAGGCGCTGCAGGTCGCGATTGACGAATGTTATGACGCGGGCCTGTTGGGCAAAAACGCTGCTGGCTCTGGCTGGGATTTTGACCTTTATCTGCATCACGGCGCTGGTGCTTATATCTGTGGCGAAGAAACTGCGCTGTTGGAAAGCCTTGAGGGCAAAAAAGGCATGCCGCGGCTGAAGCCGCCATTCCCGGCGAATACTGGCCTGTATGGTTGCCCAACAACGGTGAACAATGTTGAGTCTATTGCGGTGATCCCAACGATCCTGCGCCGTGGGCCGGATTGGTTCGCTGGTTTTGGGCGCCCAAATAACTCTGGC
>JBMYPG010000282.1:0-3459 GCA_049600095.1 Pikeienuella sp. | reverse complement strand
ACCAACGCCAAACAAGGGCAAACCAAAGCGGACCATCGCGGGTGCGGCGGACACATCCAAACGGATCGACGGCGCAACGCGCGGTAAGCCCCGTGCGGGCGGAAAGCCAGGTGCCAAAACCGGGCGCAAGCCCGCAGCCGGCAAACCAAAGGGCGGCGGTTTTGGCCCGCCGCGCCGCCCAAAGGCGTAAAAACACCCTTAGTTGACGTTAACGTCAATAGCCGATACCCCTCCCCCTCGTGGAACTGCGTCGATTCGTGCGGGCCATTGTCGTAATCAGACGATGACGGCGCGCCCAATCAGCGATAGAACGCACAGGAAAACTTATGACCCGGTTGTCACCCGACACCGGAACCAGAGGAGAATCGCGGAATGAAGGTGCTTGTGCCCGTCAAACGCGTGATCGATTATAACGTGAAAGTTCGTGTAAAAGCGGACGGATCGGGCGTCGATCTCGCGAATGTCAAAATGTCGATGAACCCGTTTGACGAAATTGCTGTCGAACAGGCCATCCGTCTGAAAGAAGCCGGTCAGGCCGACGAAATCGTCGCGGTCTCTATCGGTGTAAAGCAGAGCCAGGAAACGCTCCGCACCGCGCTCGCGATGGGTGCTGATCGCGCAATTCTGATCGTGGCTGCCGAAGACACCACGACAGACATTGAGCCACTCGCCGTTGCCAAACTGCTCAAAGCAGTTGTCGACGAAGAACAGCCCGGCCTCGTGATCTGCGGCAAGCAGGCGATCGACAATGACCTCAACGCGACGGGCCAGATGCTTTCTGCGCTTCTCGGCTGGTCACAGGCGACTTTCGCATCCGAGCTGGTAATCTCCGGTGATGCTGCGCAGGCAACCCGCGAAGTTGACGGTGGCCTTCAGGTCATCTCCGTCAAAATGCCAGCGGTCGTGACTGTTGACCTTCGTTTGAACGAGCCACGCTATGCGTCTCTGCCAAACATTATGAAGGCCAAGAAAAAGCCAATGGACGAGAAAACACCCGCCGATTACGGCGTGGATGTGTCACCTCGCCTGACTGTCGTATCAACCACTGAACCTGCTGCACGCGCCGCTGGCGTCAAAGTGGCTGATGTGGCTGAGCTTGTGGACAAACTCAAAAACGAAGCGGGGGTCATCTGATGGCTGTTCTTCTTCTTGCTGAAGTCGCTGGTGGCGAACTGTCTGTTGACCAGACGGGCAAAGCCCTTTCCGGCGTCAAATCCCTCGGTGATGTGACGGTATTGGTTGCTGGCCCTGCTGCTGCTGCCGAAGCTGCCGCCAAGTTGGACGGTGTCGCCAAGGTTCTGCACGCTGGCGATGACGCCTTTGCAAACGGCCTTGCCGAAGCCACCTCTGACCTGATCGTCAGCATCGCGGGCGATTACTCTCACATCGCGGCTCCGGCCACGGCAAACGGCAAAAACATTCTGCCACGCGTCGCTGCCCTGCTCGACGTGATGGTTATGACCGATGTGACGGCTGTTAACGGCGCTGATGAATTTGAGCGTCCGATCTATGCAGGCAACGCCATTCAAGTTGTTAAATCCGCCGATGCGACCAAGGTCTTCACCGTTCGCACCGCCGGGTTTGATGCTGCTGGCGAAGGTGGCTCCGCCGCTGTTGAGGCCGTGTCCGGCGCAGGCTCTGACCTGTCTTCCTTCGTTGAAGACAAAGTTCAGGCGAGTGATCGCCCTGAACTGACATCTGCAAAAATCGTCATCTCCGGCGGTCGCGGTATCGGTTCAGCCGAGAACTTTGCAATCATTGAACGGGTTGCTGACAAGCTCGGCGCTGCTGTTGGTGCATCGCGTGCGGCGGTTGATTCGGGCTACGCACCGAACGACTGGCAGGTTGGCCAGACCGGTAAAGTGGTCGCGCCAGACCTCTACATCGCAGTTGGTATTTCCGGGGCCATTCAGCACCTTGCTGGCATGAAAGACTCCAAAGTCATCGTTGCGATCAACAAAGACGAAGAAGCCCCAATTTTCCAGGTTGCCGATTATGGCCTGGTTGCGGACTTGTTCACAGCAGTTCCAGAACTGGAAGCCGCACTCGGCTAATCTGCTGCCAAACTGAACAACAGAACGCCGCTCGTGATTCGGGCGGCGTTTTTTTGTGGCTGGAGATCGCGCACCTTTTGAACGGCTTTGGCCAGCCCAAGCGCCATTGCTCAGTCTTCGCAGGGCAAACCTGTTTCAGCGATACACGCGCGATGGCGCAGGCTTTCAAGCCCGGTGAACTTGAATTGCACGCACCCCGTCAGTACCGCCACTGCCAGTACCGTTCCTGTCATACGTATCATCATCCGCCGTGTCATAAGGATGAGCATAACAATTTTGCGCCTCAAAGGTCGAGGCCAGCGCCGGCGGCCAGGGGCTGATGTTAAGCCTGCCTTGCTCAAACACATGAGCGCATCCCCGCCGTACGGGCCTTTTTACCAGCATTTAAGACCTGGGCCGCACCATTCATGCACTTTCCGCCGAGCGCATCAGGCGCTCACCACCTGACCCGCATGAGACAGCCATGGAATTCCCAAGCTATACCAGAACAGAATTTTGGGCCGATGCCGCCGTGCATCTGCTGGGGTTGGCCTTCGTTCTGATCGCAGGGCCCATCCTGATCGGCTTTGTCGCCGCAGAGGGGGAAACCGGCACAATCATCGCCATTTCAATCTATGTTGCCAGCCTGCTGGCCATGATCGCGGCGTCCGCCAGCTATAATCTGGCTCCCGTGGGCACGCCCAAGCAATGGCTGCGGCGGCTGGATCATTCGGCAATTTATATCAAGATTGCAGGGGCTTACACGCCCTTCGCGATGCTGTCGCTTTCCGGCGGCACAGGTTATCGCCTGCTGATTGGTGTTTGGCTCGCGGCTATGTCTGGCGTTTTGGTCAAACTGTTCTGGCCCCGGCGGTTCCGGCTTTTTACCTTATCCCTGTATCTGGCTATGGGGTGGGCCGCTGCCCCCCTCGCGGCAGAGGTTGCCGCCAGTGTTCAACCAACAACATGGATGCTCGTGCTTGTGGCAGGTGCGCTCTATACGCTGGGCCTGCCTTTTCATTTGTGGGAACGCTTACCGTACCAGAATGCCATCTGGCACGGGTTTGTCCTTGTTGCGACGGCGACGCTCTACGCCGCCATCGTGGTGGAGTTTACCTGACCAACATCAATGGGCGCGTGACACCACGAAGGAAACAACGTCAGCCAAGGCTTGCTTCACACCGCCATCCGGGAACGCATCCAGCGCCCTGACCGCCACTTCGCCCCATTCAGCGGCACGTGCCTTGGTACGGTCCAGCGCATTATGCGCCGCGAAATAGGCCAGCGCCTGTTCAAGATCACCGTCTTCCTGTTCGTGATCCTCGATAACGCGCGTCCAGAATGCCGCCTCTGTCGCATCCGCATCAGCGGCGCAGAGGAAAACCGGCAAAGTGGCTTTGCCCTCACGGAAATCATCACCAACATT
>JBMYPG010000281.1:0-3460 GCA_049600095.1 Pikeienuella sp. | reverse complement strand
ACAGAAGTTGTAGAGGGGCGTGTTCTTTTAGTTGGCAACTTGCCCACCGCAAATGATCGCATACGAGCTGCCGAACTCGTCTGGGAAACACCGTCCGTTGTTGAATTGATCAACGAGGTAAAGATCGAAGAAAGCGGCGGCGTATCTTCTTATGCAGAGGATGTTTGGATTTCCGCGCAGCTTAGAACCAAGATGCTAACCGATGTTGATATCGATGCCGTCAATTATAATGTAGAAACCGTCGGCCAAACAGTGCATCTGATCGGCATCGCCCGAGACGAAGATGAATTGCTGCGCGTCGTCGAAATTGCACGCAACGTACCGGGCGTTAAAGAAGTCGTTAGCCATGTGCTAACCAAACACGATCAGCGTCGCATCACGAGCTGACAGGAGCCGAAATGAGCCTATCAATTGCCATTCAGATGGACCCAATTGGTGCCGTCGATATAGATGCAGACAGCACCTTCCGCATGGCTGAAGAGGCAGAAAAGCGTGGTCATACGCTTTTCTATTACCATGTAGAGGATCTGGCCTGGGACGAAGGCCGGGTTATGGCTATCGGCTGGCCTTTAAAAACGCGCCGCGTAAAAGGCGACCATTTTGAATTGGACGAACGTCAGTCAGTCGATCTATCGACAATGGATGTTGTTCTGCTACGTCAGGACCCGCCTTTTGACATGTCCTACATCACCAACACCCATCTTCTGGAGACAATTCACCCGGATACATTGGTGGTGAACGATCCCTATTGGGTTAGAAACTGCCCAGAAAAGATATTGGTGCTGGATTTTGCCGACTTGTCTCCTCCAACAATGATTGCCCGTTCCTTGGAACACATCCGAGAATTCCGCGAACGTCACGGCGATATGATCCTTAAACCGCTCTACGGGAACGGAGGTGCTGGCGTTTTCCGCCTTCGCCCGGATGATGGCAACCTAAACTCACTACATGAGCTTTTCACAGGCATAAACCGAGAGCCATTGATTGCGCAAAAATTCCTGCCAGACGTATCGGCAGGCGACAAACGCGTCATCCTGATCGACGGCGAACCGGTCGGTGCAATCAACCGCGTACCGGCCAAGGGTGAAACCCGGTCAAACATGCATGTTGGTGGGCGACCAGAGAAAGTGGACCTGACCGAGCGCGATCGCGAAATCTGCGCTCGAATTGGGCCATTGCTACGGGAACGCGGGTTAATTTTTGTCGGTATCGACGTGATTGGCGGCCTGCTGACTGAAATCAACGTAACCTCTCCAACCGGCATTCAAGAGCTGGAACGTTTTGACGGTGTCAACACAGCGGCCCTCATCTGGGATGCGGTTGAGCGGCGACGCGCTGGCTAATGTCCATCCAGCTCGCCTTAATCTCGACCTACCTGCGATTGTTCCAAAAACCCATGCTCGCACGGGCGGAGGATCCATCCAAAGTACGTGATAAACTAGAGCGGATTGCGGCCCGCTGGTTCCGCACACCGCCAGAGGCGAATGTGTTTAAGGACAGGATCGAAGGCGAAGCAGGCCCGATCCCAGCCGAATGGATAAGCTGGGGAAGGCCGGATCGGCGAAATGTATTAATATACTTACATGGCGGAGCCTATTTGATGGGCTCCGCCGCAGTATATCGTCATGTATGCGCTGCTCTGGCCAAACATTCGGGCACACGCGTTTTAGCCCCAGATTACCGATTGGCACCAGAATCGGCATACCCGGCAGCCGTCAACGATGCGCTCGCATGCTATGAATACTTATTAGACGCAGGGTATGAGGCAGACCGCATCGCTATAGCAGGCGACAGCGCAGGTGGCGGTCTGTCCTTCGCCCTCCTTTATGCTGCCCGCGAAAAAGGCCTCCCTGACCCTGCTTGCATCGCGGCATTCTGCCCATGGCTCGACATGACCATGGAGCAACCAAGTATCAAACGAAATGCACGTAAAGATCCGCTGCTGCCTGCATCTCGGTTTGAAGATGTCCGCAACTTTTATTTACAGGGTGCAGATCATACTAATCCAACAGCTTCACCACTGTTAGCAGACCTACAAAACCCTCCCCCGGTTCTCCTTCAAGGCAGTCGGATTGAATTGCTGGAGGATGAAATTGGCGCAATGGCCGACAAGCTCAGGGAATCTGGTGGCGATGTCCGACTGGAATGGTGGCGCAAAGCGCCGCATAGCTGGCACCTTTATTCAGGCATGGCACCAGAGGCTGACGACGCACTCCGCCGTGCAGGGCGTTTTATTCTTTCGAAACTACCGCAAACGCCAATCGACGAAGAGCGATAGAATGCCTTCGGGTTTGAGCAAAGCAACCAACACCGCACAACTGCAATTTAGAGAAGTTTTTGAAGCGTCAGGCCTCATATGACATGGCGAGCTACAGTTGCCCGTTGCCATTTCCTCCGACGGTTTGGCGCTTAAACACCAGGCCCGTAAAGCCGCTCTCGCACATCACCGACAAACTTGGTGGCCAAATATTTTCGCAGCACACGATCCTTGGAAAAATCGGCCAGTCCATTGCCAGCATCAGTGTTCGAACTGACGCGCGTAACAACCTGAACAGGCCCAACCAAAGGCTGCCCGGTGTTGATATCAATAAGGGTAACGCTACCCGTCACCGAATTGAAAATCCCACTATTCTCAGTACTTTCGCCAGAGCTAAGGTTCACATTCTGGTCAACACTTTCGCCACCACTGCTAATGGAAACCAATGCAACCGCGTCTCTTCCACCTTTGCTCCAGTGTAAACCAGCGCCCAATTCTTCTAATTCAGATTGAAAAGCCGCTGAATTCGAAAAACCGCCAACCTGAAACACTGTCTTGGTAACCCGTACATCAACACCCAAAGCTGCTGGCGGTGGCGCTTCATTGCTAAATTCCGAAAGGTCGGGGAGACTTACTCGGCTATCAGTACAGGCGACCAGCCCTACTACAGTCAAACCAACAGCTACACTTCGCGCTATACGCATTTTACACTCCCGCAACTCAGACTTAGAGTTGTAGCGATTACAATTACAGATCAATTTGTACCTCTTATTATCCCGAAACTCCATAAAAAAACGCGCGTATTTCGCAATAATACCCCACTTGGCAATCTTTGTTGCAATTACTGCAATCCAATGTGATTAATTCGACACGATTGGTGAGGGTAACTTTATGACTACTTTATGGATTCGGGCTGAAACAAAATCAAACGAACGGCGGGCACCCGTTTCACCCAGCGATGCCTCACTTCTGCGGAAGGCCGGTTTTGAGGTGATACTCGAAGCATCACAGGACCGCGCGTTTTCAGACGAGACCTATGCATCCACAGGCTGTCAGATTACCGAAACCGGATCATGGAAAGGCGCGCCGGCCGATGCTTTTATCCTCGGCGTAAAAGAGCTGCCTGACAGCGAAGAACCTCTCATCCATCGCCACATCCACTTCGGCCACGTGTTCAAAGATCAACCCGGCTGGCAGCAGATG
>JBMYPG010000280.1:0-3535 GCA_049600095.1 Pikeienuella sp. | reverse complement strand
GGCGCCGTTCAGCAGCATAAGCCGGTTGCCTCATCGGTTGACCCTCGGGTTGAATCAGCAACATTAAACAAGACAGCGCCGTCGCAAATTTCGCGGCGGCGCATTTCATTTTTGACCGGTTATCGCACCTACCTTCTTTGCAATCGCCCTTGCATTAGTCGATAGCCCGCAATTAAAAACGGGCATGACAATAATCTCAAAATTAAAGTTACCTATTCACGCGCTTGCGATTGCAGGCAGCAGTTCTTCTTTTCGTAACAATCCTGTTCTTGGCAGCCCCAATCTGAACCGACGTGGGTTGCATGTTAAACGCATCAAAATGGCTGAACGGATGGCAGATAGCCGCCGCCGGCGCCTTGCGCGGCTGGTATCAAAAGAACATGCAGAACAATATGTAGAACAAGGGTTTGTGCGGATTGAAAATGTTTTGCCCGATGACCTTTTTCAACAGCTTTCAGAAGAGGTTGAAACCACCCGTTTCGCCGCCAGAGAGATGAAGCAGGGCAACGCCGTTACCCGGTTTATTACCCTTTCCCCACCCGTTTTACGTAGAACGCCCAACTTAAAGTCTTTCATTAATGGGCCGCTGTTTCAGGGTGTTATGCGCTATGTCGGATCAAAAAACGCTGACCCACTTGTCACACTGCATACTGTCCTGACGACACCGGGCAAAGGTGCCCCTGACCCGCAAACGGCATATCATTCGGATACCTTCCACAGTACATCAAAGGGCTGGTTGTTCCTGCGTGATGTGGCGGTTGAAGATGGCCCATTTTCTTACATACCGGGTTCTCATCGTCTCACATCAGAGCGATTGGAATGGGAATATGAACAAAGTATTAACGCCGCAGATCATAAGAACTCTCTACATGCACGCGGATCATTTCGTGCATCTGAAGACGAACTGGCCAGCATGGGGTTTCCACCATTTGTCCAATTCCCGGTTAAGGCCAATTCGCTGGTAATTGCCGATACTCACGGGTTCCATGCGCGACGACCCAGTAGCCGTCCTTCGGTTAGATTGGCTTTATACGGCTCGTTACGGGCTCATCCGTTTTCCCCATTAACCGGGCCAGATGTCTTTGATTTACCCGGGCTTAGGAACCGAAAGGCACAGATGCTGGATTGGTATCGCTTTGCAAATGCCAAAGTAACTGGACGTAGAGAGTCTCAACCCTTGGTTGGAGAACTGTTGCCGGGTGACCCATCCGTAAGATAGGTGGCCATCTGTAGCATCCTTAACCAGAGGTATTGGCGGTTTGGGTTAAAGGCGGGGTGTCTTAGCTTTTTGCATCCGCCTTTTCCTTGGCATAAGCGATCAGCTCTTTCAGGCTTGCGCCAAGCTCTGGGAGCAGTTTTTCAACCACTGCCGTTCCCGCTTGTTGGCGCAATTCGGCTTCACGCGCGTCTGAACCCCAACTCGCAGACAGAGCCGATAAGTCGGTAAAGGTTGAGGCCGTTGCATAGGAATAACCATTGCGCACATCCATAACCAAAGCTTTGGCAACCCCTGCCGCTTTCAATCTGCGGGTTGGCAGGATCGCGCCGCCAAGGATCGTAAGATCAACAAAAGCCAATCCCGTATTCTCTTTCTTCCCACGTACGCCGGTTTCATAGATGATTACGATGTCATAATGCTGGCGTGCCGCCCCCAATCTGATGCTGTTCAACGTCGATAATGCATTTGTGCATCGCTTCGCCATCGTATGAGTGCAATTGAACCCAACTTCAGATGCGGTCATCGCCCCAATTAATGGCGACACGGTCCCAAACTTGACCGAAGATGGCGCGTCGGCAGCTAGTTCGGCCCATAGTTCACCTTCTTCTAACGGCACTTCAATCCAACGCCCGCGATCCAAGCGTGCAAGGCCGATCTTGGCATCTACAGGAAAGCTGAACTCCACTGCTGCTGCTTGGCGCAGCGCGCTTGCCATCGTCATGCCCGGATTTTCCGGGTCTGGGTCAGGTGCCATGGCGACCTGATTATCCCATCTTTGCAGATATTCGGCACCGGAGGTGTACTGCGCAGCACCACCACAGGCAGAGAGGCTAGTTACGGCGGCCAACGTAATCAAAGTAAGGGTTTTCATAATATCCTCCATTATGTGTTTTTTACACATATATTGATTCCCATTGCCGATGTCAAACAGATGTGTAAACAACACACCCATGCTGTTTGAAAACGCCCTCCTCCGCGTCCTGACCCCCTTAGCTCGACTGGCTATGGCGAGAGGTCTGCGCTATGGCGCGATGGCTGACGTACTGAAGCAAGCTTTTGTCGAAGCAGCGAAGGAAACATCGGTTAGTCAGCCGCTAACCGTGTCGCGCCTATCCTTGCAAACCGGCCTACAGCGCCGCGATGTAAGCGCTCGACTGGAGGCCTCTGCCCCCAGCACGCCTAAGCCCAACCCTGTGGCGCGCATGGTCGCCTTGTGGCTGGCCGAAGGTGGGGACCTGCTATCCACGGACGCCTTTGACACCTTATCGCGGTCAATCAGTCAGGATATTCACCCACGTACCCTACGCGATGAAATGCAGCGTCTTGGCATGGTTACGATTGATCAAGATGGGTTGAGCCTGAACGAGCAAGCCCTGATCGCGCCGAATGATGATGAAACCATGATGAACTATTTTGGCGACAATCTAGGCGACCATGCTGCGGCGGCCGCAGAGAACATCGTTAATCGCGTTTCATCTGAGGCTAAGCCCGCAGGCGACCAGCCTACCGATGCCCAAACATTGCCTGGCCATTTAGAACGAGCAGCGCATTATAGCCACCTTTCCGATGCGTCGGTTCGGGAGCTGGATGAACTGGCCAACCGCCTGTCAGAACGCGTATTGGGGCGCATGAACCGCCGAGCACTACGTTTGCAAAATCGCGATTCTGGACAAGGCAATTACCGCATTCGGTTTGGCACATATTTCTATCACAAAGAGGATCCACCAGAATGATCCGCATTGCCCACATCCTGGCCTTACTGGCATTGTTGATCATCGCAGCCTGTGCTGCGCCGGATCAGGCACCACCTGTCCGCAGCCCGCTATGCAACGAAGAACCAGACAGCGGTATCGGCGGGACAGGTGTCACCACTGAAACCAGCAACGAAACCGATTGCGAAATGCACGAGAATTAGGCGACCGAACTGGACAGCCCCGCCAAGGTGGCCCATGAATGCGGCAATGATCAACCGCGAGGCCCCCGATGTCACAGCTCGACGCCGTACTTTCCCATCTCGACGCCAATCGGCAAAACGCCGAAACACGCCTTTTTGATCTGCTAAAGATCGAAAGCATCTCAACCGACAGCGCTTATGCCGATGAATGCCGCAAAGCGGCTGAATGGCTGGTGGCAGAGCTTTCTGGCCTTGGGTTTGATGCCTCCGTCCGTGATACGCCGGGCCACCCGATGGTTGTGGCGCATAATGGCGATGCCGGCCCGCATGTTCTGTTCTATGGCCATTACGACGTACAGCCGGTTGACCCGCTGAACCTATGGGATAGCCCACCATTTGAGCCTGTGATTGCCGAAGGGGCA
>JBMYPG010000279.1:0-3574 GCA_049600095.1 Pikeienuella sp. | reverse complement strand
TGTTGATAGCGTAATACTCGCCATATTCAGTCAGGTCTGGTGATTTTCCCGGATTGAAGCCCAGGTAGACTCCGGGCTGCACAGTTTTGTATTTGCAATGGATAGCCACGGCAGCCAGTGGGAGAAATATAATGAAGAAATTTTCACGCCGCGCCGCCCTGCTTGGCGTTGGCGGCATGGCAGGATGGGGGCTATCGGGCCTTTTCCGCGCTGATCTGCCCACCTATGCCGGCACTGACCAAATAGCCCCGCCAACCGAAGGCCTCACCCTGAATGACGCAAGCGAATTGTCAGCAACCCCCATTCAAAAACATCTTCGACTATCAGAAAATAATCAGAGTTTAGTTGATGCAATTCGGCGCGAAATGGCGAACGCACGAAAGGATAGCCGCCCCCTCAACATCGGTGCCGCTCGTCATTCCATGGGTGGACAGGCTATTCCACGGGATGGCGTGGCGATCACCTTTGACAATGCCGGGATTGAGATTGACAGCACTAATCAAAGCTATCGCGCCCATGCAGGTGCCCGTTGGTCCGACGTAATCGCGGCCTTGGACCCAGCAGGATGGTCCCCTAAAGTTATGCAGTCCAACAATGATTTTGGCCTTGCTGCTACTTTCTCGGTCAATGCCCATGGCTGGCCAACGCCATTCGGCCCAATGGGGTCGACCGTGCGCTCCCTGCGCATGGTTCTGCCATCCGGCGAAGTCGTGACCTGCTCACCATCAGAGAATGCTGATTTATTCAATCTCAGCATGGGGGGCTATGGGTTAATCGGGGTGATCGTCGATATGGAGGTTGAGATGGCAAAGAACACCCGCCTCTCTCCGACGTTCGACCTGATGAACACCGACGAATTCTCTGATACCTTCAGAAAAGCGGTGGACGATCCAAACGTCACCATGGCTTACGGGCGCCTGAACGTAGAGCGGGAGGCATTCTTTCAAAAGGCGCTAATGGTTACCTACCGCGAAACCGGTGATCAGAGCGACCTGCCCCTCGCCGCTGGCTCTGGCTGGATGTCCCACGCCGCCAGCCGTCTGTATCGGGCACAATTGGGCAATGAAACTTTCAAATCTTTCCGCTGGTGGAATGAAACCAGTGTCGGCCCCACATTGGCCTCAGGCGAAGTAACACGAAATTCTCTTATTAATGAGCCGGTGATAACGCTGAATGATCGTAACCCGCACAGAACAGATATTCTGCACGAATATTTTGTCGGGTTCGACGCATTTGACAATTTCGTTGAGGCTTGCCGCCAGGTGATCCCCGCTTCCTATCAGGAATTCCTGAATGTCACTCTTCGCTACGTCGCACAAGATAATCAGTCTGTGCTGAGCTACGCCACAACACCGCGCATTGCCGCCGTCATGTCCTTTAGTCAGGAACTGACGCAAAGGGCAGAGGCGGACATGGCCCGCATGACACGGAATCTGATTGACCGGATCGTCGACTTAGGCGGTGCCTATTATCTGCCCTACCGTCCCCATGCGACCTTTGACCAACTCATCAGCGCCTATCCACAGGCGGCAGAATTCGCAAAAGCTAAACGGGAAATTGACCGAGATCTGCTACTACGCAACAATCTTTGGGACCAATACTTGAGCCAACTATGAGCAATCTACAGAAACTCTGTTTCGGGTATTTCTTTGCGCTGATCATCGCAGCTTCATTGAACTATATACCGGGCCTGACTGACGAAAATGGGCTGGCTTTCGGTATTTTTGCCTTAGACATCTACGATGACGCCCTGCACGTCGCATCAGCCCTTTGGGCGCTGACCGCCGGATTAACATCGCGCAACGCAGCGCGCACATTCCTGATCCTGTTCGGACTTGCCTATCTTGGCGACGGCGTATTCGGCCTGTTTACCGGCTATGGTTTTCTGGATTTGGGGATATTCAACAATGCTTCATTGGGCATTGACTGGTCGCTACCGCGTTTCCTGGCAAACCTGCCCCATCTGGCACTGGGCGGCATAGGCGTTTGGGCCGCCTTTCACAAACAGGCCCAACAGGCGTGAGGCGCCTCCGGCGATACGCTTTGCGGCTTTTGCTATGCATCGTGATTTGCATAGTGGGGTTGCTATCACCTGTGGCTTACGTGGAAACCATGTGTCAGGGGTCAGGGAAACCTGCCCAGTATAAATCGCTGATTGATCCCGCGTTTCACAGGCCCGAAACCCGCACTTTGATGACTTATCCAGAATGGCACATCGTCCATGCCTATGCAGATTACGCTCAAACCATCCAAACCGGCGATCCGCATGATTACCAATACCTCCGCGCAATCGAAGGGTTCTGGACATCACTTTGCTCACTGACAGAAACGGCAAGCGCACATGGCGAAGTAGATGGCGCAACCAAACAGATGGTCTATGTAATCGGCGTCAGTTTCACTGCCGAATTGTTGTTAAAGGCCGCCTACGAAGAAACGCTGGGGCGTTTGTTCGCCAGTTTGCGCGGGGCAGAACGCTCACCGTTGGATAATCTGTCCGCTGAACAAGCCTCTTCTTACGCAGCTTTCCTACAGCAAACACCTTGGTACAAATGGCAGTTTAGACAAAATAAAGCAGCGCTGAATGATCAGGCTACAACTGCCCTGCGTGATCGCGAAAGACGTGTCGCACTGGGAATTGAATACGGCGTAAAAGCAGCCTATGCCAATGTGATCGTCGACGCGGTGGCCCAGATGGGCCAGGATGATCTAACCCTCCGGATGATTGTTAAAGGTGCCGATCCGGCGCAATTGGAATCTGAGAATGATGTAACCGTTCTGGCCATCCACCCCGAAGGGATCGAAGTGGAAACCACACGTTATCGCGCATTGACCCATCGATTGGAACGCTGGGCGCACAAAGGCATGAACTTTATCGAAATCGCCGGGAATGACGATATCCTGTTCACCGTCCTGTCAGAGACACCGGAAATGACAAATGCGACCTACAGCCGGTCGCGCCAGGGGGCTGGCGGTTTCAGGCATTTGGTGGTGGTGAAAGTTCATGAGTTGGCCGATTTCCTGCGCACTATGGAAACCGATGGCTATCGGCTTGAGCATATCCATGACTATTAGGCCGGTCCTTATTGCCCTTCCATTGGTGCTCCTCGGTTGGCTGGCGACGCTTGTAGTCACCGCTCTGCTAACAGATGAGGCTCCGGCATATGTTGTTCTATTTCCGCCGGACGGGTTTCTGCATTCGCTCCCGGACGACACGGCGATGCTCTCAACGTCCTCCATCAGCATCACTCTGGCGTCAGAGACCAAGAGTTTCGTCCCACTACTCTACAAAAATGGGGCTTGGGTGGTACTACCAGCAGGGTTGAAAGGTTGCCTGCCCTTGCCAGCCGTTAAGTAGTATTCAGCACCAAATCATTATGGGTCAGGAGCCATCGGCTAATGCGTTTCGGGCCAACCCCAATCGCACCAACCGAGCCCAATCAAACTTAGGCCCCGGGTCAACTTTCCGCCCCGGCGCGACATGCTCATGGCCTAAGACATTCTCCGCATCGATGCCCCAGCGCTGAACAATCCCCACCAACAACGCCTCTAGCGCCACCATCTGCGGTTCAGGAAA
>JBMYPG010000278.1:0-3599 GCA_049600095.1 Pikeienuella sp. | reverse complement strand
AAAGACAATAAACACAATAGAAAACCGCGTTTTCGTACCCTCCACCATCTTGGCCCTAAAAATCGCACAGGCATTTGGAGTGCCTGTAGAGGGGGTGTTCTATCTCGATCCTGAAGAGTAGGGAGTTGGAACATTTGCCAAAGCTGCTTTGGGTGAGTTGCGGCGTAGCCTGGAAAGCGGCAAGGAAAGCATCGCATTCGACTAAGAGCCGAAGTCTGCTACGCGGACTTTGGGGCCCGCCCTCTCTATGACCGCTTTTGGTAGTCTCCACTCTATGGTATTCGCCAATGACTGAATTACTGCAATTTCGATCAGGATCCGGCCATGCGTGACCCGCGTTACGATATTCTTTTTGAGCCCATCAAAATAGGCCCGCTCACAACGCGCAATCGGTTCTATCAGGTGCCACATTGCACCGGCATGGGCTATCGCTATCCACAAGCCGAAGCACGACTTCGGGGGATAAAGGCTGAAGGCAGTTGGGGGTGTTGTGTCCACTCAAGAAGCCGAGATTCACGCCAGCTCTGACCTGACTCCCGCAAACGAGGCGCGCCTTTTGGGGCAAGGAAGATATTCCGGCCCTGCGTTTGGTCACAGATGCGATCCATGAACATGGCAATTTGGCCGCGATCCAGCTTGCTCACAATGGCCTCCATTCCGCCAACCGCTATAGTCGCATTGCCCCGATTGCCCCATCTGCTGCGGTGGTGGATAGCTATGATCCCGTTCAGGCGCGAGCCATGGACAAGGCTGACATTGCGGCCTTCCGCAAATGGCACGTCGATGCCACGTTACGTGCAAAGGGCGCAGGCTTCGATATCATTTACGCCTATGCAGGGCACGATATGACGTTGTTGCAGCATTTCATGCTAGCGCGGCACAATCATCGGACCGACGCATACGGCGGGTCGTTTGAAAATCGCCTTAGGCTGTTTCGTGAAGTGATTGAGGACACTAAAGAGGCTGTCGGCGATACTTGTGCTGTCGCAGTGCGACTGGCTGTGGATGAATTGATCGGGGAAGATGGCCCCCAACATGATGCAGAGGCCCGCGATATCATCGAGGCCTTGGCCGAGTTGCCCGATCTATGGGATGTAAACCTGTCCGGCTGGTCCAACGACAGCCAAACCTCGCGGTTTTCGGACGAAGGGTTTCAGGAAAAATTCACCGGTTTTGTGAAGTCCGTAACCACCAAGTCAGTTGTTGGTGTGGGCCGCTACACGTCGCCCGACACTATGGCACGCGTGATTAAAGGTGGTCACTAGGACCTGATTGGTGCTGCCCGACCTTCCATCGCGTATCCGTTTTTGCCCAGCAAGATCGAAGCCGGAGAAATCGAAGCCATTCGCGAGTGCATCGGGTGCAATATTTGCGTGATGGGCGACAATACCAATACTCTGATGCGCTGCACTCAGAACCCAACAATCGCCGAAGAATGGCGTCGTGGCTGGCATCCGGAAATCATACCAACGATGAATGAACCGGACCCCTACTTGATCGTCGGTGGCGGACCAGCTGGATTGGAGGCTACGCGGGCACTGGTGCAGCGCGGTGCAGATGTCACGTTGTCCGAGGCCAGTACAACTTGGGGCGGGCGCGTTACATTAGAAAGTGCACTACCGGGGCTTTCTGCTTGGGGCCGTGTCCGGGATTGGCGGCTGTGGCAATTGCAACAATCACCAAATGCCGAGCTCTATCTTGATAGCCGACTTGAGGCATCAGACATTCTTGAATTCGGTATTCCTCATGTTGCGCTTGCGACTGGATCTACTTGGCGCAACGACGGGGTCGGGCGTGCGCATCGCAGGCCGTTGGACTTTCTTGACCCGACCCGTGTGCTGACGCCTGATGATATAATGGCGAAGAGTGCGGCAGCGGTCACCGCAGATGGTCCTGTTGTAATCTTCGACGACGATCACTTTTACATGGCAAGTGTCTTGGCTGAGTTGTTGGCCAATGCCGGACGAGAGGTTGTGTTCGTTACGCCTGCACCTGTTGTGTCCCAGTAGTCCGAAAACACCCCGGAACAAGACCGCATTCAGCGGAGGTTGATCGAGAAAATCGTGCGTATTATCCCGCTTCACACGTTGGCCGGGATGCTTCGGGGTTGGCTCACACTGGCTTGCGTCTACTCCGGCACCGAACAAGAGATTGGCTGCGAAACACTCGTCAGTGTGACAAGCAGGCTCCCTAACGATCGGCTTTGGACGGATTTACAGGCTGTCAAACATCTGTGGGCAGATGCGGGGCTAAAGTCTGTCCAGCGCATCGGCGATTGCTTCGCGCCAAGCTTGATCGCAATGGCGTTCCAATCGGGACATCACTACGCGCGAACGACCGAATTTGAAATCGCACCAGCCCCTCTTCGCGAAGACTATGGCCACATTTGAGAAAACGCGGACCGCTCACGAAGTACACAGTACCAGACATTCGCTGCGTTGCCGGAAATTGGAAGTTTGGGCACGTAGCAGTCATTGGCTGCATCTACATGCACCACCACAGCTTGGGTCTAACCCCCACTAACCGCCGCCCAATTGGCCTTCGCTAGATACTCAATCCAATGCAGTCCAAACAAATGCTTACACCCCGGCATTGTTGGCGTCATCGGCGCAATCGTCATATTCACCGCAGCATCAATATCGGGAAAACCAATGCCGGGCGTGTTTGGGATGAATTGTCCTGCCATGAATGGGCAAAGGCAATTCAGTTCGGCTATTGGTTCGCCCTCGCCATGTACCCCCTGTTTGGGCTTTTGGTTTGGGGTGGCATCGTCGATTTTCGCCAAGCCTTCGCCAGCATGGGCGCTCTGGCTGGCGGTGTCTCCCTGCTGTATTTCGCGCTGCTAGATATTCGGGGCCGGTGATGGAACTTCAAAACAACATCACCGAACTGCGCGCCAAACATAAGGTCACGCAGGCACAACTGGCCGAGACCGTCGGCGTGTCCAGAAAAACCATCAACACAATAGAAAACCGCGTTTTTGTACCCTCCACCATCTTGGCCCTAAAAATCAGCAAGGCACTAAGAACATCAGTTGAGGGGGTCTTTTATTTGGATTCGGATGGTTAGAATCCTGTGAATTACGTTAGGTAAGTTCAAAGCTTTTTGCTTGCTTTCAGTTTTATGTCGGGTGGCCATAAACGGGAAGCAATGCAGTGCTAAAAGAGGCAATCGAAAGCCGACGAATGACGGCCGCAGATTACCTCATTTCAATTGTTAAGCATTGCAAAGAGAGGTGAAAACTTCACTTACCTTCAATCCCTTTTCCAGCGTCGACCGCCGTGGCGGCGCGCTGACCAGTAACGTAGCGCCTTTGCTACTTTAGCCCGCTCATCTTCATTCATCGTCGCGAGAATTACCGAATAGTTTGCGTGACGGATGTTGCGCATATCCGCCTCAGTGTTAGCAACGACCGCAAGCGCCGCATCTACCTCGTCGCGATTAAACGGCTTGGCCTCAATCAACCCCGCCAGTGCCAATCGTGCTTCTTTCCGGGCAGATCTGGCTGCATTTCGAGCTTCTTTAGACGCCTCCAGATACTGTTTCGCAACATCTTTACGCCCGTCATCTTCAATGAACTTCACCATATGGTGGGCCAA
>JBMYPG010000277.1:0-3609 GCA_049600095.1 Pikeienuella sp. | reverse complement strand
TTTCTATCTAAGCGTTTTAGTTGTCTAGCCGGGTTTAAAACTTCCCGCGCTCCACGCATTTATTCAAAGCCTCACCACCAGCCATCATCGCATCGGCCAGCCGGTTAAAGGCGTCATAGTTTTCCTCGCCCATATCAAGGTCGGCAAAAACCGGGTGCGTGGCAGAGGTCAGATTTTTTAGCGCTGATGCCAATGCCGCAGCCTGTTCATCGTTCAATTTCGGCTCGCGCCACTCATATTTGTCCTGCGCGAGGTCGCGGCGAATCTCTGCCAGATAGTGAATATCCGGGTCGATGATGTTTGATTTCACCTCTGCACCCGCCGCCAACAGCATCAGGTTCAACCGCATAAAGGCCGTTTCTGCATCCGGGTTTTTCTTAACCCCGGAATATAGCTGCGCACAGGTCAACCGTGCCTCAGCAACATTGATCAGCGGAACACCGGATGCGAGGCTTTCATAATTGCCCAAGTCGACAAAAACCGGGGGTATTTCCGCCGGATCAGACGGCGGCTCATAGCTCAGCGAACTGATGCTGGCACGGAAAAAACCGTTCTTGCCCTGATACAGGGCGGCGCCCGCCAAGGATACCAGGCAAATACCAATCAAAAGAGAGGTCGAACGCATCTCACAACCTTCTATACGCAACGCTGGTTTTGTCGCGCGTCACGACGCCGATTGCAAGCGGGGAGTGTGAAGGCCAATATACACGGGAATGATCGAAGTGAAGGACAACGGAATGGCCGACGAAGTAGTAATCTTGGACGGAACGCGCACTGCAATAGGAACCTTTGGTGGGGCACTGGCTGGCGTTGCACCAACTGCAACCGGCGCGCATGTCGTCAAGGCAGCGATGGAGCGTTCAGGTGTTGAACCGGGCCAGATCGGTCACGTCGCCTTTGGCCACGTCATTAACACCGAACCGCGCGATATGTACCTCAGCCGCGTTGCGGCGATGGATGCGGGCATTCCCGACACCACGCCTTGCGTCAATGTAAACCGCCTGTGCGGCTCCGGTGCGCAGGCCATCGTTTCTGTCGCGCAGCACCTGATGCTGGGTGATTGTGATTTTGCGCTGGCAGGTGGTGCCGAAAGCATGTCTCGTTCGCCTTACATCCTGCCTGCGGCCCGCTTTGGGCAAAAAATGGGCGATGCCAAGTCCATGGACATGATGCTCGGTGCCCTGAATGACCCATTCGGCGGTGGCCACATGGGCATTACCGCTGAAAACGTAGCAGCCGAACATCAGATCAGCCGCGATGCACAGGATGCTTTTGCGCTCGAAAGCCAACGCCGCGCCGCTACTGCGATTGAAGAAGGCCGTTTCAAAGATCAGATCACGCCGATTGAGGTCAAAGTCCGCCGCGACATGGTGCCATTCGATACCGATGAGCATCCAAAGGCCTCCACCACAGCCGAGATTCTGGCGGGCCTTCGCCCGGCGTTCAAGAAAGACGGCTCCGTCACCGCAGGCAACGCATCGGGCATCAATGATGGTGCAGCCGCGATTGTGCTGGCACGGGCAGAGGCCGCAGAAAAAGCCGGCCTTAAACCCCGCGCCAAACTGCTGGGATACGCCCATGCCGGTGTACGGCCAGAGGTGATGGGCATTGGTCCGATCCCCGCAGTGCAAAACCTATGCGCCAAAACCGGGTTGAGCGTCGAAGATTTCGACGTGATTGAATCAAACGAAGCCTTCGCCGCCCAAGCCTGCGCCGTAACACAGGGCCTGGGCCTCGACCCCGCCAAAGTAAACATAAACGGTGGCGCAATCGCCCTCGGCCACCCAGTCGGCGCAACCGGCGCAATCATCACGGTAAAATGCCTGGCCGAACTGGAACGCACAGGCGGCCGCTACGGCCTAATCACAATGTGCATCGGCGGCGGCCAAGGCATCGCGATTGCGGTGGAGCGGGTGTAGGCGCCCGAAACGAAAAAGCGCGCCCGATTGGGCGCGCTTACTAAACAATTTGCGCTCTGGTTACTCCACCTTGTTCCAATCCTGCGCGCGGCAGAAGAACAATACGCATCCTTCCATAACCAACACATCGCCCTTTAGCTCTATATTGGCTGAATAGGTTTTATCGTCATCCGGTGCCCAAACCTCACCGTCATCCCATTTGTTTTCACCATCTGGTTCCAGATCAAACAGCATCTGTTTGCCGAGGTGCTCATAATCGGGGCTGACGTTTCCATCCTTATCAATCGCCGCTTTGATGTGGCCGCAAACATTGGCCCCGTTAGCGGCACAGGGGGCAACTTCGACATGTAGATACCCGCCAGATTCACCCGGTTGCGTCTGCCACAGCCCGCTGGGGTCGCCCGCAAAGGCTGCGCTGGAACTGGCCATAAGGCTGGTTGCAATGAATGAGGTTGCGATAAAGGTTTTGCGCATAACGTTAGCTCCTTAGTTTGTTGCGTCAAAGGCTGTGGCGAAAGGCGCGGCGCGTCAACCGTTACCTGACGTGACATGCCCTAAAGCGTGACGTAAACAACGCGCAAACAGACGATAGATTAAGGAAGCCGCTATGATCCTCTACCCTGCAATTGACCTGAAAGACGGTTCTTGTGTGCGGCTTTATAAGGGAGAGATGGATCAGGCGACCGTGTTCAACGACAACCCGGCAGCACAGGCCATGGCCTTTCAGGATGCCGGGTGCGAATGGCTACATCTGGTGGACTTGAACGGTGCCTTTGCTGGCGCACCCGTAAATGATGCACCGGTTGAGGCGATCTTGGCAGAATGCAGCGTTCCGGCCCAGCTTGGCGGCGGCATTCGTGACATTGCCACGATTGAACGTTGGTTGAACAAAGGTCTGGCGCGGGTGATCCTCGGCACCATCGCAGTACGTGACCCGGCCTTGGTGAAACAAGCCGCCGCCGCCTTCCCCGGTCAGGTTGCCGTGGGCATCGACGCGCGCGATGGCATGGTCGCGGTCGAAGGTTGGGCGGAAACCACCGATGTGACCGCCACTGACCTCGCCAAACAGTTCGAGGATGCCGGTGTTGCTGCCATCATCTATACCGATATTGACCGCGACGGCGCGATGCAGGGCCCAAATGTGGCTGCCACTGCTGCCCTCGCCCACGCGGTCAGCATTCCAGTAATTGCCTCCGGCGGCGTCAGCTCCATGGCCGACCTGAAAGCGCTGAAAACATGCGGCGCGCCACTGGACGGGGCAATTTCAGGCCGTGCGCTATATGATGGCATGATCGAAGTCGGCCCGGCCGCTGCATACTTAAAAGGCTGATTTGCGGCATCGGACAGTCGCGGTAGGCCAATTTGAGGGCTAACTGATCGCACAGACTGAAAGCCTAAACAGCTTTCAATGGTGCGACCATGTTTAACGACTATAACCGCGATGGCTTTGTCTATCCCCTGCAAGTGATCACCCCAGAAAAAGCCGCTGAATGGCGCGCTGATCTGGAGGCGATGGAGGCAGAGTACCGAACCGCAGACCTACCACACCCAATGCAGATGTACCGCCGGAGCAACGCTCATGCCGTCATCCCATTGGCAGCAGAAATCGCAACACACCCCTCAATTCTGGATGCGGTCCAAGACATACTTGGTCCTGACCTCCTGATCTGGGGCGCAGAGTTCTTCATCA
>JBMYPG010000276.1:0-3618 GCA_049600095.1 Pikeienuella sp. | reverse complement strand
TAGAATTGTAATAGATGGGTAGTCGACTAGATAATTGTTTAAAACTGAAAGATAGATCTCCTCAATTTCGGCTGTTAAATTATTTTTGGCAGCCCGCCGAAAAATGGGCATGTTGTTTCCTAAATTGGGGGGCAGCAAACGATCCGAAGGCCTTGGTTGAGGGGCTAAGAATACGTGGCTTTTGCTTTCATTCACGATCTGTCGGGCGAAATTGACGTAGGCGTTGGTTCTAATTCGCTCTGTTATCCCTTCTTTTAAACAAGCCCTGGATATATACGGTCTTTGTTTGGTTTTACGCTGCAAAACAGTGTCAAAAGGCTGTTTCTTGACCAGATTTGATTGCCATAAGTCAGCCTCACGTAAAGCTGAAACAAAAGTTCCAACACCAAAGCCGGACCCCGTGATGACAAAGTAATCGTAGTCGTGAATTGAGGGCGGTTCTTTGATGCCCAATTGCCTAAACAGCGCGTCGCTTTCAGCATTTGACGATGTAATTTTCCCATCGTAAATGGCGAGGGTCGAAATGATGGAACCGCTACCTACGACGAAGTCAAAACTTGTACTTGAAAGCGGGTTTTCCGGTTCCCTTAACGCCATGATGATTTTGGCAGTGTGGCTATCGCCCAGCAAACATGCGCGCATTGTCATCAACGAAATGCGCCCATTAAGAGTTCATCACAGTGTAAGTCGTCTGGCCCGTCCTCTTGATCGTTAATTTCTGTTTTGGTGTCTGCAATTTGGCTTGTTGAGGCATTCAAACTGCAATTGGCGAAAAAGGCATTCATTGCCAAGTCTATGCCAGCGTTAGAAACTTGCCGACCGTCACCTGTATAGTGGTGACCGAATGCTGCCGATGTGACCAGTTCGAATGATGGGAAGTAATCAACATGGTCGAAAGTTTCGGTCAGTTGCCCCGCTACAGCCCTTAGCACTGATTTTGAGTAGATGGTCGCAGGAACAACGTGACCGCCCGATGCCGTAGCAGTTAAAGGAATTGGAGATATAGTAAGAATGACATTCATTTTGGAGTTTAGGCGACGCAGCGCCGACAGCGCTGATTTCATATCTGCCATCACCTCCTCATACGGTGCAATTCTGAGTTCGTGGAGTTTCGGGTCAAACTCACCTGCAACCAGCCCCGGGCAGGTTGGGTAGGCGGTTCCTGTACGCCTATCTCTCCAGTATTCGGTCAGCCCTAGCGTGAAGATCAATACATCGGTTTGCTGGAACAGTGATTTCACTTTACCCAGATGATGAATACGATGGGCCTTTGCTTCTTCAAGCGAGGTTAGCCCTTCTGGCTCCATCGTTGGGCGTAGGGCGTCGTACCATGCCCTGCCCTTTGTCCAGAATGCGTGTTTTCTAACCCGGGATTTACGGCAGTCTTGAACTAAATGCAAAAGCTGTCGCGCTGTGTAGATGTTGCCATATCGCGCGGAAAACAGGTCATAGCCAAATTTCTTACCGGCCGCCTCTCCCAAAACCTCCAGCCTTGGTTCAACGTCGAGAAAATTGGCATCTGATTGACGTAGCCGCGCGCCGATATGCTGGGCAAAACAACTACCAGCAGTCGCAATTGCAGTGCTCGACGTTATGTCAAACTTAGGAACCCAAAGTTGGCTCAAGTAAAATGTTGGATCGTCAGCACAACTGGCCCAGAAAGATTCTGGTGGTGCTTCGGAATAGGGTGTTTTGCTTAAATTAGACATTGGGGACCGATAATTACTGCGCCCGAATTAACGCAGCATTTATACGCCTCGGCCAGCCCTGTTTTTCCACATGCCATAAAAATGAGACGCCACTACGATCACGATGATGCCAAAAAGGATCATCGCGATTGGACGGTCGATGAAATCAAACGGTGTTTTCACTCTCATCATGGAGGTGCGGAGTTTTGCCTCCATTATGCCACCAAGCACCATGCCGAGGATGATGGGAACAATCGGCAGGTCTAGTCGTTTGAGGATGAAACCAAAAACGCCAAAACCCGCCGCGATGGCGCAATCGATTGGATTGTTACGCAGGCTGTAGACTCCAACAAAGCTGAGCGTGAGGATGATAATGCCAAGGAAACGGGTTGGAATGCGGATTACGTGGAGCAATCCGTTGGTTGAGACCAATAGAAATAGAACGACGAGGACGTTAAGGATGAGGAGCGCGATGTAGAGCGCCACGACAAAATCCATCTGGTTCTGGAATAGGCCGGGGCCAGGTACGACGTTATGAACGTAGAATACTGACAGCATCATGGCGGTCAGCGCCTCGCCCGGAATGCCGAGTGCCAATAGCGGGATCATTGCAGCACCCGGAACGGCGTTATTAGAAGCTTCAGATGCAATCAGACCTTCTGGTGAACCGTCTCCGAATTTTTCTGGTTCCTTCGAACCCTTGCGCGCGGCGGTGTAGGATAGGAATTGTGCAGTAAACTCCCCTACCCCCGGGATCATGCCCATCATGACACCGAACGAAGATGACACGGCGGCCACTCGTTTGTGTTTGAATAGCTCTTTGAACCCCTCCAACATTCCGCCTTTTACTGGGGCAGCCTCTGGTGCATCGTCTTTATCAACCAACAGCATGAAGGCTTGCGAAATCGCGAAGAGGCCGAGGACGACAACAATCAGATCGACGCCACCCGACAGCCAGCTTTGGCCGAATGTGTAGCGTTTGGAATACTGGATTGGCTCCAGCCCGATTGTGTTGAGCAGGATGCCGAAGCAGGCGAGCATACCGGCGGCCATGACTTTGCCGCGATGCGCCAAAATGACGAGGATGATGCCCAGCAATGCGGCGAGGAAAATCTCTCGGCTGCCGAACATTGGGGCAATCCAAGCCAGCGCGGGTGAGAGGATGATAAGGCAGACAACCGAAAAGATGCCGCCGAAGAATGAGGCTGAGTAGGCTAGTGACAATGCACGGCGCCCCTCGCCGCGCTTAGTCATCGGGTAACCGTCGTAAGTTGTTAGGGCATTCACCGCAGTGCCGGGTGTATTGATCAGTACGGCAGGGATGGCGCCGCCGTACATCGAACTGCCATAGATGCCGAGCAGTGCGGTTAGGCCCACGATTGGGTCTAGTGAATATGTGGCAGGCAGCAAGATAGCGATGGCCACGGCCGCACCTACGCCCGGGATGGCACCAATAACGACACCGCCGATTGAACCAACGATCAGGGCAATCAGAACATCCCAACGGGCGAGAATTTCGATGGCGGAGAGGATGATGTCCATGGCTTAGAAATTCACTATCGCAAAAAGACGGATGGAATCTGGTAGGTAGTCGTACAGCGCCCCAGCCGGAATTTTCACCGATAGCATTGTCTTAAAGGTCAAGACGATAGCAGCACCGGCAATTGCGGCGAAGCCGATCATTTTGAATGATCGATAGCCGACGCGATATGCCAGCAACGCCGCGAATATAATTGATGCGGGCAAATATCCGATGGTTGGTGTCGCAAAGACATAGACCATGAAATAGGCGAGATACTCTAACGGGCACAGCCAGATGAGTGCCTCTTTCCCTTCGACTGACCATTTAACGCCGCGCCAATTCAGCAAGACATGGAACGCACCAAAGACTGTCATTCCGATCACGGCTACCCCCGGCCAGAATGCGGGC
>JBMYPG010000275.1:0-3686 GCA_049600095.1 Pikeienuella sp. | reverse complement strand
CCGGCTCGAGGCCGGGATGACAATCGCTTAACCGAAACGCAAAACGGCCCCTGCTTTTGCGGGGGCCGTTTCGTTTTTATCGCTATGTCATCGCCGGACATGACCCGGTGATCCAGCCGAGAAGTGGCTCTGGATGCCCCTTCTCAACCATGCACGCATAGTCTGTCAGGCAATGGGATCAGGTCCGGGCATGACAGATCACGCTTCGAGAAAGCTAGAAACGCTTTAGTTCTTCGCTTTATCAACCAGTTTGCCAGCGGCGATCCATGGCATCATGGCGCGTAGTTTTTCGCCGACGGCTTCGATCTGATGCGCGTCGTTGTTGCGGCGGGTTGCTTTGAACATCGGCTGGCCGACTTTGTTTTCCAGCATGAAGTCGCGGACGAATTTGCCGTTCTGGATGTCGGTCAGGACTGCTTTCATCCGGGCTTTGGTTTCGTCGTATGGCAGGATCCGTGGGCCGGAAACGTACTCGCCATATTCCGCAGTGTTAGAGATCGAGTAGTTCATGTTGGCGATGCCGCCTTCATAAATCAGGTCTACGATCAATTTCACTTCGTGCAAGCATTCGAAGTAAGCCATTTCTGGCTCGTAGCCAGCCTCGACCAGAGTTTCAAAGCCCATGCGGATCAGCTCTACAACGCCGCCGCAGAGAACCGCCTGCTCACCGAACAAGTCAGTTTCGCACTCTTCTTTAAAGTCTGTTTCGATGATGCCTGAACGGCCGCCACCGATGGCTGAGCAGTATGACAGGCCAACTTCGAGCGCTTTGCCTGATGCGTCCTGATTAACTGCGACCAAACAAGGGACGCCGCCGCCTTTGACAAACTCGCCGCGCACGGTGTGACCTGGGCCTTTTGGGGCCATCATGATCACGTCAACGTCTGCGCGAGGCTCGATCAGTGCAAAATGGATGTTCAGGCCGTGAGCGAATGCGATGGCTGCGCCGGGTTTCATGTTGTCATGAATATGGGCGTAGTAAGTTTCAGCCTGCAATTCGTCGGGCATGGTCATCATGATGACGTCGGCCCAGGCGGCGGCTTCGGCGATGCCCATAACTTTCAGGCCTTCGCCTTCGGCTTTTGCGGCGCTTGGTGAGCCGGGGCGCAGGGCGGCGGCGACGTTTTTGATGCCGTTGTCGCGCATGTTCAGTGCGTGGGCGTGGCCCTGTGAGCCATAGCCGACAACCGCGACGTTGCGGTCTTTGATCAGGTTGATATCGCAATCGCGATCGTAATAGACGCGCATGTGCCGTCTCCTTTGTTTAAGTTTGATGAAGGGAGCATAAGCGCCCGTGCAGTGATTGCTTGTCTTTGTTGCTTGATATTGCTGAAAATAGGGTATGGATATTCAAACAATTTGCGATTATCGCAAGTTATATGCGAAAACTTGACGATACCGACAGACGTATCCTGCGAGAGTTGCAGGAGGATGGGGCGCTGCCCGCCGCTGAATTGGCAGAGCGGGTGGGGCTGTCAGCCTCGCCTTGTTGGCGGCGGATGGAAAGGATGCGCGAGGATGGCGTCATCCTAGGGCAGGTCGTTGATGTCGACATGCGCAAGCTCGGCTATGAGCTGACGGTATTTTTGCGGGTGAGGCTTGATAAAACCAGCCGAAATTCATTTGAGGAATTCATTGCGGCGGCCCGGTTGGTGCCAGAGATTTTGGTGATTGAAACCCTGCTGGGCCGGGTGGATGTACGCATGGATGTGGTGGCGCGCAGTTTGGATCACTATCAGGAAATCCTGAAAACCCGCATTCTGGATTTGCCGCATATTGCTGATGTTGAGGCGTTGATGCTGGTCAGTGAAATAAAGAATACTGAGAGGTTGCCGTTGTGACGCCCGATGCGGTTGATCTGGCAATCTTGCGCGCGCTGATGGCCGATGGGTCGTTGACTGCAAAGCAAGCGGGGGAAGCGGCGGAGGTAAGCCAGCCGGTTGCGTGGCGGCGGATAAAGCGGATGGAGGCCGAAGGCGTGATCCGTGGGCGGCGAGTTGCGCTGGATCGGCGCAAGCTTGGTTATGATGTGGTGGTATTTTTGGGCGTGAAGCTGGCCCGATCTGGTCGTGCTTCGGTCGATGATTTTGAGAGGGCGGTGGTTGCAGTGCCAGAGGTGCAATTGGTGCAGCATGTGTTGGGGATTTATGATTACCGCCTAAAGGTCGTGGCGCGTGATTTACCCGATTTTGAACGGATTTTACGCCGTCGGATCATGACCTTGCCCGGTGTGGGTGAGGTGGAAAGTAATGTGATGTTGAGTGAAGAGAAGGCTGAGCGGCCGCGGGTTTAGTGAGCGTTTGATGGGGATGGCTGGGGTGCTGGGCCGGTGCCGAGGTATTTAGGGACCAAAGATGTTGGGCTGCGGTTCATATCGTTGATGATGGCTTCCAGCTATGGACAGTTTCGGGCGCTTGTTCCAATTTGCTTACATGGAACAGAAAACAGCAATCGTAACGGGTGCGGCCCGTGGTATCGGGTTGGCGACGAGCAAGCAGTTTTTGGCTGAGGGTCGCCGGGTTGTCATGGTTGACCGTGATGGTGAGGAACTGACGCAGGCCGCCGATGGGCTGAGCGGAGCGGTGCCTCTCGTCTATGATATTTCGGACCCTGATCGCGTAGCCGAGATGGCGCAGGCGGCTTTCGAAGCGCTGGGCCGGGTTGATACGTTGGTGAATAACGCCGGTGTTGCCGATTTTGGGCCGATTGAGGAAACTGATTTTCAACGGTGGCGCACGGTAATGGAGACCAACCTAGATGGTGTGTTTCTGTGCTCGCAAGCGTTAACACCTGCGCTAAAGGCGGCCAAAGGGTCCATCGTTAATATCGCCAGTATCTCTGGCTTGCGGGCCTCTACCCTGCGGGTGGCTTATGGTTCTTCGAAAGCGGCGGTTATACAGTTGACCCAGCAGCAGGCTGTTGAGCTGGGCGAATATGGTGTGCGTGCAAATTGCGTGGCCCCCGGCCCGGTGCGGACGAAACTGGCAATGGCGGTTCATAGTCAGGAGATTATTGATGCCTATCACGATGCGATTCCATTGAATCGATATGGATCAGAGGATGAGATTGCGAATCTGATTGTGTTCCTGTCCTCGGACAAAGCCAGTTACATCACCGGCCAGACCATTGCTGCTGATGGTGGGTTTGAGTGTACTGGGGTGGGTTTGCCGGCGCTTCGTTAAGTCGGTTGCCAGCTTTACTGGAGGTTTGTTGCCCAGAGACGCGCGAAAACCTCGCTAATGATTCCCGCCGCCAAGCCGCCGCCCAGCAGAACCAAGGTTGGCATTGGGTCGTCTAATGGCCGTTGTAGAGAGGCCACGAAAACTTCGAGCAGATGGAATAGCGCCTGTTTGGCAGAATCAAATTGTACGGTTGTGTGGAAGATATAGGCGCTGCGCACTGCACTAAGACCCGAGAAGATCAGGAAGGCGATGATAGATGCGCCAACGCCGAATAGGGCAGATCGAGAAAAACCTTGGCCCAGATTGCGGCTAAGTTGCCAAAAACCCGCATAACAGCCGCACAGGCCGGCTACGATCAGTGGGACGACACGCTTTGGGTCAGGGGTTGATTGTTGCTCCATCGCGATCCAGACGGCGGCAATGCATGCGGCGGCTACTGAAAGCCCAGCGATAATCGCTGCTCCGCTCATGTTGCTTGCTTTGCTCATCGCACGGCCTGTCAGT
>JBMYPG010000274.1:0-3690 GCA_049600095.1 Pikeienuella sp. | reverse complement strand
CATGGCGGATGGAAAGCCGCCCCAGGGGCCCTCACGCAAACTCATCATTGATCGCCTTTTGTATGCGTAGGAACGCCTTAATTTCCTCTACCGTGTACCGTTCCGCAAACACTGCGATTTCTCGCAGGCCTTTTTCGCGCATTGCCCGTATCGTCTGGTCGCTTTGGGCTGTTAGGCGATAGATGAGGGCGCCTTTGCGGGCTGGGTTTGGGGTGGCTTGGACCATGCCTTTTGACAGCATGTCCTTCAGCTCCCGTCCTATAAACTGACGCTTTAGCTCTAATATGCGGGTTAGTTCCGGCGCTGTGGCTTGGCCGGTTAGCATCAGTACCTCCATTATCGCGCGCTGGCCCACGGTGATGCCGGTGCCTGCCAAATCTGCCTCCACCCGTTTGGTGATATTGCGGAGGAGGGGGCGGGTGAGTTGGATGCCCTCGTACAACATCTCTGCCGGTGTTTGTGTCATGTCGCGCCCCTTTGGTTTTTGGGGAGTATATGCGGTTGACGCTATTCGTCAACTGAGTTGACAAAAAACAGCGACGAACCTATCTAACTGTATATCAGTAACGAAGCGGAAAGGGTTGGCCATGCGGTGGAGTGATCTTGCAGAGCATCAGATACGCAAGGCGCAGGCCGAGGGTCAGCTTGATGAATTGGAAGGTGCGGGCAAGCCGTTGCCGCCCCGGTCTGGTGAGACGATCATCTCTGCGGGAATGCGGATCATGGCAGAGGCGGGCGTGGTTCCGCGTGAGATTGAGCTAAAGAAAGCGGTGGCCGCGCAGTTAAAGGTGTTGCAGGCGACAACGGGTGAAGCGGAGCGCAAGACCGAGATGGCGAAGCTGTCCACCTTGCAGATGCAATTGGCAATAGAACAGGAAGCGCGGCAGAAGTTTTACCGGACGTCGTGAGGCGGTTATCGGTCGCCGCTTGGTTCAACGTCAGAGAAATTCGTGTCGAATATGAATATCGAGGACGAGAATTCGACAGATAGAATATCGATGATCTGACTTACGCTGATACCTTCGGCAAAGACATCATCATAATTTTGTAAGTCGAAGTTTGGTATGATGTATTCTTGACCCTGCATCCCATATCCGTGGCCCGAATAATAGAATGTAACCAAAGAGTTATCCTGAACGGGTTCATTGGCGGGAATGCTGTTCTTGTCGGGGTTTTTTATGCTTATGCCCGCCAGCATGATCTGTTCTTGCGCAACATGGCCGGTTCTTAGTTCTTCTATCCTAGTTAAGGTTGCCAGCAGTTCATTGCGATCCGGGTTGGCCAGCACGATGATTTCGTCATCGCGATAACCGACATCCTGCAAAAGCTTTACAAAGGCGGCGGCGTCATTTCCGGGGCTGGCAAGCTCTGGCACCATTTCATTGCCTGCATAGTCCAGCCAGACAACAACGGCGAGGCGGCGGCGGTGATCTGGTTGATGCCACAGGAATGTTTTGCCGTTCATGCTGGTCGACAGGAAAGGACGTTGCAGACCGCCGGAACGGTCGACGACCTTTTGGCTGGCCTGTGTCAGGGCGTCGATGAAGCTGGACGTTGGATTGGCGCGCAATTCCTCGATCACTGATGTCGTATAGGGCGACTGACCGGTGGAGCCGCTACCGTCGTTGTAGGAATCATACGCCAATTCGCCACGTGCCGTCGCATAGGCGACGATTTCGCCGTTGATGCCTTCGCGCGCGACCTCTTGTTCAAACAGTTGTTGGTCTTGCCATTCTTTGTAGGCGGCGCCACCGGCCAGCCCGACGGCGGCGAGGGCAATGGACCCGATGACGCCCATGATGGTACGGCGAAGGAGTTTTCGGGCGGCGAGCGCCTCTTGTGCGCGGGCTTGTTCAGCCTCATGCAACGCGGATTCGAGCTTGTCGGCGCGTTCCCGCTCGGCGCTGGTACGCTGAACCTCGGCCTGCTCGCTGGCTTTGATGTAATCGTGGTGCAGGTCGGTGGGGCTGGGCGCGTCCTTTGGTTTGTTTTCAATCCAGTTTTTCGCCTGCGCGATGTCCGCACCGAGTAACATGCGGTTGGCGGTGCGACCGGCGGTGTTCCATTCCTCTGCCCGGCTGAGCAGCCTGGTGTGTTCGCGCAGCCATTCAACATCGGTGTTCAGCACGCGGCGCAGGTCGGTGAGCATTCGCATGAACGATTGCGGACGACCTGATTGGTCAGTTTCTACGATGATATAGTTGAGTGATGAAAGCTGTGGCGGGACGAGGGTATCGCCAAGTTCTTCGATTTGAAGGGGGAGGATGCGTTTGGAATGGCGGACAGCCTCTTCAACCTCCCACACGCAAATCGGCGAAGTGGCCGACTTAACGGAGAGGAGGAAGATGATGGTGTCTGACTCAGCGATCAGATTGCCGAGGCGGGTTTTCCAGTCTTCGCCCTCATGAATGTCGCGCTTGTCGATATAGGTTTCGAACCCGCCGTCATAGTCCAACCCCTCGGCCAGTTCATTGGCAAAGGCGCTGTTGGCGCGGGAATAGGAGATGAAGATTTTGAGTTTTGGTTTGGTCGTGGGGTCGGTGGCGCTGTTGTTTGTGTTCGTCATGATGCGCGCCTTGGCTGGTTGATTTGAGGCCGATATTA
Organism: Pikeienuella sp.; assembly: GCA_049600095.1. Taxonomy (GTDB): domain Bacteria; phylum Pseudomonadota; class Alphaproteobacteria; order Rhodobacterales; family Rhodobacteraceae; genus Pikeienuella. The sequence continues at coordinate 1,086 of JBMYPG010000274.1, read as the reverse complement.
CCTGATCGGCGGAGCGAAGCCAGAATGATAGCTGTTATTGTATTAGGCGCGAATGAAGTTGCGGCTCTGGCGCTCACCAGAAAGTGCGCGAATGTTGGGGATGACGCCACGGGGATGTCGCGCTTTGCCCTTTCATGTCGCGGATAATGGAGTGGAGCGTGAAATCCGGGCCAAGGCTGGGGGTATCTACCCTTTGCTCGTGGAACCAAGCCCATGCCCGCCATTGCCCGAAGACGTGCCGCTCGTCGCTCTGCCACTCGGCCAGCGGCGCCGATGATTGTGGGGGTGCGCCGTGATATCCCGACCTATCAGCTGATGGGTGAAGAGGGGTTGGAGCAGATTGAGGCCCGGTCGGCTCAGTTGTTGCAGGTCATTGGCGTGCGATTTCATGAGGACCCGGAGGCGGTGGCGCTGTGGCGTGAGGCTGGTGCCGATGTGGATGGTGACAGGGTGCGGTTTGCGCCCGGACTGATCCAAAGCGTGTTGCGGACGGCACCGAAGGTGTTTCATCAGCACGCCCGCAACCCGGCGAGGACGATTGAGCTGGGCGGCGACAATGTGGTGTTTGGCCCGGCCTATGGCATGCCCTTTGTCAGCGATCTGGATAAAGGGCGGCGGTATGGGACCATTGAGGATTTCGAGAACCTGACCAAGCTGGTCTATATGTCGCCGTGGCTGCATCATTCGGGCGGTACGACGTGCGAGCCGACGGATTTGCCGGTGAACAAGCGGCATTTAGATATGGTTTACGCCCATTTGAAATACAGTGACAAGCCGTTCATGGGCTCTGTCACCGCGCCGGAGCGGGCGGCGGATAGTATTGAGATGGCGCGCATCGCCTTTGGCCGTGAGTTTGTGGACCAGAACTGCGTGATCATGGCGAATATCAACATGAACTCCCCATTGGTGTTTGATTATGCGATGTCGGGGGCGATCCGCACCTATGCTGCGGCGGGACAGTGCCCGGTGATCGTGCCCTTTGTGCTGGGCGGGGCGACGGCGCCGGTTTCTATGATTGCGGCGGTTACGCAAGCCTATTCCGAAGTGTTGGTCGGCTGTGCGCTGGCGCAGTTGGTGCGGCCCGGT
>JBMYPG010000273.1:0-3736 GCA_049600095.1 Pikeienuella sp. | reverse complement strand
GGCGGCATATGGTGGAAAATTACTTCGCAAAGATCAAAGAGTTCAGAGGGATAGCCACAAGATACGACAAAACCGACTGCAGCTACGCAGCGTGTTGGAACCTCGTCGCAGCACTCATAGCATCAAGATGATTGTCCACAGACCCTAGCTTGTTGGAACGATATCCTCGGCGTCTTCCACACTACCAAATTGCTGGTTCATACTGATAGACGGCCGATCACAACCAGCTTCCCCAACAATACGCGCAGGCACACCAGCAACGGTTTTGCATGGCGGCACTTCGGCCAAAACGACCGAACCCGCCGCAACACGACTACAAGCACCGACGCGAATATTGCCCAAAATGGACGCGCCTGCCCCCAAGAGCACACCGTTCCCAATTTTCGGGTGCCGATCTTCCTCATTCTTACCAGTACCGCCAAGCGTTACAGAATGGAGCATAGAAACATCGTCTCCAACCACTGCTGTTTCACCAATGACGATTGAATGTGCATGGTCGATCATTATCCCGCGCCCGATACGGGCACCGGGGTGAATATCAACGCCGAAAACTTCAGACGTACGCATCTGAAAGAAATAGGCCAAATCACGCCGTCCTTCTTTCCACAGCCAATGCGCTATCCGGTATGATTGAATCGCCTGAAAACCCTTAAAGAACAACAAAGGCTGAACATATCTATGGCATGCCGGGTCGCGTTCTTCCACAGCCACAATGTCAGCTCGAATTGCCTGTGCGATTTTCGGGTCAGCGCGCATCGCCTCTTCAGCGATTTCCCGTACCAATACCGTAGGCATATCATCGGTTCGTAGCTTCTGCGACAAGCGATAGCTAATCGCAGCTTCCAAACCTTTGGCCTGCAACACAACAGCGTGGACAATACCAGCCATTAACGGTTCTTTGGCAACAATCTCTTCAGCTTCTTGAGTAATCCGAGACCAAACCGGGTCGATTTGGTGCAGATTTTGCTCTGACAATACGGACATGGCAGCCTCCTCTGGCGCAACGCGTATTATCAGTTATCGTATTGCAGAAGCCAATTATCAAGACTTTGAAGGACAAAGATCTGTGACGGAATTCATCAAGGCGCAAAGAAACCTTTTGTTAGAACGGCTTGGAGAACTTGAGAAAATCAACCCAAGTAATGACGATGATCGGCAGGTGGTAGTTCTAGATCAACAAAGCGTAGGAAGGCTAAGCCGGATGGACGCAATGCAACGCCAGCAAATGGCATTGGAAACCCAACGCCGCAGAGGTCTGGAAAAATCTCAGATTGCCGCAGCCCTCCAGCGCATTGAGGAAGATGAATATGGTTGGTGCGTCGATTGTGGCAAAGAAATCAACATTCGTCGATTGCAGGTAAACCCTACCGCGCACCTATGTTTCGACTGCGCCAAATAAGCTACCGGGCGACAAATCTCCCACCTTCGTTTTTAGCAGGTTTGTCTTTCGCATAGCCAACATTCAAGGCGACGATATCCAACACTTGATAAATTCGGCCAATCCAATGGCCCTGTTTAGGCGTTGGTGAAACAGCAGATGCTGCTGAGGCGATTGCTACCGCAGCGCAGAGCACTTCTAGAGCGATAGATAAGGTATTTGTCGTCATAATATTGAACTCCCACATATCCAAAATTTCTTCTTTAAGCCGCATCTGGGGCACTGAGAGTAAAGAAATGGGCCGCAATACGAATAACCCCACTGTCAAACGCCCCCCCTTCAGGTGTCAAAACAACCGGAGTATCGGAATAGTAAGCAACGGGAGCACCTGTGACACCGATAGCAGAACTGTCTTTAGCCAGACCAATACCGCTCCCATATCTGTTGTCCGAATTCGCAACGCCCATACGCCAACTCGTTAATCCTGAACCACTAATTTGTGTAATCACGCGGGCAGTCACGCCGATAACGACAGCGCGGTTGGGAATGACGAGGGAAGTCACAACCGGATCACCTCCGGCGAGAGGAACATCGACGATATCGACTTTCACAGACGTCGCCGCACCGTGCTCTTCGCCACCAATCAAACCAATCCGCCAACTACCACTACTGAAAATGGCTGCACAGTTCTGGTCTTTGGCCCACGCTCTCCACCCGTCTTGCGGCACAGCGAAAGACCAAGCACCATTCAAGAACATCGCAACATTTGCCTCTTCGCCACCCCATGCCCCTGACGGGAATCGCCCCACGATATACCGGTCGCCATCAACCGGGTTCGCAGGCGGATGGTTCAAATCACTGCTTTCAACCGTTATCTGTGTTAGGCCATCTAACCGAGACAAAGCCTCATTAACAGTTACATGCTTCTGCGCCTGCGCAGCTGCCAGAAACGGCAAAGCCAAGTTCGGAGAATTAAACATGCGTGCTCACCTTTGCTTCAGGCCCGGGGCCAAATTGATCTGAAATTTGTGCGACAGAAATTTCGATTTCTCCGCTAACGGAATCCGCTTGTTGAGCTGTCGCTGTGTAAACAAATGTCGGGCTATTAAGCTCAACCTCCCTTTTCACAGCTCCAGAAGAAGTAACGCGCAACAAATATGCTTCACGCGTTTCACCCAACGACGGATCAATCGATTGCCAGCTGTCCCCATCGATCCTCGACCGTCTGACCCAATTGACCTGCACAGCGCCACTTTCATCGGCAAATGCTTTCAGTTGGGCCGGAGAATACGGACGAAGGCCTATAGCATTAAAGGTTTCTTCAAACTGGCGATGGCTTTCATGGCTGTGATGTTTTCGCGCTGGTCCAATTCGATAGTTCAGAGCAAGTCCACGATGGGCACCTGCAATCTGGATCGAAGCCTGCGCCTCGCTCAACAGGACGAACGAAGCACCGACGGGCGTTGGGTCACCAATTAGGTGTTCCGTCCCAAATTGCCCACGCAACAGTCCTTTCAATTCATAAAGCCCGTCGCCAACCAATTCTGCTTCGCGAAATTGAATGATCTCCCATTCACCACCCGGCGACATGACAGCCGCCATATTCGATCCATTCAAAACCGCTAACTCAGTGGCAGAACTCAAACCTCCGCCATAGACCTTTACCAACAAACCTGTGGGATATTGCCACCGGTAAGGGGACCCGAAGGGCAAGTCAGTAATCAACTCTCCGATAACCGAAGGATTTTTGACCGTTGCAGTTGTTGTAAAACTGTCTTCATCCGTCGAAACAGCTAACGACACCGCCCCGCCCCAAGGGCTAGAGAATGCCGCAATTCTCGCAGTGTTTGCCTCGCCGGGGCTATCCATCACCGGCAGGTCCATAAAGTGATGAACAACTGGGGTTGCAAAGTCGACAGGCATTAGTGCGGAAGCGCGCTCCTTAGAGTTATTGGGGGGTAAAACCTGCCTCTCAACTTTCGTTAGAGTCAATTCACGCGTTTGCCCATCATCAATCCTATCAACGCGATAACGTTCAGAACGACCAGCTACTTTAACTACATCTCCAGGTTCAATTTCTAAAATCGATGGAGGAGCAGTAAATTCTAACCCTTCCCGTCCCGTTTTAACTTCCGCCATCCAGCGTTCTGCAACTCCCGTTGCTTTGGCAGCGTCCATCACAATTGGCACATCAGTCGCATCAACTCGAGTGGAAAGTGTCGCCTCGGTACGCACTTCGATTGCGCCGGGCTGATACTCATTTTCAGACTGAATATAGGTTACCTGCACCGCACGGGGCAGGTCAGCTTCGGCAGATCGAGTAAAAGAAATCTCAGGTGCGTTGTCGGAATTGAGGAT
>JBMYPG010000272.1:0-3749 GCA_049600095.1 Pikeienuella sp. | reverse complement strand
CGATTGGGGTGCTAATTTAAATCTGAGGTTGAGGGTGCGAGCGATGGGAATGGATTCTGATGGGGCTGCTGTACCGATGACTGAGGATGTTGAAGTTCGGTTGGCGGATTATCGCGCGCCTGATTGGCTGATCGAAGATGTCAGCCTGCATTTTAACCTGTCGCCGATGAACACGAGGGTTAAGGCGCGCCTGACGGTTAAGCGGAACCCTGAATTTAGCGGCACTGCCGATTTTCGATTGCATGGGCAGGAACTGCGGTTAATCAGTGCGGAGATTGACGGCGTCGCCGTTGAGCCGGTGGTCGAAGGTGAAGGCCTGACTGTTTCGGCCAATGATTTGCCTGAGGCTGGGTTTATCTGGACCTGTGAAGTTGAGATTGACCCGGAGACGAATACCTCTCTGAACGGGCTTTATATGTCGAATGGCATGTATTGCACGCAGTGTGAGGCTGAGGGTTTTCGGAAAATCACCTATTATCCTGACCGCCCGGATGTGATGGCGACATTCTTTGTGCGGGTGGAGGCAGATGCGCCAGTATTGCTGTCTAACGGTGATCCGGTTGCGAGTGGCATTACCGAAGATGGACGGCGGTTTGCCGAGTGGAATGATCCTTGGCCCAAGCCAGCCTATTTGTTCGCGTTGGTCGCTGGCGATTTGGTGGCGCATCGCGATGAGATTGTCACCATGTCCGGCCGTAAGGTTAGCCTAGGCATTTATGTGCGACCGGGTGATGAGACCCGTTGTGATTATGCGATGGATGCGCTGAAGCGGTCGATGGTGTGGGATGAGGAGGTTTATGGTCGGGAGTATGATCTGGACCATTTCAACATCGTGGCCGTTGATGATTTCAATATGGGGGCGATGGAGAATAAGGGCCTGAACATCTTTAACTCCAAATATGTCCTGGCCACACCTGATACGGCGACCGATGATGATTATGGGCGGATCGAAGCGATAATCGCTCATGAATATTTTCACAATTGGACGGGCAACCGCATCACCTGTCGTGATTGGTTTCAGCTTTGCCTAAAAGAAGGGCTGACGGTTTATCGGGATCAGCAGTTTTCTGGCGATATGCGGAGCCATGCGGTGAAGCGTATTCAGGATGTGCAGACGTTGCGTGCCCGTCAGTTCCGCGAGGATGCCGGGCCATTGGCGCATCCGGTGCGGCCTGCTGCCTATATCGAAATCAACAACTTTTATACCGCGACTGTTTACGAAAAGGGCGCGGAGTTGATTGGGATGTTGCGGCGGATCGTTGGGCCGGAAGGATATGACAAGGCGCTGCAATTGTATTTTGACCGCCACGATGGGCAGGCCTGTACGATTGAGGATTGGATTGGGGCGTTTCAGGATGCGACGGGTGAGGACCTGAGCCATTTTGCGCAATGGTATGGGCAGGCGGGGACGCCGCGCATTGGTGTTGAGGAAGCATTTGCTGATGGGGTTTATAGCCTGACTTTGACGCAGAAAACCCGCCCAACACCGGGGCAGGAGGCCAAGGCGGCGATGGATGTTCCGGTTGCCTATGGTTTCTTGGGCTCGGATGGGGCTGAGATTGGGACGCCCGGTGTTTTGCGCCTGACTGAGGCGAAGCAGGTTTTTCGGTTTGATCTGCCAGAAAAGCCGGTTTTATCGTTGTTCCGCGAATTTTCCGCTCCTGTCATTGTTGAGCGGGATATTGCGAAGGATGAGCAGGCGTTTTTGTTGGCTCATGATTCTGATGCTTTCAATAAGTGGGAAGCTGGTCGAAATCTGGTCATTGCTGAGGCGATTGATTTGGCCAATGGTACGGCAGAGGCACCAAGTCAGGTGTTTGTTGATGCTATGGCTGCGGTTGCTGGTGATGACGGTTTGGACAATGCGTTTAAGGCGCTGTTGCTGAACCTGCCGGGGGTGGAAGAGGTTTCTTCGGCCATCGCCGGGGCGGGCGGTGTTGTTGACCCTGACCGGGTTTTGGCCGGTATTGAACAAATTGGGGACGCGATTGCGGCGGCAACCGCTGATGCGATGAATGGCATTTATGCGGCGATGTCTGGCGATGCAGCCTATGCGCCGGATGCGGAGAGCGCCGGTCGTCGGGCGCTTCGGACAGTGGCCTTGCATTATATTTCTCGTCTGGATGGAGGAGAGACAGCGCGCGCGCAGTTTGATGCTGCTGATAATATGACCGACAGTTTGGCAGCGCTGAGAACGCTTAGCCGTCGTGGGCTGGATGGGGCTGATATGGCGTTGGCTCAGTTTGCTTCGCGTTGGCATGATGATGAGTTGGTGATGGATAAATGGCTGGCGCTGCAAGCGACGAGCCTGCGGGCCGATACGTTGAACCGGGTAACGGCGCTGTCGGAAAGCGATGATTTCAACTGGCGCAACCCCAACCGATTCAGGTCTTTGATCGCTGCATTTGCGATGGCGAACCCGGTGCGGTTTCATGCGGCAGATGGTGAAGGGTACAGGTTTTACGGTGATTGGTTGATCCGTATGGATGACCTGAACCCTCAGACTGCGGCGCGCTGTGCCGGGGCGTTTGAAACCTGGCGCAACTATGATGAGCGACGGCAGGCACATGCTAGGGCGGCGCTGGAAACAGTTTTGGCCAAGCCCAATCTGTCAAAAGACCTGAACGAAATGGCGTCGCGGATATTGGCGGGCTGATGGCGTTTAATGTCATCCTACTATTTATCATCGGCAGCTATTGGGGATTTACCTTTGCGCTAAGCCGGATTGTCATGCTGAGCGGTGCTGACCCCTTTGTGGTGACGTTTTGGCAGGCGGTTGGATCAGGTATTTTGGTCTGGTTGGCGATGTGGGCTTTTGGCAGATTGCCCCGCATTGACATGCAGTACGTCCGTTTCTCGATTGTTGTCGGGTTGTTGGGCAATGCTGTCCCATCGGTCTTGTTATTCGGTGCGGCGGCGCATGCTGGGGCGGGGGTATTGTCTGTTTGCATGGCGACTGTTCCGTTGATGCAATTTGGCCTTGCCATCGTGATGCGGGTTGAGCCGTTCAGGGCGGTGCGATTGCTGGGTTTGGCGATGGGCATGGTGTCTGTTTGGATCATTGCGAACCCTGATACCGGCGCGGCCCCGGTGTTCTGGGTGGGCGTCGCGATTTTGGCGGCGGTTTGTTACACGGGTGAGAGCATGTTCATCTCTATCCGTCGCCCAGCAGACCTGTCACCCGCCGCGGTGCTGGGGGGCATGTTGATTGTATCCTCTATTGCCACGGCACCATTGGCGTTCTTTGCTGAGGTTGGTTTGCCCCTGTCGTTGAGTGCGCCGGGTGAATTGGAGGTGGCCTTTGCGCTGCTGATCGTTGGTAGCCCGATTGCCTATGGTGGGTTTGTTTTCATCATCATGCGGGCAGGGCCGGTGTTTGCCACTCAGGTAAGTTATATCGTGACCGTTTCGGGCGTGATTGCTGGCGTTCTGATGTTGGGCGAAAGCTATGAAGCCGGGTTCTGGGTCGCGCTGGTGTTGATGATGGCGGGGCTTTCGCTAAGCCTGCCCGGTGGGCGGAAGGTGGCGCAGGCTGATTAGGCACGCCTTTCAAATGCGTGACTGCACGCGCGCCAAGGCTAGACAGTGTGGGCGTTGGTCCAGTAGGACTGCGCGATGACCTTGGAAACGCCGAACTCCGATATGCTGAGCCACGCGCGCCGTCTGTCTGTCGCTCCGATGATGGACTGGACGGATCGGCGGTGTCGGTATTTGCATCGGCTGCTGTCTAAGCGCGCGTTGCTATATAC
>JBMYPG010000271.1:0-3785 GCA_049600095.1 Pikeienuella sp. | reverse complement strand
CTTCGATCTGACCTTTCTTTTCATATCTTACAACATATTTAATAACATTACCTTGAAAAAAATTAAGATTGTTTTCCATGATAAAATCAAATGGTTGAAGGGCAGATTTGGAGAAAATTGGAGTGTTGTAGCGGAATTCGAATACTGTCTTCACCACTTTGCAAATAGCTCAATGGCGGTGATCGCCAGCAAGGCTTTGTACAATTTTTTCATTAGTCACAACGATTATGCGGCAGGCTACTATTACCGAGAGTTACAGATGGTGCATGGCGGGGCTGAGCAACTTGCAAGTGATGCCGTCGAGTTGCGGACTAGAGCTGGCGAAGGTGGAAAGCGAGCGTCTCAAACGGCAAAACAGGATCGTTTGGACAAGTTCTTAGCAGAGATTGTAGCCCTAGCAGATTTGTATCCACGAATATCTGAACAAATGATTGTCGATCAGGCATTTAAGAATGCTGTCAAAGCTGAAGCTAACCTATGGAAGCAGGGAAAAGGGCAACAGGCAAACTATGAAACTGAGCTTCGATCTGATCCGAAGTACAGTGACCGCTACTTCATGTGTTTTCCCACAACCGCCTAAGCGGTTTTAGCGATTCTACAAACCGCCTGAGGGCTGATAATTTGGTGTTTTAAATTCAAATTATGTGATCATAATTGGGGGCTAGTCAGAAACATTTACAGGTGACCTGAATGGCAAACATCTTCGACCAAGACCGGAACTACGTCCTTGGCGACGCAGAACTGAACCTTATCGGCGACCGAGAAAAACTTGCCCAATGGCGCCACAAGAACACTGGCCCAGCCTACTACAAACTAGGTCGCAAAATCGTTTATCGCGGCGTTGATCTTAATACGTGGGTCAATGCCAACCGGGTTGATCCGGCGACAGGTGGCCGCAACTGATGGCCCGGCGTGTGTCAGAGTGCAAAATCAAATCACAACGTACATACACTTACGAGGAAGCAGCCGAGGCGCTGGGCGTGACGTGCCAGACTGTCAGGGCGTGGCGGCGAAAGGGCTTGGAAGTTCTGGACGGTCAGAAACCCCATTTAATTTTAGGGGCGTCTCTGAAAGCGTTTATCGTCGAAACGCTTCGCAAACCCAAACGCACGCTTGCCCCCGACCAATTCCTTTGCATGTCGTGCGGTGCCCCTCGCGATGCCTATGGCGGAATGGCTGATTACATTGCCACAGGCCCCGTCAAAGGCAGGTTAGAGACGTTGTGCGCGGTCTGTGAGTGCCGGTGTGTAAAAATTTTCAGCAAGCCCGCACTGCCCCAGTTGGCAGCAAAACTGACAGTTGCCATCCGCAGTGGTGAACAACCCTAAACGAACCCATCGAACTCAGCGCAAATCATCACTTGGGCGGCACTGCGTGAACGCCACGAAGTTACAATGATAAAGCCAGCAATACAGGAACGGAAAAATGATGAAGTATATTGAAGAGAATGAACGGGTAAAACGTGCTTATGCGATCCATAGGCGCGCCGCAAAAGGTAGGGATGAATCGACTATAGATAAGGAACTGGCGGCTATTCGGCGGTTTGAGGAAAGCACCAAATTCAAGTCGTTCAAACGCTTCCGCATTGATCAGGCGATCCAGTTCAAAAAACATCTGGAAAAACAGAGCAACAAGCGGACCAAACAACCACTGGGTGCCACTACGATTGATGCAATCCTGCGCATGGTGAAAGCTTTCTTTATCTGGTTGGTTGAGCGACCGGGTTATCGTCGTGTGATCAGTTTTTCGGATGCTGAGTATTTCAACAACACGCTAAAAGCGGCCCGCGCCGCCCATGCCCAGCGTGAAATTCCCTATCCGTCGATGGATCAATGCGCCCATGCGTTTCAGGCCATGTCAACGGCGACCGAATTTAACCGGCGCGACAAGGCGCTGTTTGCGTTCTTCATGCTGACAGGATGCAGGGACGGAGCGGCGGCTTCGCTGAAGCTGAAACATGTGAATGTCGAAACCGGCCACATCTATCTGGACGGGCGAGAAGTGAAGACCAAAGGAGCGAAAACGTTCACCACGTATTTCTTTCCGGTTGGGAATGCCTATCGAGAAACTTTTTGCGAATGGGTACATTGGTTGCGCAGTGACAAACTATTCGGCCCCGGCGATGCGCTTTTCCCCAAGGCCAAAATTGAAGCTGTGAACGGGCAAGGGTTTCGATGTGTGGGGTTTCATCGCGCTGGATATGCCAATTCGGCAAAGCTGAACGCGATCATCAAGGATACGTTTGCTAGCGTCCAGATGCCCCGATATACGGCCCACAGCTTTCGCAAAACACTGACCCTACTGGGTGACGAAAAATGCGATACGAGAGAGCAATTCAAAGCGTGGTCACAGAACCTAGGCCATGATCACGTTGGGACAACTGTTAATTCCTATCTACCGGTCACAAGCCATAGACAGGCGGAGCTTATTCGCGGGTTGGCATAGGCAGGCGGCGGAATGAGGGGGGTGTTGCCGATCCATCAAAGGGTCAGCCCCCTTACCCGTCATCCCCCTACAATTTCACTGAAAGCTAATGAAAAGGGGGGTGGGGATGGCTTGTTCATCTGGCGTCCCCAATATGCACATTCGGTGCTGTTGAGGCTTTCCCAAGGCGCTACAATCCTGCATCTATATCAAAAGTAATTTATGGATGGCCCCAATGACCGACGAACAAAAAAAGAAACTTGAACAAAAGCTTTGGGACATCGCCAACACCCTACGCGGTAAAATGAATGCGGATGAGTTTCGCGATTACATCCTTGGCTTCATCTTCTACAAATACCTCTCTGAACGCCTTTACCTCTACGCCAACACGATTTTGAGCGAAGACGGCTTGGACTTTGCCGACATCGACGAAGACACCGACGATGGGAAGGCGATCCTCGACGCGGTTGCCGAAGCTGCGATTGATGAGTTGGGCTATTTCCTCAAGCCGTCCGAATTGTTCAGCGCCGTCGCCAAGCGGGGCAGCAAGCCGGGGAATTTTATCATCGAAGACCTTGCGCGCATCCTGAACAATGTCGAGCGCTCCACCATGGGTACGGAATCGGAGGATGATTTTGATGATCTGTTCTCTGACATGGACCTCACATCCAACAAGCTGGGCCGCACGGAAGAGGCGAAAAACACGCTGATTGCCAAGGTTCTGACGCACCTTGATGAAATCGACTTTGAGCTGGAAAAGGCTGACAGCGACGTGTTGGGCGATGCCTATGAATACCTGATTGGGAAATTTGCCAGCGGGGCGGGCAAGAAGGCGGGGGAGTTTTATACCCCGCAAGAGGTCAGCACGATCCTTGCGCGCATCGTCACCACCGGCAAAACGCGGATCAAATCGGTTTATGATCCGACCTGCGGGTCAGGTTCGTTGCTGCTGCGTGTTGCCAAGGAAGCGGAAGTGGGTGACTTCAACGGGCAGGAGATGAACCGCACGACATATAACCTCGCGCGTATGAACATGATCCTGCATGGCGTGCATTACCTCAATTTTGACCTGAAACAGGAAGACACGCTGGAACAGCCGCAACATGCCGAAAAACGGTTTGAGGCTGTTGTCGCCAACCCCCCGTTCAGCGCCAAATGGTCCGCGAACCCGCTGCTGTTGAATGATGATCGCTATGGGCAATACGGGCGGTTGGCCCCGGCGTCCAAGGCCGATTTCGCCTTTGTTCAGCATATGCTGCATCAGCTTGATGACAATGGCACAATGGCCGTGATCCTGCCCCATGGGGTGCTGTTCAGGGGCGCGGCGGAGGGGCATATCCGCGAATACATCATTAAGGAGC
>JBMYPG010000270.1:0-3798 GCA_049600095.1 Pikeienuella sp. | reverse complement strand
GCCCTGAAGGCCATTACCGATCATCAACAACAACATGCCCAAAAGCAGAGGCCATGAGTTTCGAATGACAGAAAGCATTGCGGCCTCCCCTTTACCAAACCAAGATCGTCAGCATTCCGATTTTTGAAAGTCGATCCGGTCTATATACGACTAAAAAGAGTCGATTCGATGGATCGGAGGACGCCATAACAGTGAAGCGTCTCCATAGGAATAGAAACGCATTCGGTTTTTTATTGCATTTGAATAAACTTCTTGCATTCGACTTGCGCCCAAAAATGCGCTGACCAACATAAACAAGGTAGAACGCGGTAAGTGGAAATTGGTGATCAACCCGTCAACGATTCTAAACCGGTAACCTGGCGTGATGAAGATATCAGTGTCTCCGACCCAGGGGGCAATTGTGCCCCCTTCTGTACTGGCCGTTTCTAATAGCCGCATTGCTGTTGTCCCAGCCGCCACAATCCGTCCGCCTGCCAACCGAGTTTGGTTGATCAAATCAGCGGCCTCCTGGCGAACTTCGCCCCATTCCGAGTGCATAACGTGGTCATCAGTGTCTTCGACCTTAATTGGCAAGAATGTACCGCCACCAACATGGAGCGTGACGTGTGCAATCTTCACGCCTTTTTTGATGATTTCATCAACAATTGGTGGCTCAAAATGAAGGGACGCTGTAGGAGCTGCGACTGCGCCAAGATTTGCCGCAAACATCGTTTGGTAGTCTTCAACATCGGACTGGGAACCCTCCCGTCTTGCAGCAATGTAAGGGGGCAACGGTGGCGAACCTATCTGAGAAATCACAGCATCCAACTCGGTACCTTCGGTATCAAACATCAAGTCCACACCACCGCCATCGTGCTTCTTTAGCACTGCAGCACTTATACCTTCGAATTCGATCTTTTCGCCGACTTTCAATCTCTTGGCAGGTCGAACAAGAGCGTGCCAACTATCCACGCTCAACCGTTTCATGAGTGTAGCTTCGATTTTCGCAGACGAGTCTTCTCGCCTTCTCACCCCAACAATTCGAGCTGGAATAACCTTAGTGTCATTAAAGACAATCAGGTCTCCAGGCATTAACTGCGTCGCCAAATCACAAAAACCCATGATTTCATTACCAACAGCGTCGGCCACAAGCATTCGGGACGAACTACGTGGGTGAGCTGGATGAAGTGCAATCAGTTCTTCTGGTACTTCGAAATCAAAGTCATCTACGCGCATACAGTTGGTTCCAGTTCAAACGTGCCACTAACTGAGGCCGTCCACTATCGGCTCAGTTGAAACATTCAATAACGTCTTCATGGATATTCTAATATACCCAAAAAAAGCGCGCGCCCAAAAGGCGCGCGCAAATTACCGCAACGATTTAATCACCATTGGTAACTAGTCGGAAGCTACCCGCATTGAAAGCATCGCATCGGGATCATCAACGGCACCATTGTTATTTTGTGCGCCCTTTTTGATGGCATCCACATGTTCCATACCGCTGATTACACGGCCAAAGACGGTGTACTGATTGTTCAAGAAGTGGCCGTCCTCAAGCATGATGAAGAACTGAGAATTGGCAGAATTAGGGCTCTGCGAACGAGCCATTCCAACCACACCCCGGTCAAAAGGCAAGTTAGAAAACTCAGCGGGTAGATCCGCATGTTTAGATCCACCAGTACCGGCACGGGAAAGGTTGTATCCATCTTCTTTGTCACCGAACTGAACATCTCCAGTCTGAGCCATAAAGCCTTCAATCACACGATGAAACACAACATTATTGTATTCACCGTCCCTGGCGAGCGTCTTCATCCGCTCGACATGTTTCGGCGCGACGCCTGGTATTAGCTCGATCGCGATTTCACCGGATTCCATCCGGATCACAATCGTATCTTCTGGGTTCTTGATCTCCACGATCTTCGTCTCCACTGGTATAAAAAGATGATATTCTGTTAGCGTTCAATCAGCAGCAATGCGCACACTGATCATATGGTCTGGATCAGAAACTGAACCACTACGCCCCTGTCCGCGTTTAATGTTGTCTACAAAAGGCATCCCTTCGAGAACACGTCCAACAACAGTATATTGCCCATTCAACCCGTAATTGTCCTCAAACATGATAAAGAACTGGGAGTTGGCTGAGTTTGGGTTTTGAGCTCGCGCCATTCCAACAATGCCACGGTCATACGGGATGTCGGAAAATTCAGCGGGAATATCGGGATAACTCGAACCACCAGTTCCTGCACGACGTAGATTATAGCCGTCAGCTTTATCGCCAAACTCAACATCACCAGTTTGCGCCATAAAACCTTCGATTACGCGGTGGAACACGACGTTGTTATATGCACCTTCGCGGGTCAATCGCTTTATCTGAGCCACGTGTTGCGGAGCTACCTCCGGCAGTAGTTCAATTTTGACTACGCCAATTTCCAACTCGATAAGAAGTGTATTCTCGGCATCAGCAGCACTCGCAACTGTTACAGGCAGTGCACAGAGCACTAAAAGTGAAAGAAAGGCGGATTTAACAGAGCTGAACACAGAAAGCTCTCCCTATAATTGCAATTATCAGCCTAGGCTGTATTGCGTCTATGCCTAACTTTAGTCTTTCAAAGCGTCAACCGTTGCAGGAAAAACGCTGCATCAAAGCATCTTTGACACGCGGCGCGACAAACTTCGAAACGTCTCCGTCCAGCCGTGCAATTTCCTTTACGAGTTTCGATGCTATCGCTTGATGACGAGCCTCCGCCATCAAAAAAACCGTTTCGATTTCTGAATTTAAGCTACGGTTCATTCCAACCATTTGAAATTCATACTCAAAATCCGCGACGGCTCTAAGTCCGCGAACAATGACAGACGCCCCGATGATCTCAGCTCGCTTAACCAACAGGTCCTCAAACGGTTCAACGACCACTCTTTCCAAATCATCGGGGCAAATCCGCTCAAGCTCTCCGCGGAGCAATTCCACCCGTTCCTCAAGCGAAAACAACGGCCCTTTATCTCGGTTAATCGCAACACCAATGACAAGTTTATCTACCAGCTTTAAGGCCCGACGAATAATATCACCGTGCCCAAGTGTAACCGGATCAAAAGTTCCGGGGTAAAATCCAATACGCAAAGATCTGCTCCGCTTGGTTGTGTTGTGAAGGCAAAAAGTCGTAGCCCGCCATTCAGGCTAGTTTACATGCCACGGATCATGTTCTCCATGGCTTCTTTTTCCATCTCAATCTCACTAATGTGGGCCTTAACAACGTCGCCGATTGAAATAATTCCAATCAATGAGCCGTCCTCTATGACAGGCATATGACGGAAACGGCCTTCTGTCATTCGCTGTAGCAGTGAGTGAGCCAGGTCAGTTGGCCCGCAAGAAACAACGTTTGCGGTCATTGCAGCCGAAACTAGCGTCGCCAATGCGCCCGCACCATCAGAAGCGACACGACGAACAATATCGCGTTCGGAAAGGATACCAGCTACACCGCCGTCGTCTTTGGAAACCATAAGTGCGCCGATCTTGCGTGCTGACAATCTCGAAGCCGCATCAGCCAAAGTGGCATTTTCAGATATAGTTTCAATATCTGCGGGTTTCCTGTCGCCCATCAATTGTTTGACATTCATATTGGCGTCTCCTGTCTCTGCTAACAACACTGAAAGCCTAACATGGATGGGCGCCGTAAGGTCAATCACCTATTCTGCGGCAGAGGGTGCACGCCTTAATATTGGAGACAAGTAGTGCCCCGTATGACTTTCCGGAATCATGGCAACGTCTTCGGGTGTTCCTGCAGCAACAATACGACCGCCGCCATCCCCACCCTCTGGACCTAG
>JBMYPG010000269.1:0-3820 GCA_049600095.1 Pikeienuella sp. | reverse complement strand
CGCGCCGTCCAGATAGCGCGCCATTGGGGCAGTGTAGCAAGTCAGGCAGGCAATCGGAGCACCGCCTTTGGCGGCCCGGATCATCTCAGGCGTCATCTTGGCGTTCATGAGGTGCCCCCAAAGAAACTACGTTTTTACGCAACTGCAATAATATGGGGGCGATTGTTGCATTGCAACAAATTTAAGGCGGCCATTTTGCTGTGGCAGACAGGGCAATTTCGCCCACAACCCAGCTACGAATGCAACAGCATGCCGCAGCCGGGCAGGGCGCTTAACGGCCTGATTTGACGTTAGTCATAGCTGCGTTGGTCGTCGATTACCTTGCCATCATTGGGTAGGGTGCCGGGGGCTACGACCTCAATCACGCCGCGTAGTTTCATGACCTCCGAGACGCTGGCACCGATGGTCGCCGCATCTGCGCTTTCGCTTTCAACCTGCACAGTCATCAAATCCTGCTCTCCTGTGCGGGTTACGACGACACGCGCCTTGGCAATTTCCGCATGGCGGGCGGTTAGGGCCGCGACCTGCTCTGGTCGCACAAACATGCCCTTGATCTTTGCAGTTTGGTCGGCGCGACCCATCCAGCCTTTGATGCGCATATTGGTGCGCCCACAAGGGGACTCTCCGGGCAATACGGCTGACAAATCGCCAGTGGCAAAGCGGATCAGTGGATAATCTGGGTTAAATGTGGTCACGACAACCTCACCCACTTCTCCCTCTGCAACCGGGTCACCGGTGCCGGGGCGCACGATTTCGACTAGCACACCTTCGTCGACAATCATGCCCTCCATAGCTGGGCTTTCGTAGGCAACTGACCCTAAATCCGCCGTGCCATAGCCCTGCAAACACAGGATGCCCCGGTCTGCGTATTCTTGGCGGAGAGAGGGGAACAACGCCCCGCCACCAACAACAGCTTTCGTTATTTTTGAAAGGTTTAGGCCCAATTCCTCGGCTTTATCGAGGATGATTTTCAAGTAATCAGGTGTGCCAGCATAGGCGGTCACCCCAATATCCGCTGCGGCTTGTGCCTGCAATTCGGTCTGGCCCACACCGGCGGGCAAGACTGCTGCGCCAACTGCCGCTGCCGCATTTTCAAACATCATGCCAGCGGGTGTCAGGTGATAGGAAAAACAGTTCTGCACAATGTCACCGGCACCAATGCCAGCAGCATGCATGCCGCGTCCCATGCGCCACCAGTCACGGGTTGAACCGCCCGGTTCATAGATCGGGCCCGGTGATTGAAACACATGACGGGTAGAGCCGGGGGCGGCGGCAAAACCACCAAATGGAGGCTGCGCTTTCTGCGCGGCGCTAAGCTCAGATTTCCGTAAAACTGGCAGGGTAGCCAAAGCGTCACGGTCAACAATTGCAGCTGCATCTACGTTGCCAAGATGGTCTGCCATGGCCGGGGCAATCGCAATGGCGTTGGCAACTTGCGCGGGCAGGTCGCGCGATAACGCTGCTGCCCGTTCATCGGCGCTGCGTGTTTCCAGTACATCAAAATAATTTGTCATTTCTGCCTCTCTTACATCGTTGGGCGAAAACTACATGCCTACGCGCCACCATGCCAGTCATGTTGCCGGGCTGCATGCACATTGGTTGGGTGCAGAATCCACGCAGGGCGACAAAGTGTGCAATGGTATACAATGCTGCATTGCGGTAAATGCCACGAAACCTATGTGGAAATATGAGGCTAACCATCATGACCATTTCTGACCGGGACAGAATCTCTTTCGACCCTAAGAATGAAACGATGGAGGTTGATTTTACCGGCCGCAATTTCACGACAATGGCTGATGTCCATGCCTTTTATGACATGACTGAGGAAATGATCCGCGCTCAAGAGGGCGATAAATGGTATTTCCTCGTTAACTTGAACGACACGAAAATTCAGCCGGAGGCATGGGTCACATATGGCAAACGTGGCCGCTTGCTGAACGAAGCATTCTCACTTGGCTCTGTCCGCTTTGATGCCTCCGACGCCACAAAACGTGAAATCGCGGCGCGCGCCAATTCTGAGGAATTCGACGCCAATCTGTTTGAAGACCGCGAAGGTGCGATTAAGCGTATCGCCTATCTACGATCCATCGCGCCAAAGCGGTTCCCGATGAAAAAGCGTCCGAAATCGGAATGGGGAGTAGAGGAATTCGCCCGCCGCACGACGATCCATGACCAGCTCGGCATTATGGAGGCTGATTTCTCAGACTTCACCTTTGCCACCCTTGGCGATGTGCATGATTTCTATGATCATCTGGATGATCGTATGCGGGTGACGGGCAAAAAATGGTTCTTTTTGGTCAACTATATGAACACCAAAATCATGCCCGAAGTATGGGGTGCTTTTGCCAATCGCGGTAAAAAACTGAACATGGATTTCTCGCTTGGTTCTGTGCGTTATGACGCTTCGGAAGATACAGCCAAAGAAATTGCCCGCCGCGCCAACACCGAAGAATTCGACCCCAACCTATTCGCGGTGCGCGATGATGCGCTGGCGAGGATCGCGGAACTGCGGGCAAAGCTGGGGTAGGGTAAAGCGCCACAGAAAGCCCCACCGTCACCCCCGACTTGATTGTCACCCCGGGCGCAGGCCCGGGACCGCAATCCCTAACCGTATAGTCAAACCTAAAAAGGCCCTGACTCCAAACCGGGATGACATTAACAGCAACCGTCATTCCAACATCGCCCTTTCCAAACAGAAACTCCCACCATAGGCTGGATGCATTGCAACAACGTAGGCGCAAGCAATGCCCGAATTTTCATCTGAGAAAGAGCTTGAGAGTTGGTTGGGCGACAAAGCTATAGAATGGTCGGTAGTTGTCGGCGTACGTACAGCACTACGTGCTTTGATGGCTGCTGCGCCGGATCTGCAGAGAATTTTTGACAATCCTTTCGAAAGTAGGTTACCCGCATTCTGCAGTTCTGCAGCGCATTGGTTTGTAATCAGCTTTCCAAGCGAAGCGGCAATGACAGGCGTCACCGGTACCGAATTCATCGCTGACGCGGCCAAAGCCATCGACAGGGTTGCTGACTCCTACTTTGCCAGTGAAGCTGACGCGGCTTTTCTCGCGATCGAGTCTTCTGCCAAGTTGGTAATGGCCACCTCGGTTAACCTTGCCGCCGCTGCCACCTCCGAAACTGCAGGATGGGCCGAATTAGTAGATATTGGTGCCTACGTCAGCTCTTGGAATGAAGTTAACCTAGACTGTGATGCACTAGAAACCGGCACAACGCCAGCAGCCCTCGCCGCCACCAAACTCTGGCACCAAGGCGACGGCAAAATGTATGCCGCATGGAACAAGTTCTGCGCTGAACTCCTCACCCACAAAGGCGAAAATTGGCAAGTCTGGGTGGATTGGTTTCAGGATCGTATCGCAGGTCGCCCCGGCATTGAGGTCATCGAACTCGACCGCGTGAATCTGATCACCGAGCATTGGGAGGATGGCCCGGTTAAACTCAACGGCCTGATTGCACAGATGGAGGCTGACCACCGCGCCCGTATTCGATTGACAGAGCGGGAAGTGGCACCAAAGCCGGTGACGGGCGACCTCCACCGCAAGGAACAGAAACAGACGCAAGAGGTTCCCGGCGATGTCTCTAACGAGGATATCATCAGGGGTGCTGCCAGCCATTTCGCCAAGTTGATAACCCACTACAAATCCAAGCCAGAGCTGTGGCAGCGGTTTGGCGAGTTGGAATTTGAATTCGACCAAATCGAGGTCCTACAAGCGGACCCAGTGCTCGACCCATCTGCCCTGTTACTTACCTGCCAGTCGTTGCGTGATACCATGCGTGAAAGGCGGAAAGACCCGGATTCCGGCAT
>JBMYPG010000268.1:0-3867 GCA_049600095.1 Pikeienuella sp. | reverse complement strand
GAAACGTAGTATTTTCATACGATTGTTTCCTTTCAGTTAGGGGTGCGACATGCACCGGGGGGGGGGGCAGAAGTAAGTCATGTGATTTCCTTTGATAAGTTTAAGTTTTTCAGCTCAATTGAGCCGTGGCTAGCATATAGGGTTTATTCGATTTTTTTCCAGTTTTTACCGGCCTTTTTTTAATTGCATATCGGGTGATCTCCTATGTTTTGGTTTGACAGTTACTGATTTCTATTAAGAGCTCATGAAACTAGGAAGCCAAATCCGCTCGCCAAACTGCTACCGGCTCGTTATCCTAACCCCATGACCCAATCCCTAGAACAACACCTCAAATCTGAGCATAAAATCGGCCGTGTAGAGGAATTTCTCAAGGAAATCGTCTATGGGGGTAATGACGGGATCGTCACCACTTTCGCTATCGTTGCCGGGTTTGCCGGGGCGGGGGCTGAGGGGGCTGCTGCTGTTGGTGGGGTTGCTGTTTTGCTGTTTGGGCTTGCCAACCTGTTTGCCGATGCAACGGCGATGGGGCTTGGGGCGTTTTTATCGTCTCGGTCTGAGCAGGATGTTTATCGCGGTATCCGGAATAAAGAGCTTCATGAAATTGAGCATAACCCGGCAATGGAGCGGGCGGAGACGCTGGAGATCCTTGCTGAGAAGGGCATGACGGCGGAGGATGCGGATACCATGACGACGATCATGGAGCGGCACCCGGAGTTTTATGCTGATTTCATGATGCAGCACGAAATTGGCATGTCTGACCCGACGGATGATAGCCCTGCAATGAGTGGGTTGGCGACGTTCATTGCCTTCATCATTTTTGGCGCCGCGCCATTGCTGCCTTACTTCTTCGCGGAGGCCTCGCCTGATCTGTTCCCAATCTCTGTCGGGCTTAGCATTGCGGCGCTTATCGCGCTTGGTGCTGTGCGGTGGAAGGTGACGAGTGAAAGCTTTGTCCGTTGTGTTGGTGAAACGCTGCTGGTTGGTGGGCTCTGCGGCGTCGTGGCCTATCTGGTTGGGTTGATGTTCGCCTGATCGCGGGGGTAGGTTCCGCCAACTGAATATGAGGAGCCTGACATGATCGGTCGTTTGAACCACGTTGCCATCGCCGTACCAGATTTAGAGGCCGCATCGGCCCAATACGCCAATACATTGGGCGCAAATGTCGGTGCGCCGCAGGATGAGCCAGATCATGGCGTGACGGTTGTTTTTATTGAATTACCGAACACCAAGATCGAGCTGTTGTACCCATTGGGCGCAAACAGCCCCATTCAGGGTTTTCTTGATAAAAACCCCGCCGGTGGCATCCACCATATCTGTTATGAAGTGGATGATATTCTGGTTGCTCGTGACCGTTTGAAAGCGGATGGCATGCGGGTTTTGGGGACTGGTGAGCCGAAGATTGGCGCGCATGGCAAGCCGGTTTTGTTCTTGCATCCCAAAGATTTTAACGGTGCGCTTGTGGAACTGGAGCAAGTCTAATGTCCATCACCTCGGTTGTTGTTCTGTATTCTGTGATTTGGTTTTTGACCTTGTTTATGGTCCTGCCATTGTTCGTGAAATCGCAGGACGAAGCCGGGGATGTTGAGCCGGGTACTTCGGCAGGTGCGCCATCGGAATCGATGATGCGCCGCAAGCTGAAATGGACGACGATTGCAGCGACGATTGTGTTTTTCATCGTCGCTGGGATTATTCAGAGTGGGATTATCTCTGTATCGGACATTGCCTCGCTGTCTGGTCAGGACTGACGCCTGCCTGCGGGCAGTAAAGTAGCCGACCTCCGGTCGGGTGCTTCCGGCGGAGGTATTTTGGGACCAAAGATGAGATTTTGTGAACGCCTGAAAACGTGAAGTGACAACGCGGGGTAACTTGCGCTATCGTCTTTACGTTGAGCAAAAGGAGAGTTCGCTATGAAAGCCTTGACTGTTGCACTTGCGCTTATCGGCAGTTTGGCGTTTGCCACAACTGCATCTGCCTGCCCTTATATGGACAAGCAAGCATCCAGCGACACGATTTTAAAGCCGAAACCAGCCGGCTCTTAATCCCGCTGTTTCCGGTGATATAGGTGAACGAATGCTGCCACGCCGACCAGCGGGGCGAGCAGGTTTAGTATTGGCACACTGAGCAACATTGCGATTAACACGCCTGATGGCAGGATTGCCCAGAAATGACGTTTGCGGAGTTGGCGTGCCTCTTTTGGTGGCATACGTCTTAGGGCAACAAGTTCATAATATTCCCTGCTGAGCAGATATCCATTTACAATCCAGAATATGACTGGTGCCAGAATGGTGGACAGCAGATAGATGATGAACGCCAATATATTGGCGACAATCAGTACCAGCGAAAATTTTACGGCATTCCAGATCGCCTCTGATATTGGTTGGCGTCTTGGTTCTGGCAGGCCGGGATAGTGTTCAGATTCAACTGCGTCGGCAATGCGATCCAGCATGAAACCGATGAACACAGCGGCAACCGGGAACATCAGGAAGATTGACATGACTCCAATGGCGGCGATGGCAAAAACGAGCGCGGCTTTGTCTAGCCCCTGTACCTGAAAGTCGGTGAAAGGAATGGTAAAGCTGTAATCGATCAGGCCGACGGCCCAAAGAATTGTGCCAGCCAGGCCGCCCAGGATCGCAGTGGTGATGGCCAGGGCGAGGACGAGGACGCCGAGGAAACGTCGGTCAGTTAGTTGGCCAATCGCCTTTGCAAAATCGTCGATCATGCGTCGATCCACATGGTTTTGGTGGTGATGTCGGGGCGAGGCCGGTCAGCGGGTGTTACTGTTTCGCCGCCAACATGAATAAAGCCCGCGACGAATTCCTGCTCGCTGAGGCCTAGTTCCTGCTCCATAAACTCTCGGCTTTCTGATGCCCAGCCCGTAAGCCAGTTTGCGCCCCAACCCGAAGCAAGCGCGGCGTTCAAGAGCGCGAGGCATGCGCCACCGGCAGCGAGGTGTTGTTCCCATGCCGGGACTTTTTCAGATGCTTTTGGTTCGCAGATTACGGTAAGGATTGCACCGCCGTGGGTGAAAGAGCGGGATTGTTTTTCGATTTTCTCAGGCTCTGCCCCGGCGGCGGTCATGCGGGCGCGCACGGCGTTGGATAGGCGCGTGCGGGCTGCGCCGGTGATGACCTGAAACCTGAATGGTTCAAGTTTTCCATGGTCTGGGGTGCGGGCCGCTGCGGTCAACAGGGTGTTGACTGTAGCAGCGTCCGGTGCCTCATCCGTCAGTGTTTTTGCGGGGCGTGACCGGCGGGTGAGCAGGAATTCGAGCGCGGCAGGGTTAGCTTGGGGCAATTGGGGCCTCATTATCTTTGTCTTAATGCATGTCAGTGCGCGAACGCCCTATGTCAACCGGGGCACCGTTGAAAACCTCGGTTTAGCCAATTTTCACCAACAAAGGGCGGGTGAGGGTTGATAGACTGAGTTTTTGCCTGCCATCACTATCGAAATTGGCTGGGGTTAGCCATGCTTCAAGAGCTTGGCTTATCGCGGGCCATTCTTTGTCGATGGCGGCATACCATGCGGTATCGCGATTGCGGCCCTTTACGATCATCATTTGGCGGAAGATACCCTCGTAAGACATGCCAAGTCGCATTGCGAGGCTTCGGGATGGGGCGTTTAGGGCGTTGCATTTCCATTCATACCGTCGATAGCCCAGATTGAAGGCATTACGCATCATTAAGTACATTGCTTCGGTCCCCGCGCGGGTGCGTTGTAGGGCAGGGCTGTAGCTGATGGAGCCGACTTCGATGGACCCTGATGATGGCGCGATGCGGAGGTAGCTGGCGAGGCCCGTAGCCTTGCCGGTTTCATCGATGATGGCAACTTTACAGCCGGTGCGATAGGCGGGATCGATCCCCATAA
>JBMYPG010000267.1:0-3921 GCA_049600095.1 Pikeienuella sp. | reverse complement strand
CCGACAAAACCGGCCATTTCTGTGAAGTTCCTGAGCAATTTCGCGCCCATTGGTGTGTGATGAACTTCAGGGTGGAACTGCACAGCATAAAACTGGCGTTCGGTGTCTGCAGTGATGGCGTAGGGGGCGTTGGGTGAGGCACCATATGGCGTAAAGCCTGCTGCCAATTTGGTGACGGTGTCACCATGGCTCATCCAGACTTGTTCTGCGCCATTATCAAACCACCCGTCGAGCAGTTGCAGTTTCTCGCCAGTAGGTTCGACATAGGCTCGGCCGAATTCCGAATGACCGTGTCCTTCGACCAGACCGCCCAACTGCTGCATCATGACTTGCTGGCCGTAGCAGATGCCCAAAATTGGCAAACCCATCGTGTATAGCTCATCCGGCGCACGGGGGCTGTCTTCGTCCATCACGCTTGCCGGGCCACCCGAAAGGATCACTGCCTTTGGTACCATCGCACGAATACTGTCAGCGGTGACGTTATGAAAAGGGTGGATTTCGCAATAGATGTTTGCTTCGCGAAGTCGGCGCGCAATAAGTTGGGTTACTTGGCTGCCAAAGTCGACGATGAGGAGGCTGTCGTGGGTGGAGAGGGGGGCATGATCAGTCTGTTTCATGGCCGGTGAATAGGCACCATCCCGGATTCGCGCAAGACCGTGCTTAAACCAGATTGCGATATTCTAGGGGCAGGCTAAATGGTTTTTGGGCAACTTTGGGTGATCTTACCGCCCACCACTGTTTTTCGGGGTGCTGCACAACTTCATATCGCTCTGCCACATGCTTTGCTGGTGCCACTATATTTGGATCAGTTTGATAGTCGTATTTTTCAGCCTCTAACTGCCAATTGTAATTGGCATCTGCCCAGGCTGCCTGTGGTTTGCTTTTCTTAACGCCAGATTTTTCATTTTCATTCCAGTTATTCTCAACCTCTGGCTTCAAGTCATTATAGTGTTTGCTGAACGCTTCATGATCTACGTGCTTTAGGTGAAATGACATAAGGTTCGGATCGATTTCAAAAGGCCCTGCTTTGACAGCATGAAAGCCAGGCAAGTAATCCTGCGGCGAGGTAATTATCGTTGGCTTGCAGGCATGGGCGCGAAACGAGGCGACTGATCGCTGAGTTAATGCGGGGCGTGACCAGTCGAAAGGTGTTTTTTCTGGCCGTAGATGAAAGCCCATCGGCGCAACAATTGCTTTTTGGCGAGCCTCCGCCAGATAAGTGCGTAGATTTACGTTGGTAGATGGAGAAACGCAGATGAACTCGTCAACATCGGTGATGATTACCCGCTGAAATACCTCCAACAAACCTGCTGTGATACGGCCAACCATGCGCACGCGTGCCCGCCCAAACGAACGGTCGAATACGCGGGGCAGGGCGATTAGGTTACTGCTCCCAACAATTGGCGCGTGCTCTGCCGCTGACCCATGGGATAGGATGAACAGGTTTTCTGGGCCGAAATTGGCACCATAGTGCGCGCACCACTTCGCGAGCATTTTAGGGTGCCCATGCGCCATGGTGACAATTGCGATCTTATCCGTTTTCAAAGTTTACCCCAGTCAAAAATTGCCAGTAAATCGATGTGCCACAGCGACAATGAATGTCGCTAGATGACGACAACCCGCCGAAAACTACGCCTCCTAATGTACATCACGACAGTATAGTCCCATTCGATTACTTCAAGCCGGCATACGGAGACGAACATGGCTGACAGCGTTGTTGCGGAAGCAGGCGGGCGACGCCGGGCACGAGGAGGCGGTGGTGCCGCCAGACGTGCGGAGCGTACTGCGATTAAAATCGAGGCCGCCAAGTTTATTGAGCGGAATTCGCCAACCTATGAATATCTGAATGAGGAAACTCTTCAGGTTATTGAACGCAATGCTGAAATCATTCTGGAAGAGGTCGGCGTTGAATTCGTCGATAACCCAGAAGCGTTGGAGCGTTGGCGGCAAGCTGGTGCAAACGTCAAAGACGAACGGGTTCGCATTCCACGCGGGTTGGCTCGTAAACTTTGTGAAACGGCACCAAGCGAGTTTGTCCAGCACGCCCGTAACCCAGAGCGGAACGTGCGTATTGGCGGTAACACTACTGTTTTCGCCCCGGTCTATGGCCCTCCGTTCGTTCGCGATGTTGATGGCGGTCGTCGCTATGCAACCATCGAAGATTTTCGGAACTTCGTGAAACTTGGCTATATGTCAAAATGGCTGCACCATTCTGGCGGAACCGTTTGTGAGCCGACGGATGTCGCCGTTAACAAACGTCATTTGGACATGCTTTATGCACATATGACGCTCAGCGATAAGCCGTTCATGGGGTCAGTAACCGCAAAGGAACGCGCCGAAGACAGCGTTAAGATGTGTGAGATTTTGTTTGGCAAAGACTTTGTTCAAGAGAACACGGTCATGACCTCTTTGATCAACATCAACTCGCCGCTGACATTCGACAACATCATGATGAATGCGTTGGAGGTTTATGCCGCCAACAATCAGGCATGTATCGTATCGCCCTTTATCGTCGGCGGAGCCATGGCCCCGGTTTCTGTCGTTGGTACGCTGACACAGGTTCTGGCCGAAGGATTAGCAGGCATTGCCTACAGTCAGTTGGTACGCCCCGGTGCACCAGTGATTATGGGGGCATTCGTATCGTCTATCGACATGAACTCTGGCGCGCCGACATTTGGTACGCCTGAGGCTTCAAAAATCCTTTGGGGTGCCGGTCAGTTGGCGCGTCGTTTGGGCCTGCCGTTCCGTTCTGGTGGTTCGCTTTGCGGCTCTAAACTGCCTGACGCGCAGGCTGGTTATGAAACTGCGAATACGTTGAATGCGGCCCTATTGGGCGGTGTTAACTTCATGCTGCATTCCTGTGGTTGGCTTGAGGGTGGTTTGGTTTCATCGTACGAAAAATTCGTAATGGATGCTGATCAGCTTGGCGGGCTTCACAGCATCGGCGCTGGCGTTGAGGATGATGAAAACGGTCAGGCGATGGATGCGATCCGCGAAGTTGGCCCAAGCGGCCACTACCTTGGCTGCGCTCATACTCAGGCCAACTTTAAGGATGCTTTCTGGCGGACTGAAGTGCTGGATTACAAGCCGTTTGAAACATGGTCAGAGGAAGGTGGGCGTGACACGCAAGAGCTTGCCTCTGTTCGCGTTAAGAAACTGCTGGACAACTACACAGCACCGGCACTGGATCCAGATATCGATGCTGCGTTGAAGGCATTTATTGAGGAACGCAAAGCGTCTGAGCCGGATTCTTTTGTGTAACTGACGCGATCCTGCGCGCCTCGGCTAGCAGGGCAGATAACAAGCTAACGTGGCGCTGCGTCGAATAGGTCGCAGCGCCATTTTTTCTGTCCGCTTCGCAAGCGGCCTCTTCTGCGGCCAGTTCAGAAACCAGTGCTTTGTCCGAACGTGTGGCTATGGTTAGGCGTGGCGCGACTGATGCCAAATCACGCTCTCGTTTGTAAATGCGGGCACCTGCACGGGCTGCGCGGGCGAGAATGCGGGGGCGTTTGAGATGCAGTTTCATGTCGTCAACCTTTCGCTGATGTTGCTGGTGACGACATTGGCCGCAGTTTGCTATGAAATTGAAAAACCGGCGAGCGGCGGGGTTAACGCACTGATAATAAAAGATAAAAATAGGTTAACTTTGCGCGCGTTAATAAGGTGTTCACTCTGCGGCCCTAGCAATGGTTCCATAAAAATTGACTCAAATCCGGCGGAATAAATTGACCGGATGTCATCAACGGAGCCTGACATGACAAACCTGAAACGGACCTCTTCGCTTAGCGTAACAGAACAAACTGTATTGGAGCGGTTGGAAGAACCCGGCGCATTTCTGATGATTGCCAAGGGTGCGGAAAAGGCCGGTGTGTTTTCGCAAAAGAACAAACAAAGCCGACCGGTTAGCATGATTCCAACCAA
>JBMYPG010000266.1:0-3921 GCA_049600095.1 Pikeienuella sp. | reverse complement strand
CCGCAGTCGGTGAAACGGTGGCCGATTTGGTTTTAGGTAGAGAGCCACAATTCGACATCCACGCCCTGCGGCCTAAACGGTTTGCTGATGGAGAACCAATGTTCTGTGCCTATGGTCCGGGTGCTCGGGCCTAAAACTTAGATTGCACTGCGTATCTAATCAGGTTCATCTGCGGTGTGGTCTGATAAGGAAAACCCCGATGCCTACCGATTTCTCGTTTGCTGATGTGCTCGGCATTATTGGGTCTTTGACCATCTGCTCTGCCTATTTCGCAGTATCCACGGGCCGTATGAATGCTGAGCGCGCGGCCTATCAGTGGATGAATGCTTGCGGATCGGTCCTGTTGCTGATTTCCCTGTATTTCCGCCCCAACCCCGGTGCGATTTTGATTGAGGTTCTGTGGTTTGCCATTGCCGCCTGGTCACTAGGGCGGATTTGGATGCGGCGCAGGCACTAGAGCGTTTCGACTTAACTTTGAATCACCTAACGCTGCCTGAAATCAAAGATTTCAACGCGTTAGGTGATGTGACATGTTTCAATAAAAAGTCGAAACGCTATAAGCCCACGTTTGCCTTATCGCAAAAGCAGTTCAATTTAGTCTTTACCATGCCCGATGCGTCGCTTGCTGGGTTGGCGTGCCTGCATAGCGTCGTAGAGTGAGGTTTTGGCCACACCATTGGCGTCAAAATTATCGTCTGAAAGCCAGTTTTCGATGATCCCGCGCACCTCTGCCCATTCATCATCAAGGATCGAATACCATGTTGTATCGCGGTTCTTTCCCTTGAAGATCATGTGGTTGTGGAATGTACCCTCAAACCGGAACCCTAGACGCCGCGCTGCCTGTCGTGACCTAGCGTTTTGCCCGTTGCAGCGCCACTGCATACGCCGATAGCCCAAATCATCCATTGCGTATTTCAGCATCAGGAACAGCGCCTCTGTCGCGCCGCGCACGCGTTGCAGAGATGGGCCGAACCAGATGTGGCCAATCTCTATCACACCATTGACCGCATGAATGTCGAGATAGCTCGCCTGCCCGCTGGCCTTGCCCGTGGCGTGGTCACGGATTGAGTAGAAAATGGTATCCAGCGATCCGGACTGGGCGCGCAGGGTGGCGGCGTAATTTTCTTCATTCGGCCACGGGCCGTAGGCGAGGTAATCCCAAATGCGCAGACCCTGTTCGCTGTCGTGACCAGCAGCGTAAAGTTCCGCCGCATGATTGGCGGCATTCTGCGGTTCTAAATCTACAAAACAGCCTTTTAGGATGGCACGCGCTGGGACCAGTGCAGGAGGTGATGGGTTTACAAAGTCCCCCATCAATTCGCGTGGATAGATTTGTTCGTTGCTGTCCTGCGTACCCATCTGGATGCTCCGTCACTTGTTCTGCCCTACGTTTATCGGTGACCAACGCAGAGATTAACGGCCAATAGTCGAATTTCTCAGCAATCCAATTCGTTTTGCAATCGACATCGACCACCTAAACGCGGCCATTGCGCCACGTTATCAGGACAATGGTGCCCAACACAGCCTCAGCTATGGCAATTCTGTGCCTTGGGGGGTAAGACCCGCGCGACCGTAAACCCCTACAAAAGGATCTGAGGAGATGGGTTATCGAATCGCAGTCGTTGGTGCCACGGGTAATGTGGGCCGCGAAATGCTGAATATTCTTGCCGACCGGGAATTCCCGGCCGACGAAGTTGTTGCGCTGGCTAGCCGCCGGTCGCTGGGCACAGAATGCAGCTATGGCGATAAGACACTCAAGACACTCGACCTCGACACCTTTGATTTCACGGGCTGGGACATGGCGTTGTTCGCCATCGGATCAGACGCGACCAAGAAGTACGCGCCAAAGGCTGCTGCTGCTGGCTGCGTAGTGATCGATAACTCGTCACTCTATCGCTATGACCCGCAGATCCCGCTGATCGTGCCGGAAGTGAACCCTGACGACATCGAAGGTTATGCGACCAAGAACATCATCGCGAACCCGAACTGTTCAACCGCGCAGATGGTTGTGGCGCTAAAGCCATTGCATGACCGCGCTGCGATCAAACGCGTTATCGTTTCGACCTATCAGTCGGTATCCGGCGCTGGCAAAGACGGCATGGATGAGCTGTGGAACCAGACCAAAGGCATGTATGTGCCGGGTCAGGAAGTTGAACCAAAGAAGTTCACCAAACAGATCGCCTTTAACGTCATCCCGCACATTGATGTGTTCATGGACGACGGTTCCACCAAAGAAGAATGGAAAATGGTTGCTGAGACGAAAAAGATCGTCGACAAAGCCATCAAAGTGCATGCGACCTGTGTTCGTGTACCTGTGTTCGTTGGCCATTCTGAAGCGGTTAACATCGAGTTTGAAGAAGAGCTTGATGAAGATGAAGCACGCGACATCCTGCGTGAGGCACCGGGTATCATGGTTGTCGATAAACGTGAGGATGGCGGTTATATCACCCCAACCGAATGCGTTGGTGACTATGCAACTTACATCAGCCGCATCCGTACTGACCCAACGCAGGACAACACGCTGAGCCTGTGGTGCGTTTCAGACAACTTGCGCAAAGGCGCGGCGCTGAATGCTGTACAGATTGCAGAGTTGCTGGGGCGGCGTTGCCTGAAAAAGGGCTAATCGCCTAAACACATTAAATAAGACCCCTGCCCGGCCGTACTGGGTGGGGGTCTTTTTTTTTGGTTACGCGATGTAGGCTTGAGACAGCTTTGCAGCGGTTGCTACGAACCTGCGTAGCCGTTGATCCGCCCCCGGTTCAGCCATACGAGGGATGATCCAGCCCACATAGGTCAGTGATCTGAGCAGCATGAATAGTGGGATCAGTTTGATGTCTAGCGGGCGGAGTGCGACGTAGCCATCAACGAAGGCGGATTGCAGCGTCGGAAAATCTGGTTCATCGCGGTTTTTCAACAGGGTTGTGCATACGTCGAACAGACGAAAACCAAAGCCGGAATCGTCGAAATCGATCAGTTGCAGCCCGGTATCCGAGACCAGAACATTCTCTCGTACCAAGTCAGCGTGGATCAGGCCGTAATCCAGCTTATCACCATGCTCGATCAGCTCTTGGTTGGCTTTGGTTCGGACCGCGTTGAACAGCTCACTTTGCGGTTCTGTTAGATGCGGGTTTGCCCAAAACCTGCCCCACACCGGGTCCTCGCCCAGCAGGCCCTCTCGATCCCATGCCATTCTTTCGAAATCTGGAGGGCGCTGCCAATCGTCAGAGATTTGGTGGACCTTCGCCATCAGCGTGCCGAGCGCTCGGAATGTCGCTTGCCGGTCTTCCAACTGCAAACCAGCCGCTGTTGCGCCCATTTGAGTACCTGACAGCCATGACAGCATGTCGATGTGATAGCCTTCGGCATAGATTATGAGCGAGCCATCGGTTGTGGCGATTGGCTTTGGCGCATCAATGCCCTTTGCGACCAGTTCTTGCATCCAAGCGAGTTCAGACCGCAGGGCGTTTCCTGTTTGATAGCCCGGTCGATGCAGGCGCAGGGCAAAGTAACCGCCTGCTTTGGTCGTCACGCGATAAACATGGTTTTCCCGTTGCGCAATCAAATGCAGCTCTGCCCCTGACAGACCCCAATGCGCCAAGGCGCGTTCGGCAATACCTTGTGTCATTGTTGAACCGGCACACGGCGCAAAACGGTGGCCAGCCGTTCGAGCAGCATATCGGCGTTTTCCTTGGTAAACTGCATATTCGGCCTGATTTTCAGGGTGTTGTAGTGAATGCCCAGTTTATTTAGCAAGACACCTTCTCTCCGCATTTCATTCGCTACACGGGTGGTGAATTCAGTTGCCGGCTCTTTGGTTTCGCGGTTCAGGACCATCTCTGCGCCAAAGAACAAGCCAGCCCCCCGAACATCACCGATACATTCGAATTCTGTTGCCAATTCAGACAACCCTGCCCTAGCGTA
>JBMYPG010000265.1:0-4002 GCA_049600095.1 Pikeienuella sp. | reverse complement strand
GGGAGTCGACGATTGGAGGCGTGGTGGCTGGAAATGTATCGGGGCCGCGGCGGATTCAGGCGGGGGCGTGTCGTGACAGTTTGATTGGTGTGCGCTTTGTTGATGGGCGCGGCGATATTGTGAAGAACGGTGGGCGGGTGATGAAGAATGTCACCGGCTATGATCTGGTTAAGCTGCTGGCCGGATCATGGGGAACGTTGGGGGTCATTACAGAGGTTTCGTTGAAGGTGCTGCCAGCGCCGGAGGCGTCGGCGACGGTGCTTATTTCCGGGCTGGATGATGTGACGGCAGTGGCGGCGATGTCTGCGGCCTTGGGTTCACCCTTTGATGTGACGGGCGCGGCGCATTTGCCCGGGCAGGCGACGATGGTGCGGGTGGAGGGGTTTGCATCCTCTGTCACCTATCGCGCTGAGCGGTTGCGGGATTTGCTGGCCGGGTTCGGTGCAGTTGAGATTGATGAAGGTGCGGATTGGGTCGGTATTCGCGATGTCGCGCCGTTTAGCGGGCGTGATGGCGCGGTTTGGAGGGTTTCGGTGAAACCTTCGGACGGGCCGGGTGTTGCTGAGGTGGCGCGAAGTTGCGGCGGTGAGGCGTTCTTTGACTGGGGTGGTGGGCTGGTTTGGTTGTTGATGCCCGAAGAAGGTGAAGCTGGGGGCGGAGTGATCCGTGACGCAGTTGCCAAGGTTGGTGGTTATGCGACTTTGGTTAGGGCGGCTATTCGTGCCAATGCCTTTGCCCCCGAAACGGGCGTGGCTGGGATGTTGGTGGGTCGGCTTCGTTCTGAGTTTGATCCCAAAGGCATTCTCAATCCGGGGATTATGTACTGATGCAAACGAACTTTTCCCTCGCCCAGCTTGCTGACCCCGGTATTGAACGGGCCAATGAGATTTTGCGGTCTTGTGTGCATTGTGGGTTTTGCACGGCGACGTGCCCGACTTATCAGGTTTTGGGGGATGAGTTGGATAGTCCGCGGGGGCGGATTTATCTGATTAAGGATATGTTGGAGGCGGATCGGGCAGCGGATGAAAAGACTGTTACGCATATCGACCGGTGTCTGTCTTGTCTGGCGTGTATGAGCACTTGTCCGTCTGGTGTTCACTATATGCATTTGGTTGACCACGCCCGCGAACATATTGAAAAGACGTATAAACGCCCGCTGGCGGATCGCGCGATGCGGTGGGTTTTGGCGCGGGTGTTACCCTATCCAATGCGGTTTCGATTTGCCCTGTTGGGGGCGAAGATGGCCAAGCCGTTTAGCTTTGCCTTGCCGCAACGGATGAAGGCGATGTTGGCGTTGGCACCGGCGGTTATTCCGGCGCGGAGCCGGGCGGAGGACCCTCAGACGCATGCCGCTGCTGATGCCCCGGTAAAGCGTGTTGCTTTGATGACCGGGTGCGCTCAACGGGCGTTGAATACGGACATCAATGAGGCGACCATTCGGCTGCTGACGCGGTTGGGCTGTGAGGTGGTTATTCCTGAGGGTATGGGGTGTTGTGGGGCGCTGACGCATCACATGGGGAAAACCGAGGAAAGCCATGGTTCTGCTGCGAAAAACATTGATGCATGGATTGCGGAGGCCGATAGCGTAGGGCTGGATGCGATTGTCATTAATACATCGGGTTGCGGGACTACTGTGAAGGATTATGGGCATATGTTCCGCAATGATCCGGCCTATGCGGAGAAGGCGGCGCGGGTATCGGCGTTGGCTGTTGATGTGTCTGAGTTGCTGGGTGATTTGGATATTGAACCGACTGGGGACGTGCCGGCGCTGAACGTTGCCTATCATTCGGCTTGTTCGTTGCAGCATGGGCAACAGGTTAAGACCGCCCCGAAACAGGCGTTAAAGCGGGCTGGGTTTTCGGTGAGGGAGCCTGCGGACCCGCATTTATGTTGCGGATCGGCGGGGACCTATAACCTGTTGCAGCCAGAGATTAGTCAGCAGTTAAAAGCGCGCAAGGTTGCGAATCTGGCGGCGCTGAATGCCGATGTCATCTCTGCCGGGAACATTGGCTGTATGATGCAGATTGGTGAGGATGCGGGCGTGCCCGTGGTTCATACTGTAGAATTGATCGATTGGGCGACGGGTGGGCCTTGCCCGGCAGCGTTGAAACCGAATTAAAGGTTTCGCCCTGACGGATCAGCGGTATGATTGCGGTATGAAAAGTCCGATCCTAATGCTGCTCAGCCTATTGCTGGCCGTTTGCGCGACCTATCAGGCGGCGCATGCGGCTGAGCGGCGCTATACCAACGAAGATGAGGCGCGTCGGTGGCGGGCAGTTGGTATCCTGCGCGTGGGTGAGGGCATGTGCTCTGGTTCTTTGATCGCGCCTGATCTGGTGCTGACGGTGGCGCATTGCGTGGCGAATGCCAAGGAGAGGACGCAGTTGGTGCCGAGCCAGGTGGTTTTCTATGCCGGGTGGCGTAATGGTGATGCATTGGCGCGGCGGCGGGCCAGCAAGATTGGCGTTCATCCGGGGTATTTTGCAACGGGCGCGAGATATACGGAAAAGCAAGTTCGGGTTGATGTTGCCTATGTGCGGCTGGCGGCCCCGATTGCTGGCGATGTCGCACCGCATTTCGATATGTCTTATACGCCGCGCGTTGGCTCGGCGGTAGCATTGTTGAGCTATGCTGGTGGGCGGTGGAGCAAGCTGTCTGTGCAGGCACCTTGCCGAATTATTGAACGCAAGACAGAGTTTTTGCGCACTGATTGCCTGTCTCAGCCCGGTGCATCAGGTTCCCCCATCGTTGAAACCGGGGCAGATGGGGTGGAGCGGGTTGTTGGCCTGAATACGGGGTTGCAGCGGGTTGATGGTGAGCAGACCGGGCTGGGGCTGAGCCTTGCCCATGTGCGCGATTGGCTAAGTACTTCGCTGACCGGTGTTGCGCCCCCGACGCCAGAGGTGGTGCAGCGGATTAAACCGGGTGGTGTTGGCAATAGTGCCGGATTTAAGCGGGTTAAACCGTGAAGTTTGGATGGCTGGCGGCAGCGCTGCTGTTGTTCGGAGCGGCATCGGCGGCGGCGCAAAGCACCACGACAGCTCAAAACTCAGCGGGCCGCAAGATGCTGGGCATTCATGTTCAGGATGAATGGAAGGCCGTTGGGCGGCTGAATTTTGGCCGAGGGTTTTGCTCGGCAGCCTTGATCGCGCCTGATCTGGTAGCAACGGCGGCGCACTGCCTGTTTGTGAAGCGCACGGGCGCGCAGGTGGGGGCGGAGCGCATTCATTTTGTTGCCGGATACCGGATGCGCAAATTTGCCGGGCATGAAAAAGCGGCCAATGTCGCGATCCACCCTGATTATGTGTTTTCAACTTCTCCGCGTCGGTCAGATGTGGCAAGCGATTTGGCTTTGGTCAGGCTGAAAGCCCCGATGGCGGAAATCAGGCCGTTTTTGATGTCTCGGAGCCTTGAGGCCGGGGATGAGGTGGCGATTGTATCCTATGGGCGGGACCGGCCAGAGATTGCGTCGATCCAGTCGCCGTGCGGGGTTTTGAGCCGGTCCGGGTCGATTGCTGTGTTGGATTGCGATGCCACCTATGGCGTATCCGGCGCGCCAGTGCTGCGGTTTGAGGGCGGCGAATGGCAAGTGGCGGGGGTTGTTTCAGCCATGGCGCAGCGTGATGGGCGCAAGGTGGTGCTGGCTGTGGTGTTGCCGGAAGAAGTTGGTGCTGTTTTGGGGGCGCGGTAAAGTGAACATGGATCAAACAGAGGATTGATAATGAGAACCATGGCGGCGCTGGTGTTTCCCGGCTTTCAAACTCTAGATTATTTTGGCCCTATCGAAATGCTGGGTGGTTTCCGTGACGAGATCGAAATCGTGACAGTCGCTGCGCAGCCAGAACCTGTGCCCAGCCGTCATGGGCAGAGAATTGTGATCGATCGCGTTCTGTCAGAAAAGTCGGATTATGATCTGTTGTTCATTCCCGGCGGTGATTCCGCAATTACAGCCGCTACTGACGAGGAATTACTGGCCTGGATCAGGGATGTTTCCGCCGGGGC
>JBMYPG010000264.1:0-4003 GCA_049600095.1 Pikeienuella sp. | reverse complement strand
AGATCCACAACTTCGGCAAGTATCTCGTCACCGGCGTCAAAGCCCGCGACTGGTTGGATGTGATCATGGCGGGGCGCATTCCCAAACCGGGCCGCATGTCATTGACGCCGATGCTAAGCCCCAAGGGTAAGTTGATCGGTGATTTCACCGTGACCTGTTTGGCTGAAGATCGTTTTCAGCTAACCGCAAGCTATGGCGCGCAGGCGTTCCATCTGCGGTGGTTTGAACAGCATTTGACTGATGGCGTCTCGGTAGAAAATATCTCTACCCGTCGTATCGGCTTTCAGATCGCCGGGCCGAAAGCCCGGGAATTGTTGAGCCGTTGCACACGGGCGGATGTGTCTGCCGAAGCATTCAAGTTTATGGATGCGAAACGCATGGATGTAGGCTTAACACGCGCTTTGGTACAACGGGTTAGCTATACCGGCGATCTCGGTTATGAGATTTATGTCGGTGCGGATGATCAGCGAGCGCTCTATGCGGCGTTGGCAGAAGCTGGGGCCGACCTTGGTTTGCGCCCGTTCGGGATGCGGGCGATGATGTCCTTGAGGCTCGATAAATTCTTCGGCTCTTGGCTGCGTGAATTTGGGCCGGATTACATGCCCGCCGAAACCGGGATGGATCGGTTTACCTCTTACAACAAGCCTGCTGAATTTATCGGCAAGGCAGCGGCTGCGGCTGAGAAATCTGCGGGGCCGGCGCGGCGCATCTGCGCATTTGAAGTTGATGCGATAGACGCTGACGTTGTGGCCTATGAGCCGATTTACATTGGCGGAGAA
Organism: Pikeienuella sp.; assembly: GCA_049600095.1. GTDB lineage: Bacteria > Pseudomonadota > Alphaproteobacteria > Rhodobacterales > Rhodobacteraceae > Pikeienuella. The sequence continues at coordinate 3,224 of JBMYPG010000264.1, read as the reverse complement.
GTTTTAGGGTTCTGTACCTCTGGCGGCTATTCTCACTATGCGCAGAAAAGCATCGCACTTGGGTTTGTGCCCTCTGATCAGATCGCCGATGATTTGGAAGTCGAGATCGAGATCTTAGGTGAGTTGCGTAAGGCGCGCATTCTGACCTCGCCCTTATTTGACGCAGATGGTGCCCGTATGCGCGGGTAAATGAATGAGCGCCGCCCTTTTTATCGGGGCGGCGCAGGCCAATCGAGTTTAGTTTTCGACGCTATAAAGAACGAAAGGCGTTTTTTCGCTATAGGTGTCATAGAGCCGCCGACCCGCATAATTATTGTCTGCTGTTAGCCAATCGACACTGGGTAATCCGCGTGATTTGGCAAAACCTATGACATGATCAATCAGCAACCGCCCTGCCCCGGAACCGCGCTGATCAGGTTCGACATACAGATCAGCCATATAGCACGTCATGCTGGCGGATAGTGATGCATGCCAAAGTTGATAGTGCACAAACCCGGCTATTTTGCCTGCATCGTCCACCGCCAAGGCACACCAGAAATCATTTTTAGGGTCACTGACCCAACCCCATACGTTTTCAAAATGCGCCTCAGTTGATGCAACCTCATAAAATTCTAGGTATTTCGTAAACAATACCTGCCAGTCCGGCAGATCGGCGTCTGTGGCAATTCGAATATTCAGGCTCATATTGTCCCTTACTTTGCGTTTGCACCCACTGGGTGAGGCGTTTCGCGCCTGTTTGTTAGCCAATGGTGCAGGTGACAAACCAGCACGTCGTTTTTATAAGACGCCAAAACCGCCGTTCGAGAAGGAATTGACCCCATGACTGTTAAGATTTTTGGCCATAAATCACCCGACACCGATAGCACCGGATCCCCTCTGATCTGGGCATGGTATTTGTCTGAAGTCAAAGGCATTCCCGCTGAAGCGAAATTGTTGGGCGAGCCAAATACCGAAGCTGCTTTTGTGTTGACCCGCTGGGGTTTTGACAAACCAGAGATCATTGACGGCGTTGCGGCGGACGAACCAGTGATCATCGTTGACACCAACAACCCGGCCGAATTGCCAGACAATGTGAATGACGCCGATATTCAAGCCATTATTGACCACCACAAATTGGTTGGCGGCATTGAAACCAAAGGCCCGATTAACATCACGATCCGCCCGCTGGCCTGTACCGCCACCATCATGCACAATCTGATGGGCGACAATGCCGACAAAATGCCCGACAACATCAAAGGCGCGATGTTGAGCTGCATTCTGTCTGATACGCTGGAGTTCCGCTCACCAACCACCACAGAACAGGATAAAGCATTGGCCGAAAAACTGGCTGGTGAACTAGGCCTGAACATCGCGGATTATGCCGCTGAGATGTTTGCTGCAAAATCCGATGTTTCCGCCTTTACCGATGCAGAGCTGTTGCGGATGGACAGCAAGGAATATGCGGTTGGTGATACGAAGTTCCGCGTATCCGTACTGGAAACGACGGCCCCAGCCATTGTGTTGGACCGTAAGGCCAGCTTGTTAGACAGCATGGCAACTGTTGCTGCTGAGGATGGCGTTGATCAGGTGTTGTTGTTTGTTGTCGACATTCTGAACGAAGAAGCAACCATGCTTATCCCGAACGATGTTGTGCGCAATGTTGCTGCGAAAAGCTTTGATGCGAAAGCAGAGGGCGATGCGGTTGTTCTGCCGGGCGTTATGAGCCGTAAGAAACAGATCATCCCGAATCTGGCTGTCTGATCAATCAGCCGGTTTGACGAATTAGAATGGGCGCTTGTTACCAAGCGCCCATTTTCTTTACGTACTTACACAACCTACCCATAACGGGATCACGCGGAAGGCTCGTTATTTTAGGCAACCGCCAATAGATGTGGCCATATCTTGGATAAGCTGTTGGTACAAAAGCGGGCCGATTGGCCGTTCAACCGCCAGAGGTTCGATCCGGACAACACGCATCCCGGTTTCACTCGCCAGCATATTGACCATGCTTGGTTTTGCCTCTGCATCAGTGAACAGACAGTCCACGCCCTGATCATTGATCATATCGACGATTGCCTCTACCCGTGCTGGACCGGGGCGCTGAGCCTCGGCTGACAATACCGCACCTGCTGCGGCGAGGCCAAAACGGTTTTCGAAGTACTGATAGGCGTCGTGAAACATTAGGAATTTGCTTTCGCCGATGTTCGAAAACTGCGGCTTAAGCTCTGCCATCTGCTGGTTAAGAGCCGCTTGAGCTTTGATGGCGTTGTCACGGTAAAGCGCGGCATTGGCTGGGTCGCTTTTGACCAAAGCCTCTGCAATGTTGTTCAAAATCGCGACCGCGTTTTTTGGGTCCAGCCAGATGTGGGGGTCGGTTAATCCTGCGTGTTTATCGTGATCGTCATGCTTGCCGTGCTCATCTTCGTCATGATGGTCTTCATGCTCTTCAGTTTTGGCATGCGCATCATGTTCGTCGTGGTCAGCATGTTCGTCATGCTTGGCGTGGTCATCGTGATCGGCGTGTTCATCATGTTCGTCGCCATGTTCATCATGGTCGCCATGTTCATCATGGTCATCATGGTCATCATGTTCAAACAGATGCTCTTCACGCATGGGAAGCGCGTAGACGCCCTCCCCTTCCAACAGCTCAACATGAAGCGCATTAACGGCCAGCGATTCCAGTGACTCGGATAACCAAGGGGTCAGCTCTGGGCCGATCCAGAACACCACGTCGGCCTTGTTCAGAATCTTGGCTTGCGATGGCTTTAGCGAATAGTGATGCGGCGATGCACCCGGTTCTAAAAGGAGCGCCGGCTCGCCCGCCCCTTCCATCACCAGCGAAACCAGCGAATGAACTGGCGCAATATCGGTGACAACGCGCGGCGCATCTTCGGCTCGTGCGGTTGCTAATGTTATCGGGGCTGCTGTCGAGATCGCTAGCAGTAAAGTGGTTAACGTTCTTTTCATCAGTCTAGGTATCCTCATGTCTGAGGAGGATGCTTTAAGTGTTATAAAATAACATTGCAATACACTGCATGGACCTATACCACCCAATCATGACAACAAAACCAGAAAACCCCGCAATGACACCGCATGATCACACCGGCTGCATTGCCCATGTCATCGCACACGCGGAGAAAGTCGCGGCAGAAGACGGTGTGCGGTTCACACCTGTGCGGCGCCGGGCGTTGGAAATCCTGTTGGAAAGCCACGCGGCCCTGGGTGCTTATGACCTGTTGAAGCGT
>JBMYPG010000263.1:0-4019 GCA_049600095.1 Pikeienuella sp. | reverse complement strand
TGGCAATGAATGGGTCGAATTCTTCTTCAATTTCCAAAAAGTAGCAGGATTCGTCCTCGCCACCCTCCTGGTCGGCGCGCTGACTCTATTGGCGGGATAACCCCGTCAGACAGGGCGTTTCCTAACAAAACCTAAACGAAAAAGCGGTTAAAATCCGGTAAACGAAAAAGACGAATAGACATGGTTTCAATAGCTTACAGAAAATCACGCACGCGTTACGCTCGTGATTTCCGCGAACATTTTCACGAATGCGAAATCCAGAAATGATCCGCTACCGCATCGCCACATCTGACGAAAACTGGGCAGAAATCCACGCTCTCGTTACCGCCGCATACGCCTTCATGGATGGTCGCATTAATCCACCCTCTTCCCTAGCCCGCTGGACCCCAGAAACCTTCAAAACCGCCGCCACCAAAGGCCCCGCTTTCCTCGCCGTCAAAGCCGGAAAAATCATCGGCTGCGCCTTCGGCCACACCGAAGGAACCACCCTCTACCTCGGCAAAATCGCCGTCGCCCTGACAGCGCAAAATCAAGGCATCGCCCGCAATTTAATTTCTCTGGCGGACTGGGAGGCAACACGCAGAAACCTCACCAAACTCCGCCTAGAGACACGCATAGAACTGACCGAAAACCACGCCACCTTCGCCGCTCTCGGTTTTCACAAAACCGCCGAAACCAGCCACCCCGGACACAATAAACCAACCTCCATCACCATGGAGCGCCCCCTGACAGGCACAATCCCGCCTCATCTGATCCACGCTGACAAAAGCGACAAAGCACATCAGTCTGCCCTCAAAAGCATCATCACCGAAACACCCGAACTCATGGCCGCGCTCCACACCCTCCGCACCCTCAACCTCCCTGATGGCTGGGTCGTCTCAGGTGCCATCTACGGCGCGGTCTGGAACCACCTGACCGGTCGCGCGGCCATGTATGGGGTCAAGGACATCGACATTCAGTATTTCGACCCTGATATGAGTTGGGAAGCCGAGGACCGCGAAATCAAACGCGCCGCCCCTCATTTCCCCGCCGATCCCCCGGTCGAGGTTCGCAACCAGTCCCGCGTGCATCTCTGGTACAAAAACCACTTCGGCCATGACTATCCACAACTGACCAGCACGCGGCAGGCGATCGACCTGTTCGCCTGCACCACCCACGCCATCAGTGCTCGGCTGGGCGATAAGGGGTTGGAACTCTACACGCCTTACGGCCTGAACGACGTGTTCAACTTCCGCCTCCACCCCAACACCCGCCTACCCAATCTCAAAACGCACGAGGCAAAGGCCGCCCGCCAAACCGCGATGTGGCCCGAATTGTCGGTAACGCCATGGCCAGAGAGTTAATCAGGTGTCGGTAACGACGGTGACGAAGGCGCTTTCCGATTGAACCACTGCCCCACCCCGTAGTCTACTGTACTTAACGATTCCGACTTCAGGGGACCATCACATGACCGACCAAGCCGACCTTGACCGCCACGCCAGCAAAATGGCCAAGAAAAAAGCCGCCCGTGATAAAATCATGGCGACCAAAACTGATAAACGCGGCCTGATTATCGTTCACACAGGCAAGGGCAAGGGCAAATCCTCCGCCGCTTTCGGCATGATCTTTCGCTGCATTGCTCATGACATGAAATGTGCAGTGGTACAGTTCATCAAGGGCGGCATGTCCACCGGTGAACGTGACTTGATCTTGTCGAAATTTACCGACACCTGCTCATTCCACACCATGGGTGAAGGGTTCACTTGGGAAACGCAGGATAAATCCCGCGACATCGAAATGGCCGCAGCTGCTTGGGAAAAAGCCAAAGAGCTGATCCGCGATCCAGCGAATACCATGGTCCTGCTGGACGAAATCAACATCGCCCTTCGCTATGACTATATTGACGTGAATGAAGTTGTGCAGTTCCTCGTCGATGAAAAACCCGAGATGACCCACGTCGTTCTGACAGGCCGCAACGCCAAAGAGGAACTGATCGAGGTTGCTGATCTGGTCACCGAAATGGAACTGATCAAGCACCCCTTCCGCTCAGGCGTCAAAGCACAGATCGGCGTCGAGTTCTAAGTTGGGTATGCGCCTGCCAAACAGCATACGTGGATCAACCCATGGCAGCCAAAGCAGGCGACTCGGCTCTTACTTCATCGGCGTCTCAATCATTGTCCTGACCATAGAGGCAATATTAGACCAGCATTTTCAGATACGCGGCTTTAGCTCCCCCTTTGTCGCGTATCTTCTTGCTCTGGTGTCGGTTCTCTATTTTCTGTTCGTTGTGGTTGGGGTCATTTTCCTGTCCACAGATCAGTTTTCGCCTGACCCACGGCGGCTGGCCATTGATACGGTGCTTTCGATTGTATTTACGATCCTGTCGTTCAGCCTGATCTACCGTTTCAACGGGATCAGCCTCAATCTAGCTTGCGAGGTAAACGACAGCGCCGACATTATCTATTTTTCGACAGTGACGTTCTCAACGTTAGGGTACGGCGATTTCAGACCATGCCCAGACAGCCGCCCATTCGCAGCGCTACAAGCCATCATCGGCAATCTTCATTTGGGTTTGATCGTAGGCTGCGCATTTTTCTTTACGCAGAAAAGAGCGCCGTCAGATGAACAATAGATCAATGATCGCAGCAATCCCGCCGATCGCAAACACGACCCACGCAACTGTCATAAACCGATCATATGTCTTTACGCTCATTAACTTGCCCTTTCGTAATAGATATATAGCGAAAAACGCGCCAAAATTCAAGATCAAACCATGAACCAGCCATCAATCAAGCAACCAAGTATAAGCCGATTATATGCTCCTTGGTTCAAGGGAAATACCAAAACATGACCCCCGCTCTGATGATCCAAGGTGCCGGCTCAAACGTCGGCAAATCCATGATTGTCGCTGGCCTCGCCCGCGCATTTGCACGACGCGGCTTAACTGTCCGCCCATTCAAGCCGCAAAACATGTCCAACAACGCAGCGGTAACGGTGGATGGAGGAGAGATTGGGCGCGCACAGGCCTTACAGGCCCGCGCCTGTGGTGTCGCCCCCCACACCGACATGAACCCGGTGTTGTTAAAGCCAGAAACCGAAACCGGCTCTCAAGTCGTGGTGCAGGGAAAACGCCTGACGACCGTCCGCGCGCGAGAGTATGCGGCTTTGAAGCCAAAGCTGATGACCTCCGTGCTCGACAGCTACAACCGCATCGCCGCGCAGGCTGACTTGATGCTGATCGAAGGCGCAGGCAGCCCCGCCGAAGTAAACCTCCGCCCCGGCGACATCGCCAATATGGGCTTTGCTGAGGCGATAGATGCCCCCGTCATCCTTGTCGGCGACATCGACCGTGGCGGCGTTATCGCCCAAATCATCGGCACTCAGGCAGTATTGGATACCGCCGATGCAGACCGCATCAAGGGCTTTATCATCAACAAATTTCGCGGCGACCCGACGTTGTTTGACGATGGTTATGACCTGATCAGGCAGCGCACCGGCTGGCAGGGCTGCGGCGTTGCGCCGTGGTTTGCTGACGCTTCGAAACTCCCCGCCGAGGACGCTCTCGACATTTCTGGTGGTGGTGATGGTGCCATCAAGATCGTCTGCCCGATGCTCAGCCGTATTGCCAATTTCGATGACCTAGACCCGCTAAAGCTGGACCCAAGCGCAACGGTCGAAATGATCGCCCCCGGCCACCCCTTGCCCGGCGATGCAGACCTTGTGATCCTGCCCGGCAGCAAATCCACGCGCGGCGACCTGGCTTTTTTGCGCCAACAAGGCTGGGACATCGACCTACAGGCCCATATGCGGCGCGGCGGGCGTGTTCTGGGCCTGTGCGGCGGCTATCAGATGATGGGCAACACCATCGCGGACCCAGAGGGGATCGAAGGCCCGCCCGGCACTGACACCGGCCTTGGCCTGCTGAACATCGACACCATCATGTCCCCCGACAAACGCACCGACAGCGTATCAGGCACACATATTGCCAGTGGTGCGCCGGTCACGGGCTATGAAATCCATATCGGGCGCACCAGCGGCCC
>JBMYPG010000262.1:0-4028 GCA_049600095.1 Pikeienuella sp. | reverse complement strand
TATCCAGGACCCGGCATTGTCAAAAATGCCGGGCAGCATTGGCGATTTCGGTTGGGGTGGTATGGCCAGCACATACTATTGGGTTGACCCGGTCAAAGACCTCACCTGCATATTCCTAACCCAACTAACCCCCTCCTCAAGCTACGCCAACCGAGCGGAGCTTAAGGCATTGGTGCATGGGGCGATGGTTTAGGCAGTGAATTAGAAAGTGCATGATTATGCATGTATAAAATTGAAACTACCAATTTCGGTTAACGAAACGTGGCCCAAACCTGCGTGAAAGACTTCACCAATCGTCAACCAACCGCCCGATGAGTTCCTTCGCAATCTTTGCCGCAACCATCGCCGTCATCCCATAAGGGTCACGGTGTGGGTTCAACTCCACTACATCTGCCCCCACCAGCTTGCCGCTGAAGTTCTGAATGATCGTCAGCACATCGCGGGTCGAAAGGCCGCCGGGTTCAAAATGCGAAACGCCCGGCGCAAAGGCTGGGTCAAGCGCATCCAGATCAAATGACAAGTAAACCGGCCCATCAAAGGCAATGTTCGGTACGCCGCTCAGGTCGCGCATATGGTGAATTTCCACGCCAAACCGTTCCGCCTGTTCCCGCTGATGCGCATTCAGCGTGCGAATGCCAACCTGAACCAACCGCGTAATGCGCCCACTTTCCATCAACCGCGCAAAGGGCGAAGCATGACTGTAATGGTTGCTCTCCATATCATCATAAAGATCAGGGTGCGCATCAATATGCAGGATATTCAGCCCCTCATAGGCCTCCGCATGGGCAAGGATCGCCGGATAGGCAACAGAATGATCCCCGCCAATACTGATCACCTTACCACCATCGGCAATCTGGGCAGCAACTTCAGACTTGATGGCATTAAATGCCGCTTCTCCTGAAAGCCCGCTCAGCGCGACATCCCCACAATCACGCCAAAGGCCACCGTCACCGAGGTCATGCCCCATCTCGGTAAACATATTGGCACTGTCGCACCAGATCGCCTCTCTCACCCGTTGCGGCGCCGTCGCCGGGCCGGTCAGATAGGTTGAGTTGTTATCCTGCGGCAGGCCAATAAGCCGAACTGTCATTTTGTGCCCTCAGCTGAGATTCTATTCACCCTTAAACACCGGTTTCTGCTTATGCAGGAACGCATTCACACCATGTGGGCCATCATAAGTGCCCATCATGCCAGCAATTGATCGTGTTTCCCGCTCCAACTGAGACTCCATACTGTCGGAATAGGCGGTGTTCAGCAGGCTTTTCAATCCGCCAAAGGCCAACGTTGGACCATCAGCAAAGAAGCGCGCCATCTTCTGCGCCTCATCCATCAGATCCTCACCCGGAACAACCTTATTCACGATGCCCCAATCCTTCGCTTCCTCCGCCGTCAGCAATCGGTTGGTGAACATCAATTCCTTCGCCCGAAGCAGCCCAACATGCTTAGCCAGAAAATAGGTCGACGATCCGTCAGGCGTCAGGCCAGATGCTGTATAGGCCGAGATAAACTTGGCACGGTCAGACGCGATCACATAGTCACCCGACAAGGCCATGGAAAACCCACCACCACCAGCGGTACCATTCACCGCCATGATGACCGGCGCATCCATATGGGCAAACCTGATTAGCGATCCATGAAGGATTGTCGCCATCCGCGTCAACATCGCAGCACGATTATCACCGGCCTCATCAAACTCCGCCAGATCACCACCCCCACAAAACAGCTTGCCCTTTGCAGTCACAATCACAGCGCGCACCCCGTCATGCGTACAACGGACAGAGGCATCGAACAGCTCCTCCGCCATTTTTGCATTCAACGCATTGGCGTTTTCAGGCCGGTCAATGGTGATCGTCGCAATGCTATCGGTCAGGTCATACTTAATTGTTTCGTACATTATTGGGCTCCTCAGGCTGCATTCATGCCAGCAAGACGACCGGCGATCAGCCGATCGCTTTCGGCCATGATCCCGTCGATCAACTCACGACATGTTGGTACATCATTGATCAAACCCGCAACCATTCCGCAAGACCAAGCACCCGCATCCATATCACCTTCCATCATCACACGGGGATAGACTCCGGCCACTTCCTCGATAATGTCTTCAAACTTCAGGTTAGCGCCCAACTCGCGCTCTTTTACCAACAACCGCTCTACTGCATCATTGGTCAGCACACGTTCAGTATTGCGCAGAGGGCGCATCACCAGCCGTGTGTCCAGTTCCGATGCAGCGACAATCGCCTGCTTCACCCGCTCATGCACAGGTGCTTCTTGCGTCGCGATAAACCGCGTACCCATGTTCATACCATCGGCACCCATGGCCAATGCCGCCACCAAAGATCGCGCATCAGCCATCCCGCCCGAGGCTACGAAAGGGATGGACAATTCGTCCGCTGCACGGGGCAGCAAGATCATATTCGGAATATCATCCTCGCCTGGGTGCCCACCGCATTCAAAACCATCGACGCTAACCGCATCGCACCCAATCGATTCCGCCTTCAGTGAATGGCGGACCGAGGTGCATTTATGAATAACCTTGATCCCCGCCTCTTTCAGATAAGGCATAACCTGCGCCGGGTTCCGCCCAGCAGTCTCAACAACCTTTACCCCACCTTCAATGATGGCACGGACATAGCCGGGGTAATCAGGCGCATTCACTGTCGGCAAAAACGTCAGATTCACACCAAACGGCTTATCCGTCATTTCCCGGCATTTGCCGATTTCATTGGCCAGATCGGCAGGCGTTTTCTGCGTCAAACCAGTAATGATACCCAACCCGCCCGCATTCGAAACAGCAGCGGCCAGTTCGGCAAACCCAACATAATGCATCCCGCCCTGAATGATCGGGTGCTCTATCTCAAATAACTCAGTAATGCGGGTTTTCATTTCTGGTTCCTCGCCTTTTCGCGTTCTTGTTCATAAGCGGTTGAAATCGCCGGATAGGCGTCCAGCGCCCCCATTGGTTCGCCGCATTCCGGGCAGGCCATGCCGGGCTGAATGGAATGGCCACAGTTTTTGTGAATGATCTCAATCGGGCGCTCATATGGTTTATCAAACCACTTATCGCCCCAGTTTTTCAGCGCGATAATTGCTGGCCATAAATCCCGACCCATCTCTGTCAGCCGGTATTCATACCGCACGGGACGTTCTGAATATGCTTCACGCCGTATAACACCAACACCCTCTAATCGTTTCAAACGACTGGATAATGTATGGGGTGCCACGCTGATCTGTCGTTGAATATCATCAAACCGTCGTCCACCCAAAAACATCTCCCGCAAAATCATCAACGTCCACGGATCACCAACAATTTCGACAGCACGGGCCACAGTGCAGGTCTGTTTCGCAAGGTCAGATCGGCTCATTTTTCACCCAACTTCATTTTTTGAATTGACTAACTACTATTTTTGAAGCCACCCTCTGTCAACAAATAAGGAAAGATACCGATGTCTCAGAATCGCGAAGTCGTAGTTGCTGAACTTCCAACCGGCGCACTCACCCCTGATCATTTCCAATTCCGTGATGCGCCAATGCCAGAGCCGGCAGAAGGTCAGGCTGTTATCCGCAATGTCCTCATGTCCATCGACGCCGCCAATCGGGCGTGGATGCAGGGTGCCACTTATCGAGAGGCGGTAAAGGCGGGCGATGTGATGCACACCTATTCTATCGGGCAGGTCACAGCCTCCAACGACCCAAAACTTGCGGTAGGCGACATGGTCGCGTCAGAGGCTGGCTGGGCAGACTACAGCCTCATCAAAGCACGCGGCGCGATAAAGCTCCCCGCCTATCGCCCGCTCAGCCACATGATCTCGCTACTCGGCATTGCTGGTAAAACCGCCTATCACGGGCTGGTCGGTGTCGGCCAACCAAAGGCGGGCGAAACAATTGTCGTTTCCGCCGCCGCCGGGTCGGTCGGCTGCTATGTCGGCCAGATCGCCAAAGCATTGGGTTGCCGCGCCGTCGGTATCGCGGGCGGCCCCGAAAAATGCGCTTGGGTCGTTGATGAACTCGGCTTCGACGCCTGCCTAGAC
>JBMYPG010000261.1:0-4041 GCA_049600095.1 Pikeienuella sp. | reverse complement strand
TGCACGTAGCTGGCGTTGATTTGAGTGCGCAGGATATTACTTCGGCGGCTAGGGCTGGTGATGTCGATGCTGTGGCGACTATAAACCGTTACATCGACAGGCTGGGGCGTGCATTGGCCGGAGTGGTGAACATCATTGACCCGGAGGTGATTGTTCTGGGCGGTGGGTTATCAAATATCGCCGCATTGTATGAACGCACGCCGAATGCGATGGCAGGTCATGTATTTTCGGATCAGGTGAAAACCCGAATCGTGCGGAATGTTCATGGCGACAGTTCAGGCGTGCGCGGGGCGGCCTGGTTATGGGTTGCGGAAGAAAACTAGGATTAGGCGATGACTGTTGAAATTCATGAACACCGGATCAAACGGCTGCTGATGCGTAGTTGGCGCCGGGGGATGAAGGAAATGGACCTTATCCTTGGCGGATTCGCAGATAAGCACCTTGCAGGGCTGAATGCTGCGGATTTGGATGCTTATGAGCAGTTGTTGGATGAAAACGATCAAGACCTGTACAAATGGGTCAGTGGCGCGTTGGAAATGCCGGAGGCGCATCGTCCCTTGCTAAAAATCATTGCAGATTTTCACGGTATTCGCCGCTGATCAGCGGCTTATTAACCGAGTATTTGTTCTTTCACTGAATCATGGCCCTCAGAAGCGAAAAAGCGGAGAGCTGCTATGAGCATTGAAGGTCGTGTCACAGGTTTAACACAGGAAAGCGCTGATCCATCGGGCGCTTATGTCGAGACACTCGCATTGATCGAACGGCTGCACAGGTTGTTGCTGGATGTCATCAAGGATGAATTTGAGCGGGTTGGGATGATTGAGATCAACAGTGTTCAGGCACTGTTGTTGTATAACATCGGGGACAATGAAGTAACGGCGGGCGAATTGAAAAGCCGTGGTTATTATCAGGGGTCCAATGTCTCGTATAACCTTAAGAAATTAGTTGATGGCGGTTTCATGCATCATCAACGTTGCGAGATTGACCGGCGGTCAGTGCGAATCCGCCTGACGGCCAAAGGGCGTGAAATTCGGGATGTCGTGCTGGGGTTGTTTGTGCGCCATCAGGAAGTTTTGGGGCGGAGTGAATTGCTGACTGGCACCGGCGCGGAAACGATGATCCGGGATTTGCGTCGGTTGGAGCGATTCTGGACGGATCAAATTCGTTATATCTATTGATACTTGGTCTGAATGTTAGCTGACCTCCTAAATGCTCATAAACTTCGGTTTTGCTGGCGTGTTTCACGCTGGCATCATCGAAATTGCCTTGATTAAAGGGTTCGAGCGTTCTGAGGTCAGGTGGTTTCTCGCCCCGATTTTCCGTCTGATTGGGCGGTTAGAGACGGTTCTGGTGGTGGGTGTGACAGTTCTTGGTTTCATACGCGTCGCTTACACTTGACCACGCTCACGACCTGCCTTAAACGACCCCTCAATATGCGGGTGTGGCGGAATTGGTAGACGCACTTGGTTTAGGTCCAAGCGCCGTGAGGCGTGGGGGTTCAAGTCCCTCCACCCGTACCATTGTAGATTTACATCTACCCTAACTGGGTTGTTGCAGGAGTGTGCAGACACACGTTGAATTGCGCGATTTGTTGCACATAACAGCAACCAGATCTTTGCATTAAAACGATGTCGTGGGCTTGGATTGGATTTAGGGTCTCGTGCCGCAAGGCGTAGATGTTCAAGTCCCTTCGCTGGCACCTTCACGCAGAATAACCCCAGAACCGGATGACGAGGACGACATGCAGGTTACTGAGACCTTGGCCGAAGGCCTGAAGCGCGAATTTGCGGTGGTTGTTACTGCCGACGATATGGCCGTTAAAATGAACGCCAAACTGGACGACGCCCGTTCAAGTGTTCAGCTTAAAGGCTTTCGTAAAGGTAAAGCCCCGACAGCGCTGCTGAAAAAAATGTACGGCAAAAACCTGTTTGGTGAAGTTGTACAGGAATCAGTTGATGAAGCTGTTCGCGGCCATTTCGCTGAAAGCGGTGCAACGCCGGCGCAGCAGCCAGCGATCAACATCACCAACGAAGATTTCGATGAAGGTGATGATCTACAGTTTGAACTGAAATACGAATGCCTGCCGGAGATTCCGGAAGCTGATCTGCCTGCGATCAAACTAGAGCGGATGGTTGTTGAAGTCACCGATGCTGAAGTAGACGACGCACTGGCCAAATTGGCTGAGAACACGCCAAGCTTTAAGTCTCGCCGCAAGGGTTCAAAAGCCAAAGACGGTGATCAGGTCACGTTTGATTTCGTCGGCTCAGTTGATGGTGAGAAATTCGACGGTGGTTCAGCCGAGGATTATCCGCTGGTTCTGGGTTCAAACCAGTTCATCCCCGGTTTTGAAGAGCAGTTAGTTGGCGCAAAAGCCGGCGAGGAAAAAGAGGTCAATGTGACCTTCCCAGCCGAATATGGCGCTGAAAACCTTGCTGGCAAAGACGCAGTTTTTGCATGCACCATCAAAGACGTTGCAGAGCCAAAAGCAGCTGAGATTGATGATGAAATGGCCAAGAAATATGGCGCAGACGATCTGGCTGCTTTGAAAGAGCAGATGAAAGAGCGCTTGGGTTCAGAGTTTAGCGATGCGGCCCGTCAGGTCACAAAACGCAAGTTGCTGGACGCTTTGGATGAGGCTGTAAGCTTTGACCTGCCAGAAGGATTGGTCACTGCGGAAGCTGATCAGATTGCTCATCAGCTTTTCCATGATGATAACCCTGATGTTGAAGGCCACGACCACGAGAAAGTGGAAGCGACCGAAGAGCATATAGCGCTGGCTAAACGCCGCGTTGGCTTAGGCCTGTTGTTGGCCGACATGGGCCGCCGTGCTGAAGTCGAAGTTAACGAAGAAGAAGTTAACCGCGCGATTTTCCAGCAGGCTCAGCAGTATCCGGGCCAGGAGCGTGCGTTTTTTGACTATGTTCGTCAGAACGAGCAGGCGATGCAGCAGCTTCGCGCGCCGTTGTTTGAGGACAAAGTTGTCGACTATGCGCTGGAACTGGCTGACGTGACAGATAAGTCTGTAACGAAAGATGAGCTGGAAGCAGCGATTAAAGAGCTCGAAGACTGAGCACTTTAACAGTAGAATTGGAAACGGGCCGTAGCGTTGCTGCGGCCCGTTTTCATTTATGCCCTTTTTGGTCTGTAGATGCCTTTGTATGCGGATGCAGTGATATCTATGGCGTTTTCTGGGCTTCGGCACCTTGAAGCGCGGCGTGTCAGTGCCTAAACCTTTTATGAAGCATCACGTGGTCTGATCAGACCATCAATTGATAAAGGCGCGACCTATGCACGATCCGTTAGATACGTTTACAAATTTTGTCATCCCAACGGTTGAGGAAACAAATGCGCGCGGGTCTATCCGCTACGATATTTTCTCTCGGCTGTTGAAAGAGCGTATCATTTTTGTCTCCGGTCAGGTTGAAGATCAGATGGCGACTGTGATTGTTGCTCAGTTGTTATTCCTTGAGGCTGAAAACCCATCGAAAGAGATTTCGATGTATATCAACAGCCCCGGCGGTGTCGTGACCTCTGGCCTGTCGATCTATGACACGATGCAGTACATCAAGCCGAAGGTTTCGACTGTATGTATTGGTCAGGCAGCATCCATGGGGTCGTTGCTGTTGGCGGCTGGTGAAGCTGGTATGCGGTATTCACTGCCAAACAGCCGGATCATGGTGCATCAGCCATCCGGTGGTTTCCGTGGGCAGGCATCTGACATTGCGCTGCATGCGAAAGAGATTCTGGAGCTGAAAGATCGCTTGAACAAAATCTATGTTCATCACTGTGGTCGGAAGCTGGAAGAAGTTGAAGGTGCATTGGACCGCGATAACTTTATGACCGCTGAGCAGGCTAAAGATTGGGGTCTGGTCGATGAGATTGTTGCAACACGCCCGGGCGGCGACGACGCATAAACCCTTGACGGTTTGAACAAACGCCTCCCTGATTAACTTGCACAGTTGGTTGGGGAGGTTTTTTTATGCGCATTCCGGGTGAGAGTGACGAATACCGCACAGCGCGCAATGCGCTGTTAGAGGCTGA
>JBMYPG010000260.1:0-4048 GCA_049600095.1 Pikeienuella sp. | reverse complement strand
CTCGCTCAACGAGTCCCAGTCAAGGCGTCGTGGTGTTAGAATGAACCACCCTTGTGGCGTTTTATTGTTGTCGGGTAAATGGTTGTGGGTGTTGGTTTTTAGGTGGTTGATGAGGTTGGGGTGCTTGGACACTTATGCCAAGCGCTTCAAAGCTGAGGTCAAACAATTGCGATCAATCTCTTCAACTTTACTGACGCCGATTTGTGCCATCGTTGTACTGACTTCTGACGTAATGGTGTCGAGAACATTACCAAGCGCCTGTCGCCCTCCCGCTGCCATGGCGAATAATAGCGGTCTACCGAGCATGACGAAATTGGCCCCCATAGCGAGCGCGCTGACCACGTCCTCTCCATTACGGACGCCGCTGTCGAAAAGAACTGGGAAATCAGGGCCAACTGCTGTTCGGATATGGGGCAGGGTGGTTATAGCTGCTGGCGCACTGTCGAGTTGGCGCCCACCGTGGTTTGATACCCAGATGCCGTCTGCGCCCTCTGCTTGCATTCGTTTTGCATCTTCGGTTGAGGTGACGCCTTTGACGATCAACTCGCCTTTCCATTCTTCACGCAGGCGTGCGAAGTAATCCCAATCCGCCCATGCGCGGCTGCCATGGCGGTCAAACCCATCATTGCCGTTAGTATAGAAATTCTCTGGCCGTGGCGCGCCATTTGCTAGCATGGACAATGACCAGGTGGGGTGGGTGGCGAAGTCCAGGAATTGCTTTGGGCCAATGCGAAACGGCATTTTGAAGCCATTTCGTATGTCTTTCGCACGTTGGGCTACCTCTGGTACGTCAACAGTCAAAATCAAGGTTTTGTAGCCGGCTTTTTCTGCCCTGCCGACCAACGCGTTTGTTTGGTCGACTGATGGGTTCGCATAAAGTTGAAACCAAGCGTTTGAGCCTGCGTGGCGTGCCATATCCTCAATCGACATAGAGGCCGCAGTGGAAAGGCCGATAGGAAGGCCACGTTCGACACATGCTTCTGCCAGTAGCTGGTCGGCTTTGGGATGGGACAGGCCGCACATGCCCATAGGGGCCACACCAAAGGGTGCAGACCATTCAGAGGATAAGAGCTTAGTCTTCAGGCTGCGTTCAACAACATGCCGAAGGGCGCGCGGCTGTAGCTCCACATCCGTCAGGGCTCGTCTGTTGCGTGCCGCACCGCTTTCGGTGCCCGCCGCACCATCTATATAGTCAAACACCAAACGCGGCAGCTTACGCCGGGCAATTCGTCGGGCGTCATCAGCCGTGTGAATTGATTGAAAACTCATGTTCGTCCTATCCGTAATTCTGATGTCCGTTGGCGAGCGTCACTCGGCTTTCAAACAACGCTAATCGATTGCCAATGCCTCAGCCTTTTTCTCTAATCGTCTGCGGTGCAGCACAGGCTCGGTATAACCCGATGGTTGCGCCGCCCCATCCAGCACCAATTCACAAGCAGCTTGGAATGCGATGCTAGTGAAACCGGGGGCCATGGACTGATACAACGGATCGTTTGCATTCTGTCGATCAACGACCCCGGCCATTTTCTGCATGGCCTGTACAACCTCCGCCTCGCTTACCACGCCATGATGTAACCAATTGGCGATGTGTTGGGCTGAGATACGACAGGTTGCGCGATCTTCCATCAACCCGACATCGTTAATATCCGGTACTTTTGAGCACCCGACGCCCTGATCAACCCAGCGAACGACATAGCCGAGAATGCCTTGTGCGTTATTCTCTATTTCGCGCTTTATCTGGTCCTTGCTCCACTTCTGATAAGTGGCGACTGGAATATCTAAAACGGCATCGACGTAAGCACGCCGCCCACCATTGGCGAGGCCTGCCTGCACTTTGAACACATCAACCTGATGATAATGGAGCGCATGGAGCGTTGCGGCAGTAGGAGAAGGGACCCAAGCGCAGTTTGCACCTGATTTCGGGTGCTCAATCTTTGCTTCCAACATCCCACCCATCAAATCAGGTGCCGCCCACATGCCTTTGCCTATTTGCGCACGGCCAGACAGACCGCACTCTAAACCAATATCGACATTCTGATTTTCGTAAGCCGTGATCCACCCTTTGCGTTTGATAAAGTCTTTGCGGCTGAATGGCCCAGCCTCCATCGATGTATGGATTTCATCGCCGGTGCGGTCGAGGAAACCGGTGTTGATGAAGGCAACGCGATGTTTGGCTGCGCGAATGCATTCTTTCAGGTTAACGCTGGTTCGGCGCTCCTCATCCATGATCCCTAGCTTCACGGTATAAGGTGGCAGGCCAAGGATGTGTTCGACACGGGCGAAGGTTTCATTGGTGAAGGCGACTTCCTCTGGCCCGTGCATTTTGGGTTTAACGACATAAACTGAACCCTTATCTGAATTGCGGGGCCCCTCGGTTTTCTTCAGGTCATGCATGGCGATCAACGTGGTGATCATCGCATCCATCAACCCTTCAAATACCTCTTTGCCATCACTGGTTAGGATTGCGGGATTGGTCATCAGGTGGCCGACATTGCGTACCAGCATCAGGGCGCGGCCTTTGACCGAAATTTGCCCGCCATCAGGTGCGATAAAGTTATGATCGGGGTTTAGACGACGGCTGATGGTTTTCCCGTCTCGCTCAAACTCCTCGGCCAGATCACCGCGCATAAGACCCAGCCAATTGCGGTAGGCGAGAACTTTATCCTCTGCATCCACACATGCAACGGAATCTTCGCAATCCATGATGGCCGAAACAGCGCTTTCCATTCGAATGTCAGCCAAACAAGCCTGATCACGGCTGCCGATGGGGTGGGTGCGGTCGAATACCAATTCAACGTGCAAGCCATTGTTACGTAACAGCACGGCATCAGGTGCCCTTGTGTGCCCGCGATAGCCGACGAATTGGTTGGGGGCGGACAAAGGATTGTCGTCAATCAGCAGTATGCCACCCCGGATATGGTAACGCCGGGCGTCGGCATGACTGGTGCCTTGGATCGGGAATGCCTGATCCAAAAAAACACGTGCGCGGGCAACAACGCGGGCACCGCGCCCCTGATCATATTCTTTGGTTTTCGGAGGGGTACCCATGGCATCGGTGCCATAGAATGCGTCATACAGACTGCCCCAACGGGCATTGGCAGCGTTCAGTGCATAACGGGCGTTGGTGATGGGCACGACAAGTTGCGGACCGGCGACAGAGGAAAATTCGGGATCTGTATTTTCGGTCTCAATCGAAAATGCACCGCCTTCGGGGCGCAAGTAGCCAATCTCAGACAAGAATGCCTTATACGCTTCATGATCATGAGGCTGGTTTCGGCGGTTCAGATGCCATTGATCGACTTGCTTTTGGATCGTCTCGCGTTGCTCCAACAACTCAGCATTTTTAGGACTGAAATCACCGACTAACTGCGAAAACCCATCCCAAAAGTCGGGTGCGCTAATGCCGGAATTCGGCAAGGCCTCAGTTTCAATAAACTCCGCCAGTTCGCGGGCAACTTTTAGATCGGCGCGGTTGAGATACTCTGTATTTGACATGGAAACCTCTGTTGGGCGCTTTGTTTGATCAGAATAAGCGGCGCAAGAGCCCGTGGAGTCAACGCCACCGGGCAGATTAGATCACGAGACGGTCATAAATTATGGATTGCGGCAGAAATCCTACCCAAGAGTTTTGCTTGCTAAAATTGTTCATCACGTGCCACTGAATACGTAATGCGGCAGCCTTCCCCAAAAGGATAAATAGATGACCAACCAGCCTAATATCCTTTTCATTCAGGTCGACCAGCTAACCGCATCTGTCTTGCGCACTTACGGCGATCCGATTTGCCATGCGCCTACATTGGACGCGCTGGCGAATGATGGTGTAGTTTTTGAGAACGCATATTGTAATTTCCCTCTCTGCGCCCCCTCTCGGTTTTCGATGGCAACAGGGCAGCTTTGCTCGCGCGTTAAGGCGTATGATAATGCGGCGGAATTTTCAGCCGAGGTTCCGACCTATGCTCATTATTTGCGCGTCGCCGGGTATCAGGCGGCGCTGTCCGGGAAAATGCATTTCATCGGGCCTGATCAGTTTCATGGGTTTGAGGAACGC
>JBMYPG010000259.1:0-4108 GCA_049600095.1 Pikeienuella sp. | reverse complement strand
CGAACGGACGAGCATTTCTGCCTCTGCCTCGGTGATTTCGCCCTGATCAGATGCAGCGTGAATTGCTGCACCAATGCCGCCTTCGGTTAGGTTTTCGCGCTTACATGCATTGTTTATCCATGGTGCGATGTCTGGCGCTTTGGCCATCATCTTTTGCCTTAGCGCATTGTCAGGACCTAGAGCGTTAAAGACCATCGCGCCGTAGTCGATTAACCTGCGGCTGTCTGGGTATTTGATGCCGACGGCGCGAGGAAAGACGCTGGTTGAGAAGGCTTCGGCGATATCGGTTACGGCGTCGATTTCCTGTTTTTTCTGAACTGTATTGATCAGGGTTTCTGCATCGGCCTGAAAAGCGTCGCGCAGATCGCGCACTACCTTTGGTGATAGGGCGCGCATGATGACGCGGCGGGTGCGATTGTGGGCGGGTGGGTCGACTTCGAGGACGATGGAGGGCGGGCGCCATGGTTCCTGAAGTTTGAAGTCGCTTACACCCACGCCGCGGGATGATACGAAACGTTCGTGATCAGAGAATACTTCGCGGGTGACTTCGTAGCCGCCGCAAATCAGCATGCTGTATTTGGAGAGATAGGCGAAATCGCCCTTGTCGTGTAGCTCGCGAAAGAATGCCGGGGCGTCGATCAACACATCAGGATCATAGGGATCAATCTGCCAGATGGGGACGCCCGCGGGAGGGTCGATTGCCTTGTGTCCTTCGATCAAAGTGAGTTCGTTCATTGGGTCCTCTTTGACAGGTAGCCTTAGCAATCTGATGAACACGGTTACATAGTATTGGCGGCAATGACAGAAAATTGCCGCCAAAGGGGGCCGCCGCTTGCCCCTTATAGCGGTGTAGGGTACCACCCGGCTGACAGAATTGCAGGAGTCCTCATGTCTGATGATGTAGCACGTATCCAAGCCCTGTTCGGTGGTGATGCCTTTAAATTTGCACGCTGGGGCGGGCCGATTTGCCCTGTGGTCGTTGGGTTGGACGATAAGGGCACACAGTTGTTTGAAGAGGCAATTGGTGCTGTCGTTGAATTGGCTGGTGCCAAATTGGACGAGATTGACCCAGAGATGGGTGCCAACATGATGGTTTATATCATGGGAGATTGGGCGCATGCGGCGCAAGCTCCGAACCTGCCGAATTTTATTCCTGATCTGCCCTTGTTGATTGAGCGGTTGAATAAGGCTGGGGCCAATCGATATCGGGTTTTTGCCTTTGATGATCAGGGGGCGATCCGCGCTTCTATCACCATGTTGCGTTATGATGAGCAGATGCAGGAAGCGCCGGTTGATTACATTGCGCTGACTGAAGCTGCTTTGGCGATGTTGGTCTATGATGAGGGCGGGGTGATGCAGGATCGCCCAGTGATCCTCGCCAAATTCGAAGATGATGATGAGGATATTGCCCGCGCCGTGGTCAGCCCATGGCATGGCCGGTTGTTGGCTGCGGCTTATGACCCGACAATCCCGGCAGGATCAAAAGACCCATCATTGGCGCTGCGTTTGGCGGCGCGGATTGGGGTGAGCACTGACCCAGATGAATATGATGATGAGAGTGATGAAGAATGAGCCATTTTGCCAAATTTCGGGTCTATTACGAAGACACGGATATGGCTGGTGTGGTTTATTATGCCAATTACCTGAAGTTCATCGAACGGGCGCGGTCGGATGCGTTGCGTGAGGCTGGTGTAGATCAGCGGGCCATGCGTGATGAAGGGTTTGTATTTGTGGTCACGCGGTTGGTGGCTGATTACAAATCGCCCGCGCGTTATGAGGATGTGCTGGAAGTCATAACTGAGATGAAAGAATTAAAGCGGGCGAGTGCGACCTTGTTGCAAGAGGTCTGGCGTGACGATGAGCTGTTGTTTTCATCTGAGGTTCAGTTTGCCTGCATGAGTGAAGCTGGACGGCCGGTTCGGATGCCTGAGGAGGCGATCAAAGCGCTTACATCTATGTAATGTTGGCGTAACAGGTGGTTAGAGCGTTTCTAGCTAACATTGTTTCAGAAATTACCCCAAGAGTGGGCGAATTCTGATGATTTAGTGCTTAATGATAAACTGGAAACGCATTTGCGCGTTACGCCCCATTGACGAAACCATCAGGAATCACGATTTATCACCAAGATTTCGACGCAATTATTGCGCATATGTGTAAAACTAGGATCGGGCGGCTAACAGCCCGGCGAAAAGAGGCGAGCAATGGAAACTGAAGCGTTGGCAGCGGCGGGAGCGGTTGCGACCGAGTTGGATTTTTCAGTCCTCGCATTGTTCATGCGTGCGACAATCGTCGTTAAGATCGTTATGCTGATGCTGGTCTTTGCGTCGTTCTGGTCTTGGGCGATTATCATCGAAAAAATGATTGGTTATCGCAAATTGCGGGCGCAAGCGGCGGAGTTTGAAACGGCTTTCTGGTCGGGACAGCCTTTGGATCAGTTGTTTGAGCGGGTTGGTAAAACGCCAACCATTCCTATCCAAAAGGTTTTTGCGGCAGGTATGATCGAATGGTCTCGGTCATTTGCTAAGTCTGGTTCAATGATCGCGGGTGCAAGCCAGCGGATTGAGCGGGCGTTGAATGTTGCCATCGCGCGTGAGGACGAGAAAGTTCAGTCGCGGCTTAGTTCATTAGCGACCATCGGATCGGTTTCGCCATTTGTTGGTCTGTTTGGTACGGTTTGGGGCATTAAGAATGCCTTTGAGGAAATCGCCATTCAGCAGAATACAAACCTAGCCACTGTGGCACCGGGTATTGCTGAGGCGCTGGTTGCTACGGCGCTGGGGCTGTTGGCCGCTATTCCTGCGGTTATCTTTTTCAACAAGCTGAATGGTGATGCAGACCGTATCGGTGGCTCGCTTGAGAGCTTTGCTGATGAGTTCAATGTGATCCTTTCTCGTCAGATAGAGCGGAAAGAAGGCTGATGGGCGTTTCGCTGTCATCTGGTGGTAAGCGGAACAAGGGGCGGCGGCGTAAGTCTGCGCCGATGTCCGAGATCAATGTCACGCCCTTTGTGGATGTGATGTTGGTGCTGTTGATCATTTTTATGGTTGCGGCACCTTTGCTGACCGTTGGTGTGCCGTTGAACTTGCCAGAAACAAAAGCCAATTCGTTGCCGGTAGAACGTGAAGCACCGTTGACGATTAATATTGCTGCGGACGGGACGATATATTTACAAAAAGAGCCGACAAGTATTCAGGCCCTGACTGCCAAGCTGCCGGCGATTGCGGTGGAACGGGATGGCGACCGGGTTTATCTGCGAGCGGATGCGGCGCTGGATTATGGCCGGGTGGCCGAGGTTATGGGGCTGCTCAATGCCTCTGGCTTTCGGTCCATTGCGTTAGTTACTGATAGTGTTGGTGGCCAGCCAAACACGCCACCGGTTGATGAACCGGCAGAGGAGCGCTGAGCGGTGAAACTGGGCGCGGCCTCCTCGGGCATCGCCCATTTTGTGTTTATCACGGCTTTGATCGTCGGTGGTGAGTTGTTCAACGATGACGCCGATTCGATTCCGCTGGAAATTTCTGAAGTCGATTTGATGACGGGGACGGAGTTTGAGGCAGCTTTGTCAGCCTCGCCCGAGTTTAACCCTGATCAGCCATCTGCGCTGGCTGCGCCTGATGAAACGGGCGAGCGGGCGGATGTGAAAGTTGCGGAGGAAGATGCCGCGCCGAGCCGGACGCATGTGGCGGCGGAGCCGGACGCGCCGCAACAGGGTGAAGATGTTCAGCCATTGGTGGATGAGCCGGTGCGGGCTGCCATTGCTGAAGTAGGCGAGCAGATGGCAGCGCCGCCTGCGCCAGAAGATGATATTCTGATCGTGGCGCCGCAAGAGCCGTTGGATACGCCGGTTTCTGCGGTGGAAACGCCGACATTGACTGCCCCGCAAGTAACTTCTGCGCCGGTTGTTGAAACGTCGGCACCGGAGCCAGAGCCCGCGCCAGTGGTTGAAGTTGAGCCCGAGGTGGTTGAGGCGCCGGTTGAGGAGCTGATGCCGGAAGAGCCGAAGGAGCCGGAGGTTGAGGCCCCGGCGCGGCTCACTCATTACTGGGCCGAGCGGGCCTGGTGCGGCACGCTCCCAGAAGGCATATCCGCCTGGTGGGGCAGCCGGCCC
>JBMYPG010000258.1:0-4116 GCA_049600095.1 Pikeienuella sp. | reverse complement strand
AGAAATTAAACGCGGATTCTCCCAATGGCTGGGGCAGACTTGGGTCTCAGGTCACTCATCGTAACCACTGAAGAGTGGACGATGAGACAGACAACCAAGAGCCC
Organism: Pikeienuella sp.; assembly: GCA_049600095.1. Classification (GTDB taxonomy): domain Bacteria; phylum Pseudomonadota; class Alphaproteobacteria; order Rhodobacterales; family Rhodobacteraceae; genus Pikeienuella. The sequence goes on along the minus strand of JBMYPG010000258.1, from coordinate 4,012 downwards.
TGGCGAGAAGATCGTCAAGGACATCAAACGGGCGACACGCAAGCATTATTCGTCTAAAGAGAGTGACCTTTTTGCGTATCCTATGATGCTTAGCTAGCAACTAGTGCGCCGGTACAAGCGGATTTCTGCTATTCTTCGCGAAATGCGCGCCCCAGTTGATCAGCCAATGGACGCAAAAGATAGCTCATGACTGTTCTGTCATCCGTTTGAACGAAAGCCTCAACTGGCATACCGGGGATGAGGTCAATATCGCCCAGCCGGCTGCGCTCTGCCTTATCAATTTCAATACGGGCCCGGTAATAGGAAAGCCCTGTTGCTTCTTCATAGACGATATCGGGCGAGACTGCTGTGATTTGGCCGAGCAGCTCTGGCGTGGTGCGTTGGTTGAGCGCAACAAAACGTAGATTAGCCTGCTGTCCGATAAACAACTGGTCAATGGCTACCGGATCGACCCGGGCTTCTATCTCATAACCGCGATCCAGCGGAATGATCTGAACAACCGTTGCTCCCGGTGCCACAACGCCGCCAATTGTGGTTACCTGTAATTCATGGACGACGCCGCCGACTGGCGATTTGATATCAATCCGCTCAAGTTGTTTCTCGGTAGAAAGGATTTGCTGCGTTAGCTCTTCAATCGTTGCAGTTGTTTCGGTTAATTCCGATACGGTTTCCTCGCGGAACTGGTTTTCACCCTGAAGGATTTCCAGTTCGGTGTCCCGTATCGAATTTGATATTCGGGCAAGCTCTGACTGATGCTCTGCAATCTGCCCAAGCAGGTCCGCAGCGCTACGTTGAAGCGACAGCAATTGTGGTGCCCTCGCCAGCCCCTTTTCCTCTAGCGACTTAACGGCATTCAATTCAATCTCAAGAAACGTCAATTGGTCTTTCTTGGACTGGGTCAACGCCTCTACGCCAAGCACCTGATTGCCGAATTGATTGATCTTTTCATCAAGTTGCGCCCTTCGCCCTGCACGAACTGCCGCACGGGTTTCGAATACTTCCTGCTGACCGGCACGGCGGACTTCAATGTCGACCCCTTTTACCAAAGACCCCACAATACCGAATGTTATCGTATCAGCACCTTCCCGTTCAGCTGTCAATCGTGCTTTACGGGCCTGCGCAACTGCTAGCCGGTTGCGATAAATCTCCAGATTGGCACTGAGCAAGGTACCATCAAGCCGGATAAGGCTTTGACCTTCGGCCACTTTTTCGCCGTCGGCAGTTAAAATAGCCTCTACCACCCCGCCATCAAGATGCTGAACCGATTTAGGTTTACCAACCACCGCGATGGCACCAGAGGCAATGACGGCACCCTTTATTCGGGTTAGGCTGGCCCAAGACACTGCCACGATCAACAAACCGACAACCGCGATCGCCGCCAAACGGCCAACGCCTGTTAGTTCTGTTTTTGGGAGTTTGCTATCCGGCTTGTTCAATGCGCCTACCTTTGCTCACTGCCGCAGGGCGGGTAAATTTACGCATAACCTGTTCCTTGTCGCCGAACTCGGCGACACGACCCTCTTGCAACACCAGCGCTTTGTTCACAGCCGCTAGCGCGCTGGGTCGGTGTGCCATAACGACAACCGTGGAACCCAGCTCTCTCATCGACCTGATCGCCTGTGCCAGCGCCTCATCCCCAGCAGCGTCCAAATGTGCGTTTGGTTCATCCAGTACAATCAACTTTGGCTCTCGGAACAGGGCACGGGCAAGGCCAATACGCTGTACTTGCCCGCCCGACAACGCCGAACGGCCATAACCAATTTCCGTCGCATAACCGTTCGGTAGTTTCAGGATCAAATCATGTACACCAGCGCGTGTGGCCGCTGTGATGACGTCTTCGTCGGGGACATCATCCTGAAAACGCGCAATATTATCGCGAACTGATCCGGCCAATAGTTGTAGCTGCTGCGGCAGATACCCCAAATGACGCCCCAGGTCGTCACCGGCCCATTGGTCGGCTGTCGCGCCATCTAGGCGACACTCACCCGCTTCGGGATGCCACGCACCAACCAAAATACGGGCCAGAGTGGACTTACCGGAGGCTGACGGACCAATCACACCCAATCCTTCCCCCGGCTCCAAGCTGAAACTCACTCCGTCCAGTATTGGTTTTACATCCTGCCCGGTGGGCGCATCAGGAGGGTACTTCGTAACGCCCCGCAGCACGATCCGGCCTTCTGGCGTCGGCAGTTCAATTTTGGTTTCCGCAAACCCGACCCCATCCAATGTTTGCTTCAGGCGCAACCATGCTTCTCGTGCGCGCACCAGATTTCGCCATTGGCCGATGACCTGATCCACCGGCGCAAGCGCACGGCCTGCTATGATTGACGCGCCGACGATCATTCCTGCCGAAATTTCCTGCGACAACGCCAAATATCCACCCAGCGCCAATAATGTTGACTGCAACAACATCCGAAACGCCTTGGAGGAGGCCGTGAACCCTTCGCTACGGTCACCGCCTGATTGATGTTCCACCAGACCAGCGTCATGCATCCGCCGCCAACGCGCACTGATCGCACCAATCATGCCAAGCGGGGCCAATGCCTCTGCGGTTTGTCGGCTTTGCTCAACAAAAAAGCTTTCGGCCCCATCCATCCCCATTGCGCGCTTTAGCGGTTTTTTCGTCATCGCCTGATTGGCCAATGCCAAAGCCGTTACAACCCCGGCACCCGCGAGCGCAAGAATGCCAAGCCATGGGTGGATCAGAAACACGATCAACAGATAGAACGGAATCCATGGTAAATCGAACAGCGCGGCCATGGCTGGGCTGGCCAAAAATCCGCGAACGATTGATAGGTCATACAGGTCGAGCGAGCGTTTTGGATTGATCGACACCGGACCGAACCCAGCGGGACAGACATATCTCACCCAAATCCTGATCAAGCCGATATCCGGCGCGCGAAAGTAACCGGGTACGCAAGAAATCATAGACGGCCATAAATCCGTACAAAAGCACGACAATCAGAAAAAGGCCCTGAAGTGTGGCGACAGAGCCCGAGGAAAGCACCCGATCATAAAGCTGCATCATGAACATCGGACCGGTCAACATCAGGATGTTCACCAATGCGCTAAACATCGCGACCAACAGCAAAGACCCTCGCAATCCGCGCGCAGCAGACGCCACCGGCATTTGTTCTGCGGCAGTTTGACCGGGGTCAATCGGATCAGGACCAGCCATGAAAGCTCCTAAAAGAACGTAAACTGATCGCGATCAAGCGCGGCCAATTGCGTATTGGCGAGGAACAGGCTGTCACCAGCACCGAAGTCGAACAATACGCCGCCGTCGACCTCTTGTGCCGCCGCAGCCAACGCATCGAAATCGTCGATACCCTCTACCCCGATACGAACTTCGTCGCCAGCAATGAACGATCTGCGCCCGCTGCGCGAGACATCAAAGCGCTGAATCGTATCGGCACCATCACCATCATCAAAGGTAAAGACGTCAGTCCCTCGCCCGCCTGTCAGCGTATCATCGCCAAGTCCACCGGACAGAAAATCATTGCCACCCTGACCGAACAATACGTCATCACCCGCACCACCAAACAGAGTATCCGACCCCCGTCCACCAGAGATAATGTCGTTGCCTGAACCACCGGTAATCACGTCATTGCCGGATTGGCCGGACAATCTGTCATCACCGTCGCCGCCATCGATCTGGTCCGACCCTCGCCCGCCATAGATCGTATCCTGGCCATCACCGCCAGTGACGGAATCTGCGCCTGACCCCGCACGTACGCTATCATCGCCTGCACCGCCATCAATAAAGTCCTCGCCACGACCGCCACTCAGTGAATCATCGCCTGTTCCGCCAGAGATTTCGTCATCCCCACGCCCGCCGCTCAGCGTATCTTGCCCTTCGCCGCCGGATACTGAATCATTACCTGAGCCTGCGCGCACGCTGTCATCGCCTGCCCCACCATCCAGCACGTCTTCGCCACGGCCACCGCTGAGTGAGTCGTCTCCACCTCCTCCAGAAATTGTGTCATCACCGTTGCCACCATTGACCCGGTCA
>JBMYPG010000257.1:0-4164 GCA_049600095.1 Pikeienuella sp. | reverse complement strand
ATAAGGTGATAGCTACCTTCTTTCCAAGTCCCAGCACCAAATAGTTTATTGCTGCCTGATTTTACCGGCTGATCATAGATACGCTGCAATCCTCGCAAATCACCGGCAGCAGCACCACTCATCGACAATAGGCCGCCGGACAGATCCTCATCTGCTGCAATCCACAACAACGCCTCTAGGGCGATCTTTTCAGCGGCATCTGGTGTCACGACGAATCCCATATTCCTGTTTTTCGAAAACTTTTCCTTAACTTGTCAGGGTTTAAGTAAGAACTGCAAGGGTGATCGGGCACAAATCAATAAGGGCCGCTAGGATGACATTGAACGCGCAGAACGCAAAAACCGTCTTGATCGTTGAGGATGATAAGTTGAACCAGCGCCTTTTTGATGATGTCTTAACTGCGGCAGGTCATTCAACAATTGTCGTGGATAACTGCACATCAGCCATTAACGCAGCACATGCGAACAAACCGGATTTGATCATCATGGATATTCGCCTAGGCGCTGGTTCGGGCATCACTGCAACCCGGATGATAAAGGGCGATTTTCGCACCGACCAAACCCCAATTATCGCCGTAACGGCCAATACACTAACCGCCGACAAAACTGAGGCAATGGAGGCTGGTTGCGCGGACTATTTGACCAAACCTGTCTCAATCAGTCACCTGCTGTCAGTCGTTAACCGCCATATGCCGAGAAGCGCAAAGATTATGGAGCTGCGATTCGCCAGTTGATTTGGGGTTTGGCTGCATTGAGTTTTGCACCTCATTGGCGCAGAATGTCGGCTGGATATTCCCGTTAAATCAACAGTTGCCATGTACGGTTTTTGCCGAGATTGCCTAGAAATAGTTAGTGATGCACGGCGCTGCCCGGCATGTTCCTCTCCGCGCATTTTACGGCATGCGGAGCTGACGACGCTGGGCGTTGCGCATCTTGATTGCGACTGTTTTTATGCCGCTGTTGAAAAACGCGATGACCCTAGTTTGGCCGATAAACCGGTGATCATCGGCGGGGGGCACCGGGGTGTTGTCTCCACTGCCTGTTACATTGCACGCATCCAAGGTGTCCGGTCTGCCATGCCGATGTTTAAGGCACTGGAGGCCTGCCCTGAAGCCGTCGTTATTCGCCCGAGGATGGAGGCATATGTTGCCGCCAGCAAAGAAATCAGGGCGTTGATGAAGGAGGTGACGCCAATCGTCGAACCCCTATCATTGGATGAGGCGTTCATGGACTTGCGTGGCACTGAACGTCTGCACAAGGCGATTCCCGCATTGGTCATGGCTAGGTTGGTCAAACGTATCCAAGGTGAAGTTGGTGTTTCCACCTCGGTCGGGCTGAGCCACAATAAGTTTCTGGCCAAGGTCGCATCCGATTTGGATAAACCGCGCGGCTTTTCCATTATCGGGCAGGCAGAAACTTTGGACTTCCTCGCGGATCAACCGGTATCCCTCATCTGGGGCGTTGGTGCATCACTGAAGGCAAAGCTACATTCGGATGGCCTGCGTAAAATCGGCGATCTAAGGGCCGTTCCAGTCGATCAACTAATGGCCCGCTACGGTTCGATGGGTAAACGTCTGTCAGAACTGTCAATGGGCCGCGATCTACGTCAAATCAGCTCTGAAAGTGCAATGAAAAGCGTTTCGGCAGAAACCACCTTCAATCAGGACATTGCGGATAAGGAACTGCTGGAGGCACATTTGTGGCGTCTGGCTGTGCGAGTCTCTGACAGAGCCAAAGCAAAGGAAATTTCGGGGCGAACCGTTACGCTGAAACTAAAATCCTCATCCTTCAAACAGGCCTCGCGGCAAACGGCACTTTCGGCCCCAACACAATTGGCCGATGCAATTTTTCAAACCGCCCGCGCCATGTTGCCATTGGTGATCGACAAGGGACCATTCAGGCTGATCGGTGTAGGGATAGCTGATCTGATAGCCGAAGACGGCGTTGTCGCCACCGACCTATTTGATCCAAACGCACAGACTCGCGCAGATGCTGAGCGGGCGACCGACAAGATCAGACAGAAATTTGGAACTGACGCGATTATCAAAGGCCGCAGTCTCAAGTAACGCGCAGCGGCGTTTTAGCCGAGCTATTCCGCGGCCAGGCTGCGACTGAACCCCAAGTTGGCTAATTGCGGAATGACCGCGCCGATTGATCGTAACAGGCTATCAAAACCCTTGTTCGGCACCATCTGCTCCGCATCCAGATACAGGGAACGGTCTATCTCAATCTGGATTGCATGCCACTGCTGCGAAGGGCGGCCGTATCGCTGTGTTATGTAACCTCCGGCAAAGGGCGTATTCGCGGCAACAGCAAACCCTGCACCCTCAAAAGCAGAGATGGCAGCCTCCGTCATATGCCGCCCTGCTGAGGCACCAAAACGATCACCGACGATAATCTCGGCCCGGCGGCCGTTTTTAACCGGCACGGCCCGCAAAGCCTCTGACGGCATAGAGTGGCAATCAATCAGTACCGCATGGCCAAACTCTCGCGCTGCCCGGCGCATCAGGTTGGTCAAAATGTTATGATAGGGGCGGTGATATTTTGCGATCCGCTCATCAGCCTCGGCTTTAGTTAGCTTACCGTTATAAATCGGTCGCCCCTCAGCAACGATGCGCGGCACGACCCCCAAACCAGCCGCGATACGCGGGTTCAATCCCGTCGCGCGCACACCCTTGATGAGCGCAGGGTCCAACTCCTCTGCCCCACGATTCAGGTCGACATATGCGCGCGGAAAGTTAGCAGCCACCAAAGGGGCACCCCAATCAGGTGCGGCAGCAAATATCTGATCCACAAAGGCATCCTCTGACGCCCGCAAGGCCTGCGCGCTTAGCCGTGAGCGATCCAACAAAGCCTGCGGATATACCCGCCCACTATGTGGAGAGCTGAAAACAGTTGGTGAGATCAGCTTCTCCGGCTCTACCAACTTATAGGGATCAATCATTTCCATAAACACAAGTTGACGGTACGGCAGCAACTTAGCAATGCGAAAGAACACGGTTGGGGCGTTTATTCAAAAACAATACCCTGCAACCAGACCAGCGCCTGTTTCTGATCGCGTCCGTTTGGAATTTACCTGATGTTTCGGTAGTTTTAGACGGTGGAAAACCGCATTTAGAGTATAAACTCGGTCGCACTGAAAATGAGTACGCCAGTTAGGGAATTTTGGTTTGAATCCGACTGTCCGCCTCTTGACCGATCCCGATTCCTATGGTCTATCCGCGCGCACTGGCGCGGAAGTGTCAGTTCCGGTTCTGGCCTAATGGGCGCGTAGCTCAGCGGGAGAGCACCTCGTTGACATCGAGGGGGTCACTGGTTCAATCCCAGTCGTGCCCACCATTATCAGCCTGACCGGGCTTGGAACGAAACCATTGCCTGCAAGGGCTGAGGAGAGAGACTATGAAAGTCAAGAACTCGCTTCGCTCGCTGAAACAGCGTCATCGCGATTGCCGTGTAGTGCGCCGTAAAGGCCGCGTATACGTTATTAATAAGACCCAGCGCCGCTTTAAAGCGCGCCAGGGCTAAGATCTGCGCCGCAAGGTGCGATCTTATAAGAAAACAAGCGCCGCATGAATGATTTCATGCGGCGCTTGTTTTGTGCCTGAATCTAATCTCAATGCATTGGCTCAGACTTAATCGACTTTAGATAGCCTGATGATATTGGATAGCTTGGCCGCGTCACTAACAGACAGATAGCCACAAAGCTGACTGCCCCTTCGGCAAAAATCATACGACCCCATATCGAGATTCAATGCCATCTCCGGCGCAAAGGTCTCTGCAACTTCCACAGCAGCTTCGTATAGAGTTAACGAGCGCGGGCTGCTGTCAAACACGCCGGTATGGCCCTCTGCGGTCTGGAACATGATACGCCGCCGAAACCTAGGCGCGCTGGCAAGCTGGGCAACATCAACTTCACCATTCAGAATCAAAAGATGGCTTTGGATAATGCTCGCGTTCTCACGGGCGGCAGTATTGAGGAACGCCCGACGTTCCCCACCGTCATTCAGATCAAACAGGCCGCCGCCAAAACTAACAGCACGGCGGTATTGGATCTGGGCACGGTTCCGCACATCAATCGTTAGCACACCATCAAAGCGGACGTATTCTCGGTTGATGATCTGCCCATTTCTAACCATCAGGCCAACGGGCTTGGGCTTGCCGCCCT
>JBMYPG010000256.1:0-4167 GCA_049600095.1 Pikeienuella sp. | reverse complement strand
CGTTGAGTAGCGCTGCGTCGGGTAAACTTTGAGGGTGGGGAAGCATTCCAAAATAAATAGAGACTAAAAGAGACGGAGGTTTCACGCGGCGCGTCATTGGTTGGGCCCGTCTCGGCAGATTTGCTATGCAAATCGCCTGCCGGGCTATGGTCAGCAACAGCATGAAGCGAGTCTGACGATCCGGGCGTTGGACACGGCCGTGGCGCTGCGCGACAGCCGCCAGAGGGCCATCTTCGAATACATCAATGGCTTCTATAATCCGCGCCGTCGCCACTCAGCACTGGGCTGGAAAAGCCCGGTGGCTTTTGAACGAAAGACGGCTTAACCGAGCATTCGGGGCGGAACAAAAGCACGGCAGGTCCAGATGAAACACTCGTGATGTCTAAGCATTGCAGGACATCCCAAACTAAATCTCCTCAAAATGGAAGGCCACGAACGATTAGAGGGGCTTAGCGTCATGTTTGGTGCAGAGGGGATTATGTTACTTCTAATGTTATTCAAATTGTCCAAAGAGATAGCGAAAACGCCCTTAACGGAAACAAAGAGTTAAATGCCGAGAATCAAGGAGAAGGCGATAGAATTCGGGGGTGAATCAGAAATACCCTGTTTCCTATTTCATGTTGGGCGGAATCATGTTCGCAAGAGTGAACAAAGAGAACCATCCCGACGCCAGCCACAAAAGAGACTAAAAACGAACAAAGGGTTAGTGATTTAACGCTAACCCTTTGATATTGCTTGGAGGCGACGACCGGAATCGAACCGGTGTACACGGATTTGCAATCCGCTGCGTAACCACTCCGCCACGTCGCCATGTCAAAGCGCGGCCCGTATAACAACCGTTGGCGGGCGCGTCCATAGCCTGAATCGTATCATTTTGAAGGGAATGAAGCGAAAGAGCATCTTGGGTGTAGCGGGATTGCAGCGAACGCCCGTGTGTGGCAAAAACCGCATAACCCTGTTCAACTCGGATGACGCCAGATGACTGATTTCGCCACGGCGAGAACCGCAATGGTGGACCGCCAGGTCCGCCCTTCGGACGTAACAAGCTTTCCCATCATCGAAGCGATGCTATGGGCCCCTAGAGAGCGCTTTGTCGCGCCAGCCAGCAAAGCAGTGGCCTATGCCGACGCGCCTGCGCAGGTTTCTCAGGGTCGGGCAATGCTTGACCCACGTGTGTTTGCAAAACTGCTGGATGGTGCGCGTATTGGGCCAGAGGACCTGGTGTTAGATGTGGCACCGGGCCTGGGCTATTCGACCGCTGTGATCGCCCGTATGTCGGCGGCGGTTATTGCTGTTGAACCTGACGAGGCTTTAGCGGCAACCGCCAGCGATACCTTGTCTGCGCTGGAAGTTGACAATGCGCTCGTTAAACATGGTGAAGCTGCTGCTGGTGACGCCGAGCATGGGCCCTTTGATGCAATTTTCATTAATTGCGGGATTGAAGAGGCACCGAAGGCATTGCTGGCGCAGCTAAAGGATGGCGGCCGGTTGGTTGCTGTGGTCATGAATGGTGCTAACGGACGTGCAACGGCCTATATCCGTAATGGGGATCAGTTTGCTGCGCGTCGCTTGTTTGATGCGACTGTGCCTGTTGACCCGGCATTTAAAGCGGAAAAAGCATTCGCTTTGTGATTGCGAAAGTGGTTGCCTTGTGACCGAAAGGATATAGGGTGAGCGCGGAAAAACCTTTGAGGTGTTGTGGTTATGCGGAAAAGTTCAGCTAAAGTGGCAATTGGATGCGCGGTTGCAGCATTCGCCTTTTCTGGTTTTGCGCGGGCTGACACCCTCGCGGGGGCTTTTGCAGCGGCATATGAAACCAACCCGACGCTACAGATTGCGCGCGCGGCGCTGCGCGCTACGGATGAAGCTATTCCAGCGGCAAAGGCCGGATTGCGGCCCAATGTAACGGCGCAGGTTACCGCTGCGCTAAATCGCACAAATCTAGGGGGGCCAATCCCAACAGCGGAAACGGCACCTCGCTCTGCCAATCTAGTCTATCAGCAAGTTTTCTATGACGGTGGGCGGACATCAAATACGGTAGATAGCGCGATTTCGACGGTTCATAGCGGACGTGCACAGTTGATCAGCACAGAACAGAATGTGTTATTGGGCGTGGTCACGGCCTATATGGATTTGCGGCGTGACCAGCAGTTTGTCACGTTGGCGCAGAATAATGTCAGACTGATCCGTGAACAGTTGCGCGCAGCCAAAGACCGTTTTGCGGTTGGTGAGGTGACTAAAACTGATGTTAGCCAAGCGGCCGCTCGCTTGGCACAGGCTCAGGCCGCATTGGCGGCTCAGGAAGGGCAGTTGGCTCGCGCGGTTCAGGCGTATCGCCGGGTTGTTGGCGTATTGCCCGGAGTGTTGGAGGATCCGCCCGTTTTACCGCCACTGCCACAATCCAGTCAGGAAGCGGTTGATGAGGCGTTGGGTAATCACCCTGATTTGCAGACGGCTCAGTTTAACGAAGCTGCCTCACGTAGCGACATCAAAACAGCACTTGGTGCATTGCTGCCGACTTTGGCAGTCACTGCAACAGGGAACTATGCGTTGGATACCGGTGGCATTTCTGCAGGTTCAAGCACTGCTGTTTTGCAGGTTCAAGCAACTATCCCTCTGTACCAAGGCGGCGCAGAATATGCGGAAATTCGCCGAACGCGTGAAGTTCAAAGCCAGCGGATGGCTGAAATTCACGATTCAGCGCGGACGATTCAGCAAGATGTGGAAAACTCATGGAGCGATCTTCAAGTTGCCCGCGTAGCAATTCGGGCTGGTCGACAGCAGGTTAGCGCGGCTCGGTTGGCCTTTGATGGTGTTAAGGAAGAAGCAAACCTTGGCGCACGGACAACGATTGATGTTCTTGATGCAGAGCAAGAATTACTGGATGCGCGAACAGATTTGGTGACAGCACTGCGTGATGAATATGTTGCTGGTTACGCTCTTTTAGCCACGATTGGTCGCTTAACTGCTCGTGATTTGAACTTGGATGTCGGGTTGTACAATCCCGTAACGCATTTTAACGAAGTCAGTGACAAAGCCTATGGGTTTAAGCAAGATGAACTGACGGAGTGGCGAACCTCGCATGAGCCTTAAGGGCGAAACGAGCGGATTCGAAGGGGACGAGGCCGAACATGTCAGATAAGGATCAAACCGACGACCGCTCTATGTCAGAGATTTTGGCATCGATTCGTCGAATTGTGACTGACGAAGAAAAGTCACGTCGCGATGTGGAGGCAACACGCCGGGTTCATGAACGTGAAAACGGCGATGGTGTTTTGACCCTTACCGGCGAGATGAAGCGAGAGGCAGAACCTCAATCATTTCAGAGTTTTATCTCTACCGCTGCAAGTGAATCGAAAGCTGATCCCGAACCGGAGACTCCCAAGCAGCCGATCACTGAGATGCCCCCGTTAGAGTTGGGTGCCAGCTTGCGTGTTAATCCGAAAGATCCAACACCGGTGCCCGCAGTGGATGAAGAACCACCGCTGGAGCTGACAAAGCCAATCATTGCGGAGCCTGAGCCAGAAGTGGCTGAGCCGGAGGCGGTTGAGCAGAGCGAACCTTCTGATTCGGCGGAGCCAGAGAAGCCGCGGACCCCGTTACGCCTTCGCTCAGAACCAGAGGTGCCAAAGGCCGAAGTGGTGCCTGAGGAGAAACCTGTCGAGGTTAAGCCGATTGCTGAGCCGCCAGTTGTGCCGGTCGCGGCACCCGTCGCTACACCAGTTGAGAACGATGAAACGTCACTTAGCGACGAATTGCTGCCTGAGCCTGGTCTTTCCGAAGCTGAGGTTGAAGCTTTGGTGCGCCGCGTGGTTCGGCAGGAATTGCAGGGCCCGATTGGTCAGCAGATTAGCCGTAAGGTGAAACGGCTGATCCGCGAGGAAATCCGCAAGGCGCTTTATGACGACGATTCGCTGATCTGATGAAGTCAGGCTGCCATGGGGTGGCGGCTTTCGAACGTTTCCACTGAAATCATCTCATAGTTTCCATAGCCGTTGAACTGCGTGGCCATGGCAGTGCTGTAGGCACCCATGTTTGTGAATAATAGCCAATCGCCAACTTTGATGTTTGATGGGATTGCGAGTGGGCCGGGCAATTCATCAATCGAATCGCAGGTGGGGCCGAACAGGCGGGTAGGGCGATGCATGCCGGTTCTGAGTTCCCCCG
>JBMYPG010000255.1:0-4244 GCA_049600095.1 Pikeienuella sp. | reverse complement strand
AGCCGGTGCGCAAAAGCAATCATTGGGGTGATGCCGATGCCGCCACCCATAAGGAAGGTCTTGGTGGCACTTTCGTCCAGTTCGAAATGATTAATAGGTTTTGAAATAAAGACCCGTCGGCCTTCGGAAAAGATCCGATGCATCATCTTAGAGCCGCCCCGACCGTCATCTTCTCTCAGGACTCCGATCTGATATTTTGATGTATCAGCTGGGTCGCCCGACATTGAATATTGCCGCAGGAATTCAGGGGTTACAACGACATCAAGATGCGCGCCAGCCGTCCAATCAGGCAGTGGCGCACCGTCCCAAGAGGTGAATTCATATTTTGTGACGCCTACGCTCATTTTATTGACCTTAGAAACACGCGCCATGATCACAGGGGCATCCCCAAATTTCGGGTATTCATGGGCCAAACCCTCTGTCTCACCTCGCGCAAGCCGGCTTTTATACTCATCCGCTGAAATCATTTGCTTGTAAGCTTGGATACCCGCTTCGCGGTCCATCAGGAACGGGTATGGCCAGGGCCACGGCGCAAGGTTCGCCGGGTAAACTGCCAATGTCTGGTCTTCGTATTTCAGATCAAGATCCGTTTGCAGGTCACGACGGTTTACAGGCTGGGCCAGTTCCTTATATCCCCCGTCTTCTTTTAGCTCTAAATCCCACCACCATTTTTTGATCTCGTTTAACCCACCGTGTCCGAGGCGGTCGTCCAGCTTTGCGAGCATTGGGGCGGCAGAAGGAACGTTCGAGGCCAGCCAACGAAAAGGCTTTTCCTTGAACAGCCCTTCAAGGTTCCACGGACAGGTCTTCATACAACGACCACACATGGCACCGCCCTCCGTTGTGATCCGGTAGGTGGTACATTTCTGGCTGTCGGATTTCCAGATCTCGTAGCCGTTGAACATCTTTTTTGGACCAGCGGTGATTGCGCCTGAGGGGCATTCGCGAGCACATTTGTTGCAGTTCTCGCAGAAGTTCTGCAGTCCGAAGTCTATGGGCTTATCGTGTACAAGTGGCATGTCCGTGGTAACCACGCCAGATTTCAGGCGCGGCCCTAACAGCGGGTTCAGGATGACCTCGCCAATACGGCTGACCTCGCCTAACCCGGAAAGTAACAGCAAGGGCGGTTGGAGCACATCTCCGTCTGATGAGGTATGCGCCTTGGCACTGTAGCCAAGGTTGCGGATATGTTTGGCGATCACTCCGCCTAGAAGCGAGAAACGCAGATAGGCACGCATAGATTGCGCTACTGCAATCCAGTCATCGCCAGATGCCCCCTCCATAGTCTCGAACCCTTGATCAACAATCATCGAAATGGCGTTTTGATGCGGCGGGATTAACTCTTCGCCGGTTGGACCGTGGCTATACCACGCCCATTCTGGGCAGCGCGAAATACCGACCGCGTCCAGTCCCAGAAAATAGCTCGCTGCTTTGACATTGGCCGCATTGCGTTCCGCCTCCGTGGGTTTAGCCGCTGAGGTCTTGGGTTCTCCGTCCTGTAGCAGAACGAATGCGCCCAGCATCCGACGATGGGCTGACGCATGCGCGCTCTTGCGGATAAAAAAGCCGCCCTTTGCAGCGTCTTGTTGTTTCTTACCAAGATCGCCAAATTGCGCGCGAGCGAACATGTTGGACCGTTTGGGGACTCGCGCCACCCGCTCTTCATCGATAAAAGTAGTGGGTTTCTGAACGCGTTTCAATTTTTCGAAAGGGTAAGCGCCATCCATATACCTACGCCGCCGGTAGGGATCGCGGTTGAGCGCACCTTTTGCGCTCCCTTTTGCCACCCACCAGGCAGGGCCGAAGGTTTGCTCTTCCAAAGGAGCGAGACTGCGGTCCGATTCCAACTCCATGTCTGTGGTTACAACCGCCAATCCAAACTCTTTCCCAATAAAGGGAGCTTGTAAATGCCCGCGTTCAACCGTTGCAAGCCCTGCCGCTATAGCGAGTTTGCCCAAATCAACATCTGAAGAAGTTGCCGTGTGTGCGCGCGCCTGAAATCCCAGTAAATGCAGATAGTTCGATAGGATCACCACCGTCTCAGAGGCCCGAAGTGCAGCGCGATGATCCTGCGCATCCTGTATCCATTCAGCACCGGGCTCGTCTGCACGAGGAGGTCGCATATGTTCGACAAGGCATACAATGGCATGTGTGTGACCATCAATCGGAGTTGGCGACTGATCGATTGACTCTCTCAGTTCAGCCATAATCACGTCGATTCCTGATGAAAGTGTCTTTGTCTGCTTGGTGCGAATTTCATGCGCCAACCTATCAATATCGGGGTTGCGCGTCGGCTTCGCCAGAAACGCGTCCCTTGGCAATCGGCAGACGCCAATCATCGAAGCATCCTGAAAATAACCAAATGCCTTCATGTGATTGGATCGCTCAACCAGGTCGGATGGGGCCGTGCTTAGCACTGGATTTACCGTTCCATCCCGGATCAAATCCATCATCGCCTGATATTCGCCCATCGCGTTCACTAGCGAATGCGGTGTGTCGAGCCTATGAAAATCTAGCGTGGTTGGAGTAGGTGCCTGCGACAGGTCCGGTTCGCCATCTACCCTTTTCAGCCGCTCCAGCGGATACGGGCCAAGATGAAATGGTCGATTTTTGGTCGAAAAAATACGTGGGCCCATGGTATTGATCTGATCCTGTGATTTTGGTTTTAGTTCGACTACGAAGGCTGGCCTGAATAGCGTAACCGACGCGCAAGAACGGCTTGCGCTTGAGCCACGATTGGTGCGTCAATCATTTTATTATTTAGGGTAGCAACTGAGGCGCCGTTTTGCCTTGCTTTCTCTGCTACGGCGATAATGTTCTGCGCCTCACGAAATTCATCATCGCTCGGCATAAAGACATCATTCAACACTTCGACTTGCCCTGGATGGATCGCAAAACTGCCGGAGGCACCCAAAGCTTTTGCTTTAAGCGCGGCCGCCTCAAATCGTACAAAGTCTGTATAGTGCGCGATGGTGTCGGGAATCACCAAGGGTTCGATCCCCGCAGCGCGCGCAGCCTGGATCACCTGGAACGCCGCCGGCACCAGAAGTTCTGGTGTGGGAGGGGCACCCATCTCGGCCGAGTAGTCTTCGACGCCTAGGCCCAGTCCAACGATGGTCGACGCAGCCTCGGCGATGGCAAGCGCGTCGATCACTCCACGCGGAGACTCGATTAACAGAATTAGTGGCGTAGCGCCAGCCAGGTCTGCGGCCTGCTTGGCTGCGGTGCTCGTGGCATGGGGCAACACGATCAAATCAACACCGGCGTCTGTTGCCATGGCGATGTCGTTTGCGCCTCCCGAATGGAGCGGGTTTACGCGAACAGCAATGTCGGCGCCGGACGCTTCCAGGCCAGAAACGGCTCCCGACAAAGCAGCGCGTGCTTCGTCTTTTCGGTCCTGTGGTATCGCGGCCTCCAGATCCAGGACTATGGCATCAGCGCCGCGCATAGCAGCGCCTGCGATCAACCGGTTTTTGAGAATTGGTACAAAGAGAAGTGAGCGCCACATTAAACGATCCCTTTGTCTCTTAGTGTTGCAATTTGATCCGAGGTGAGACCGATCTCGGCAAGAACCTCGTCACTGTTTTGTCCCTGTAAGGGCGCCGGCGTGCGCACAGTTGCAGGCGTCTTGGAAAGCCGGGGAAAAGGTGCATGCATAGGAAGGGCGCCGTGGTCTGGGTCAGCATAAGTTCTTACGACCTCGCGACCTTGAATATAAGGATGTGCCATCAGATCGGCGATGTCGCAGATCGGCCCGACTGTGATCCCGCGCTCTTCAAAATAAATCAGGTTCTCTGCCACTGTCCTTTGGGCGAAAAACGCACCAACGATGGCCTCGAGCTCTACGCGGTTTTGCACCCGATCGGGGTTGGTCAGGAAACGCGGATCTGTGACCAAGTCGGGGCGCTCGATAGCGTTAGCGAGCTTCTCCCACATCGACTGCATTGTGGCCGACATCGTGACATAGCCGCCATCCGCGCATTCATAGACATTACGCGGCGCAGCCACATCGCCCCAATTGCCAGAACGCTTTGGGACAGAGCCGTCGATCTCGTAAGCAGTCGCCATAGGCCCAAGGATGCTGAACAATGGCTCGAAGAGTGATAGATCTACAACTTGTCCCCGTGCCAGACCCTGATCCCGTGCGCGCAGTGCAGCAAGCACCCCTCCATAGCCTGCCAGCCCCGCAATCATATCTGCGAGCGCCAAGGGTGGCAGCAGCGGCTCACGATCCGCGAAACCCG
>JBMYPG010000254.1:0-4294 GCA_049600095.1 Pikeienuella sp. | reverse complement strand
GCGAGAGAGTGACGCGAAGGCTGCTGGCCGCCCGATCCGCGCGTATATTCGTGCTCATGCGAGCCATGCGCAGGCGCCGAATTGGTTTACCACCGCACCGGTACCCGCGATGAATTCGGTTTTGGCGCAATGCGGCTGGTCGGTTGATGATGTTGATCTGTGGGAAGTGAACGAAGCCTTTGCCGTTGTTCCCATGGCGGCGATGGCTGAGATTGGCATGAAACGTGAGAAGTTGAATGTGAATGGCGGTGCCTGTGCGCTGGGTCATCCGATTGGTGCCTCTGGTGCGCGTATTTTGGTGACTTTGCTGAATGCGTTGGAAAAACGTGGCGGAACCAAAGGTGTTGCTTCATTGTGCATTGGTGGCGGTGAAGGCACCGCGGTGGCCATCGAAAGGGCATAAACTATGAATCTCGACAGCGCTTTTTTCCGGGTAGAGAGAGACGGCGCTGTTGCGCATTTGATCATGGCGCGGGGTGACAAAGCCAACGCCATGAATACCGATTTCTGGAATGACCTGCCACGCCTTACCCGCGCGTTGGAGGATGACCCGGAAGTGCGAGCTATGGTGATTTCCGGTGAGGGAAAGCATTTTACCTCTGGCATGGACTTGAGTGCATTTCAGAATATCGGAGCGATTAGCACTGAAAACAGCGGGCGGGGCGCATTTGCACTCCGTCGGTTGATCCTGAAACTTCAGGATAGTTTTACGGCACTGGACCAAGCGCGTTTTCCGGTGATTGCAGCCATTCATGGTGCCTGTTTAGGCGGTGGTATCGACATGATTACCGCCTGTGATATGCGGTTGGCCACGACCGACGCCTATTTCTCCATCGAAGAGATCAACATTGGTATGGCTGCTGATGTGGGCACGTTTCAGCGCCTGCCAAAGCTGATTGCGCCGGGTATTGTGCGTGAGTTGGCCTTTACTGGCCGTAAGTTCAGTGCCGAAGAATGCAAAGAATGGGGGCTGGTGAACAGTCTGCATGCAGATCGTGATGCGGTGATCGCGGCGGCGATGGCCATGGCGCAAGAGATCGCTGCGAAATCTCCACTGGCGATTGGTGGGATTAAGCAGAGTCTGAACTATATCCGGGATCATTCGGTTGAGGATGGTTTGGACCAGATCGCGACCTGGAATGCCGGTATGTTGCGGCCTGAGGACCTGATGAAAGCCATTCAGGGGCGGGCGACCAAGCAGGCTGTTGAATATAAAGACCTGATGAAGGACACCGCTAGTTAAGTTTGGTCGGTGGGCTGTTGCAATGAACGTTAAGCAAACTGGCCTGCGGCCACTTCGTTTTTCTTGCTAACGATTTTCGGTATTTCTGGAACAAAGATGTTGAGGATACTCGTAATTAGGTTGCGAATACTCTCGGCTGATTTAGAGCTGTTTTAGCGCCGAATTTGCTTGCTCGTTCATGACGCGCAGTTCACTGAGCGTGTCGTCGATCAGATCTTTTTTGCGCTCTAATTCAGCAATGGCATCAGCGGTTTTCGCGACTAAATATTCGAGCTGATCACGGCGGCCTTCGCCGCTTTCGCCATATAGATCAAGGAAATGCGCGATCTCGGCCAAGGAAGCGCCAATTGCCTTTGCCCGTAGGATCAGCGCCAGTCGAGCGCGATCTTTGCGGGTAAAGACGCGGGCACCGCCAACGCGCTGTGGCGTAAGCAGGCCCTTATTTTCATAGAACCGGATCGTGCGAGTGGTGACGCCAAATTCCTCGGCCAGTTCGGAAATACCGAACAGGTCGCGGTCGCTGTCTTCACATGGCTTTTCCGCCATAACGCGGGCTGCGGCACCGCCGCTTCGATCCAGATTGGTATCCATCAGGATTACAGAACCTGACCGAGTTTCATGGCAACGCCCATGTCGCCATCAACGCTAAGTTTGCCCTGCATAAAAGCGGCTGTTGGGTCGAGGTCGCCAGCGACGATTGATTCCAGATCGGAAAGCTCAACAGTTACCGTGCAATCAACGGCCTGATCAGTGGTGCTGATAGATTGATTATCAATCACCAACACGCCGTCATCGCCGCAATCGAATTTGATTGAGCTGTCGAAAGAACCGCCTTCGACTTTTTCCTTTAGGCTTTCAGCCAGATCTGCAACGCCCATACCATCACTCCGTTTAACAACTGATTTTTGTGACTATTACTGCGGAAAACGAGGAACGCAAGCGGAATACCGCATAAGAATAAAGATTGACGTATACGGCAATGGGCGCGAAGCTGCGCCGAACAACCAGCGGAGAAGCCCATGCAGTTTACTGATGAACACCGCCAATTGCGAGAAACGGTTGCCCGTTTTGTACGCGAAGACATCAACCCCTATGTCAAGGAATGGGAAGCGGCTGAGATATTTCCCGCCCATGAAGTGTTCAAGAAGATGGGCGACCTTGGTCTGATCGGCATTAAATATGCCGAAGAAGACGGTGGGTTGGGCCTCGATTTTTCCTATTCCATGGTGGTGGCAGAGGAATTGGGCCATTGCGATTGTGGCGGCGTTCCGATGGCAATTGGTGTGCAGACCGATATGTGTACACCTGCATTGGCGCGGTTTGGTTCGGCCGAATTGCGGGAGGAGTTTCTGCGCCCGGCGATTGCGGGTGATGCTGTTGGGTGCATTGGTGTTTCTGAACCGCATGCGGGGTCGGATGTGGCGGCGATCAAAACCACTGCGGTTCGAGATGGTGATGATTATGTGATCAATGGTCAGAAAATGTGGATCACCAATTCACTGCAAGCGGATTGGATTTGTCTATTGGTCAATACTGGCGATGGGGCGCTGCATTCCAACAAATCGCTGATTATGGTGCCAATGGATACGCCGGGAATTACTAAGCATAAGATCGATAAGATCGGAATGAATTCTTCCGATACTGGCCAGCTATTCTTTGAGGATGTTCGCGTTCCCGCCCGCAATATTGTGGGACAAGAAGGGATGGGGTTTACATTCCAGATGATGCAGTTTCAGGAGGAACGGCTGTGGGCGGCGGCCAACGGGTTGCCCAGTCTGGACCGGATGATTGACGAGACCATCGAATATTGTCGGGAGCGACATACGTTTGGCGAGCCGCTGATCAACAATCAGGTAATCCATTTCCGTCTTGCTGAGTTACGCACCGAGGTTGAGGCGCTACGGGCAATGACCTGGAAAGCGATTGATCAGTACATTGGCGGCGGCGATGTGGTGAAGCTCGCCTCCATGTGCAAGTTGAAAGGCGGGCGGTTGAGCCGCGAGGTTTCTGACGCTTGCATGCAGTATTGGGGCGGCATGGGATACACGCGCGATAATATCGTTTCGCAGTTTTATCGCGATGGCCGGCTGTGGTCGATTGGTGGAGGTGCCGATGAGATCATGCTGGGAATTATATGCAAATATGAAGGCACGTTGCCACCGCGCAAACGGTAGGCGATCAGAAGGATATGACAATGAGTGAACATATTGACGTAAGCATCGCCGATGGCGTGTTGACCCTGCGGATGAACCGGCCAGAGAAAAAGAACGCCCTGACCGATGAAATGTATCATGCGTTGGCTGACGCGATGGAGGCAGCATATGAAGATGACGCCGTTGGCGCGATCATGCTGTGTGGCGGTGGCGATGATTTCAGCACTGGCAATGACGTTGGTGATTTCCTGAAAGTTGCCACGGGGCAGGTTGATCGGAGCAATCCGGGGGTTTGGCGTTTCCTGGCGGCGCAAATTGATACGCCGAAGCCTTTTGTGTGCGCTGTTAAAGGGTTAGCGGTTGGTGTTGGGGCGACGACGTTGTTTCAGGCTGATCTGGTTTATGCGGCGGATAATGCCAGCATTCGCACGCCGTTTTTGGATTTGGGCGTGGTGCCGGAGAATGCGTCGTCATACCTTGCGCCCCGGATCATGGGGTACCAGCGGGCGTTTGAATTGCTTTGTTTGGGTGAGCCTTTTACGGCTCAACGTGGGTATGAGGCCGGGTTTGTGAACCGGGTTTGCACGGTTGATGAAGTTGAAGCTGTCGCATTGGATGCCGCAAAACGGTTGGCTGCGAAGCCACCGCAGGCGTTGCGGATGTCTCGGGATTTGATGCGCGGCGATCTTGGCCCACGTCGGGCAGCATCGGCTGAGGAAAGCCGGTTGTTTGGTGAGCGGTTGAAAAGTGATGAGGCACGCGCTGCGTTTATGGCGTTCATGAACCGTAAGCGCGGTTGAGTGTGCTTAGGGTTTTGGTGGCCTGATACGCTCAGGCCGCCGAACTTTGTTTTATTCGTCCACCAAACGGAGGTGGCCGCGCCGACGTTCACTGCTTG
>JBMYPG010000253.1:0-4320 GCA_049600095.1 Pikeienuella sp. | reverse complement strand
TGTTCCGCCATCTGATCACGCATCTTAGCAGTTACGCCCCCGCGCCGGGCGCACAGAACGTAATAATCTACGCTACTTTCGTTAGAAATAACACGCGAAACACCACCTGCTTTCAGCGCGCTGAGCGCATCTTCAACTGCTCCCGGCAGTTCTGCTTGGACAACGTCAGCCAGTTGTTCTGCTACGCTGTTTTCTGTCAGCGCAGGGATACCTCCACAGCCGGTCGTCGCATCAGCAAGTTCCTTAGCAACATCAATTGCTGCATCGGCACCATCATCACCAATCGAAGTCACTACTCGAACAGCATCTACTCGGGCTGCACGTACCCAATCGGGAATACGTTCACGTTTGTCCAACAATTGCAACAAAACCAAACCACCCTGCATTGGCAAAGGTTCAGAGATTTCGCCAAGCTGCATGCTTGACAACGCCTGCTGCATAGTTGGCGGTAATGCACGGGGTCGCAACCAACCAATATCCCCACCTCTAGGTGCCGAAGGTCCACGGCTGATTTTTTGTGCAACCGCAGCAAAATCTGCACCCGACAAAATCTCAGCCCGCACATTCTGTAAATACACTCGTGCTTCGGCCAGATTTTCTTGCGCTGCTGGAATAACGATCTCCTGTAGCCGGAACTCCACAGACCGGTCAGAACGAGCTAGATTAATCTCTTGATCAAGTTCTACATCTGACGGTGTCGCCCGGGATGAAAACCGAGCATTCACAATCTGAGCCCAGACAATTTGCGAGGATATGAGGTCATCCATTGCAGATCGGTCGATACCTTTACTTGCAAGGTCGGCCTCCAGCTGATCAACGGACATGCCGCTTTTCCCGGCAAACTCTTGGAAAGCGCCCTGAATTTCCTCTGCTGTAACGACAAGCTTCAAACGCTCAGCAACCTGAAGTTTCAGTTTGTCTTTTATCAGCTCTTCCAGGGCAACTCGTGCAATGTCTTCTACAGGCTTCGCGCCACCAGCAACCAGCAATCTGGCACGCTGCATAACGTCATAATTTGTTATGACATCATCATTTACTTTCGCCGCCGGTTGAAAAACCGTTTGCGCATAGGATGACCCTGCGCTCAAATACCCGCAGATCAGTGCTGCCATCACGACAAGCCGCATTGCCATCCTCCTTATTTCACGCCATAGGCGCAGGCGCCCGTTGTCTCTGATCTACCCCCTGCCCCGGTGCCAAACAACCGGAAACGCAATCCAACAGTGGTACTGCGTGGGGCATCGTCGGATTCTGCAAACTGCCGACGGACAAAGAAATCCATGCCGGCACACTCATCCTGGTAGGTTAGCGCGCCACCGGCTGTCACAAATCTGTCGTCAATTGGATCATATCGGGTGTCGCCTGAAACCTGCCAAAACTGACTTAGCTGTGTGGACGCTGCAAACAACAACTCAGACCGGTCATCCGGGCTACCCGCGGCGGGGTCTTCTTCAACCCACAAAAACGATCCTGATACCTGAAAGGGGGAAAGCTCCGTCCGAACACCAAATTCGGCACGATTGATTCCAAAGCCCGAACCAACACGCCAATCAGATCTAAATTCAGTATGGTCCATATAATCGAGGTCA
Organism: Pikeienuella sp.; assembly: GCA_049600095.1. Taxonomy (GTDB): domain Bacteria; phylum Pseudomonadota; class Alphaproteobacteria; order Rhodobacterales; family Rhodobacteraceae; genus Pikeienuella. Next base: position 2,731 of record JBMYPG010000253.1, on the reverse strand, counting down.
AACGACATCACATAGTCAGACAATATACCGTCCAGACCTGACCCTGATGTGAAATCGTTCGTATCCTCAAACCGCGCCAAACGACCGGCAGCGGCACGAACACTCAGATCCGCAGTTGTAAGCGCATATCGGGCACCAAAGGCTGCGTGAACACCACTTTCGAACTGATCAAATCCCGCAAAACGGTCAACTTCGAACAGGTTAGAGGTTTCAAACTCCACCGTCTGGCTATCCTCGTTTGGAATATCGCCATTATTCACATCACGAGGTGCTGCAACCAGCATCACAATAGGTTCGAACAGGTGAGTTTTATCTTCGTCCACACGCATCAAAGGGAATCGCGCCTCAACACCTGCTCGCGGGGCAATGCGGGTTGCGTCATCGAAAACAGCGTCATTACGGACATAAAAGTGATCTAAGCGGGCATCACCAAACACCCGCAAAACCAACCCATCATCCGTAATCGCTTGGCTGGACGCATCTACACCAAAGCTAAACCGTGAAACATCGCGCCCGGCTTCGCGTGTTAAACTGACCGTATTGAATGACAATCCAAACTCATCGGCCATTCCCAGCGGATCATCAATAACCTGCCTTACGTCGATCTCTGGCGTGGCGTAAGGAATATTTTCCTGCAACTCACCCGCGCGCAAGCTCTGCAAATAAACGGTGGAGGCGGTGGCAAAGCTTGAACCATTGTAGCGGCGCACGAACAGTTCAGACGTTAGCCTATCATCCTCAGTATAGTTATAGCGGCGCGGAAACGCGTCATCCAAGGTCACATTCAGATCAAAACCAACATTCACTTTGTCATCAAAGTAATAACGGCCCTCACCAGTCCCACCGAAACGAACCTGCGCACCCCGACCATCTCCACCATAATTAGTCACACCGAAAACGGGCTGCACATTCAAATACCCGGATTCGAACCGGCGGCGGTATTCAGTTTCCAACAACCCACCGTCAGAGGAACTAACAAACGGCGTCAGTGTCAGGTCAGCATGATCACCCAAGGTCATGAAATATGGTGCTTTTACGCCAAGGCCATAAGCACGGCTCCGGCTTACTTCCATAGGCAGAAAACCGTCAGCACGCTTCACTTCGGGGCTCGGGTGGCGGAAATACGGCAAATACCCAATCGGCACGCCCATCACATCAAAATAGGCGTCGCGATAGTGAATTTGCGCGCCTTCTTCATCATGAACCACACGCGCGGCGCGGATGCGCCACAACGGAACCGGCTTATCAATGCAAACTTCACAGGGGCTATAAACAGCGTTGTTCAGGATATTATAGCGACCTTCACTCCGCTCCGCCGTTTCCGCCGCAATCAACGCAGCGCCCTGCGCCAGCGCTAAACGTGCACCACGGATCAGCCCCTCTTGCAGGTCGCGGTCCAATTCGGCCGTATCAGCGTATAGTGTATCTTCGCCACCGGGGCGGCGCAGCGTAACGCCGCCGGTTGCCTCCACCCGGTCTTCGCGATCATGAAAGATAATCTCAGCAGCGGTCAGGACATTACCTTTGTAAAAAACCTCTACCTGACCGATGGCACGCACGACGCCGCTCTCAACGTCATATCGAATTTCATTGGCCACAAGGGCCACTTGTGGCGAATCTGAAACCGCAGTCGGCGTTTCAGCTTCATCAGTGGATGCGTTGACAATGGACAAAGCCATGCCAGCGATGGCGCATAAAAACAGCGACGCAAATTTTGGCATTCGACTCGGTATCCTTCCCCTAGGAAAGTCATACTAGCCTAGGCACCTAACCAGCAATAGCGCGATCACCCGCGACAAAGGATTCCGTTCAAACCTTGGTCAACGGCTGGTGGTCTGCTTGTGAACACGCTACGCATTACCCAACATGTAATTACGGAGCCTGCAATGACACAACCCGCCGAGATCGACATCCTTTCATACGAAGACGCACCAATGGCAACAGCCGCGAATGCGGTGGTGGTGTTTTCCATTGGCGATGAACTGTCTGACGGTGCCAAACAGGCAGACGAGCTGTCAGGCGGCGCAATCACCCGCGTTGTGGGTACCAAGGCTTATAAAGCAACCGCAGGCGCAGTAACAAAAATTGCAGCACCTGCCGGAATGGCGGCAGAGGCACTGTACCTCGTGTCATTGGGTGAAACGCCGAACGCCGCCGCCGCGCAAAAGGCAGGTGGTGCCCTCGCCGCTGCTTCCGGGCAAAGCGGTATGACGATTTACGGCGCTGACACAGCAGCCGCCCAGTCGGAGGTGATGTTTGCCCTCGCCCTGCGTCGTTATCAGTTCACCGAATATAAAACTGAAAACGACACGTCAGGCACAGGCGAGATTATCTTTGCCACCAATGAGGCAGAAGATGTTGCCCGCTTGTCCGGTCCAAAGGCAGCACTGGCCGAAGGCATCTATTTTACCCGCGACTTGGTGAACGAACCAGCAAACGTTCTGACCACCGAAGATTTCGCCGCCCGCCTCGCCGCCATGGGTGAGCTTGGGCTGGAAGTTGAGATCCTTGGCGAAGAAGAAATGACCGAGCTGGGCATGAACGCCCTGCTGGAAGTTGGTCGTGCGTCCAACGACGAATCCAAATTGGTTGTTATGAAATGGAACGGCGGCGGCGACGAAGCCCCCCTCGCCATCGTGGGTAAAGGCGTCGTATTCGACACCGGCGGCATTTCGCTAAAACCTGCTGGCGGTATGGAGGAAATGACCATGGACATGGGCGGCGCTGGCGT
>JBMYPG010000252.1:0-4353 GCA_049600095.1 Pikeienuella sp. | reverse complement strand
GAAACAGGCTCTGCCATCACGTGGAAGTACTGTTTCCGTCGCGACGGCAGCCTTGGCGGTGTTTGCGTGGTTTCAGAGCGTTGAGGCCGAGAAACAGCGTGCCGAAGCCGAGGTGCAGCGGGCCGAGGCGGTTGAGCAACGAGCGGAAGCAGAAGCGCAGAAGGCGGAAGCAGAGCTGCAACGTGCTGAGGCGCAAAGCCAGAGGGCGGCGGCGCAGGAAAGTGCAGAGGTCGCGAAGCGAGAGCGGGATCAGGCCTTGCGCACTCAGTCACTGTTTTTAGCGGACCTGTCGCGCCAAAGATTGGCTGCTGGTGATGATGGCGATGCGCTGGCGCTGGCGTTGGAGGCTGTGCCAGAAGCGCCGGAGATGACCTCTCGACCTTTGGTGCCAGAGGCGATGGAGGCCCTGCGGGAAGTTTATCTGAATTTCCGCATGAAGGCGCGATTACCGAAGGATTTTGGCTTTGGCATGGGGTTAGCGGCGGCACCGGAGAATGACCGGCTGATCATGGCGTTAAGCGCTGATGGGTTGGTTTTAAACTTTGCGAAAATGGACCTGGAAACGGCCTATTCAGGTTATGAAAACGGGGCAACAGCGGCGGCGTATAGCCCTGTTGGCGATAGTTTCGCGATCGGTGCGCGCAATGGGTTGGTGACGGTGTTTGATGCGCAAACATTGGACCCGCTAAGCTCATTTGATGTTGATGAGCCTGTGCTTTCACTGGCCTATAGCCCGTCAGGGCAGTTGGTGGCGATTGGCCCGGCAGCGGATGATGAAAGTCGCCCGATTGTTTTTGGCGCGCGTAATGGCGAGTTGCTCCATCGGCTGGAGAGTCATGGTGGTGATGTCAGCGGCATTGGGTTTACGCCAGAGGGAGAGCACCTGCTGACCACCTCGCATGATGGGGCGGCGCGTATTTTTCGGCTGGCCGATGGGCGGTTGCTAGGTGGGGTTCACTCGTCAAAATACGGGCTGAACGGCATGGCGATGCGGCCCGGAACTGCGATTGCTGCCTTTGCCGAAAGTGAGGCTGTGGTTCTGGTCGATCTGACGAAGGGCGAAGTGATCGAGACATTTGCCGTTGGGCTGACGCCGTTTGAACTGACGTGGGGGCCGGGCGGTGACCTGTATGTTGGGTACATCGATGGCAGCATCTTGCGTTGGCGTGAGGGCGAGAGCGAGCCGGTTGGGCGATTTGTTGGCCATCAGGAGACGATATTGGCGCTGAGCGCCAGTGCGGATGGGGAGCGGTTGTTTTCTGCGTCGAGCGATGAGGCGCTGTTGATTTGGCTGACGGACCACGATGTAGCGCGAAAGCATTTGGATCGGGAATATGATGCCTCCTCTGCCTATGGATTTGATGATGGTATTGAGATGGTCGTTGCTACCCACAGGGAAGGGGCCGCGTTAACAGTTGGAGAGGCGGAACCCATTGTTTTGCCGCTGGGGGCAGAACTTGCGGATGCAGGTTTGGGGGCGGATCATATCTCTACCATCGATAAGAATGGCCGGGTGGATATTTGGTCTTTGGCAGGGCAGCATTCGGGTGGATTTGAGACTGGGCTTTCGGATCAATCATTTGCAAAGCTGCTTCGTGGTGGCGCTTTGGTACAGACTTGGGGACCTGAATCTGGGGCCGCGTTGTGGCGATACCCGAGTGGGGAACGTATCCCACTGTCAGATGAGCGGTTGGCGACCAGCCATTTTGCAGGCACAGGTGATCGGGCGGTCTTTGCCACGGGTGCCAAAACGGAATGGTTGGATTTGTCCGGTGGGGATGTTGCAAGGCATGCGTTGGACGGTGTTGAAAACCCCACCACTGTTGCCATCTCACCCGATGGCGGTTTGGTCGCGATTGGGGTGAATGGCTCGCCTGCTGTGATTTATGCTTTGCCTTCGGGAGAAGCTGTTACGCGCTTGCCGAGCCGAGAAACAAGCTCTCGGAAATTGATATTTAGCCCAGATGGTCAGTATTTGGCCGCTGCTGGCGTGAACAGTTCGGTTGCCATCTGGCGGGTGTCAGATTGGGCGCTGATCCGCGTGGCGCAGGTGCGTGATCATGTTTCTGATTTGGTGTTCAGCGATGACAGTGCTTTGCTTGCGATCTCTGGCATTGATGGGCAGGTAGAGGTGTTGCGGAGTGTCGATGGCAAGCGTCATTTCCTGTACCCGGATGCCACCGGAACAGGTGCGAGTCTGGTGTTTTCTGCTGATGCAAAACGCCTGCTGGCCCGGTCAACTTCGGGCGTGACCATCTATGATGTTTTGCCAGATGATGTGGACCTGATCACAAAATCAGCCAAACGGGCTGGGATGGTGGCCCCTTTGACCGATGAGGACCGGTGTCGATATTTCTTGAGCGTTGATGTGAGTTGTTCTGTTGAAACCGTGCGAGACCGGATTGTAGTAACCCTGCCGGATTTTGAGTGATTTGGCCCACGAGCATGTCGCACCAAATCGCATTCACTTGGCCCGCTGAGCGCGTTCAACTCCGTAAACGTTGCCTCATCATGCCAAGTAATTACGTGAATTAGGTTAGGCGTGACATGCTTTTGGTATTTGAGGAACAAAGATGTTGCGGTCGCTATGCCACTCGTAATTGTGCCTGTTGCTCAGACTCTGCTTCGATTGCCTGTGATAAAGCAACCACTGGTTTTGAATGAGGTTTTCGACCTTTGCGAACAACGAATGTAATCTCTGGCGGGGTCGGTAGGCCGGTTTCAATAATTTGCATTTCGTTGGTTATGTAACGGCCCGGCAGCAGTGCCACGCCGAGGCCTGCCTGCACTGCCGATACGATACCGGCTGAACTTGCGCACTCGAGAACTGTATCGAGTGACTGGACCATATCATGCCCGACTGCCCAATGTTTATAAAAGCAGTTTTCATCATAGGCCAGAAACGGAAGGGGTGAGTTTAGATCAAGTGGGAGGTCATGTGCTTTTACCCAATGCGTTTGATCATGGCTTATCGGTTGATCTGTTGGTTGAACCTCGGTTTTAAAAACTTGCATCACTGCGAGGTCTATTTCTCCGCGCGACAGTTCTGCATCCAAGATCATGCTCTGGCGCACATGAGTGCGGACGGTGATGTTTGGGTGCAGGCGGGTAAAGCGGCCAAGAATGCGGGACAGGTCACTGCTGGTTGTATCCTCTGTCATACCCAGCCGGATTTTGCCCGCCAGTGGTGCCTTGCTGAGGCTTTGGACCGCTTCATCATGCAGGGCGAGGATGCGGCGGGCGTAGCTTAACAGACGCTTGCCTTCCTCGGTCAACAACGGTCCGCCGGTGCGGCGAGTGAGAAGGGTGCAATCTATGTTGCTTTCCAGCCGTTTGATTTTATGGCTGACGGCAGATTGCGACAGAGCAAGATGGGCGGAGGCGCGGGTGACGCCGCCGTGATCCTCTATCGCGCAAAGAGTGCGGAGAGAATCTATATCCAGTCTTTTGGTCATGTTGGTGTCTCCTGACAATACATGACATATATTAATTGAAACATGAAAAGCAATCATTTGATTCATGCATTGGCAGCTGGCAATTTTTGCGCAATGAAATTTAGGAGACGCGCCATGAGCCAGACAGCTTTGCCACTTACGCCCGAACAGATTGTTCCTGATCATATTCTTATCAACGGGTCTCGTGTCGCCCATGGGGTGCATGGGACAGGGGAGCCTGTGGTGTTGATCCATGGGACGCCTTCTTCATCCTACATCTGGCGCAATGTCATGCCGGGGTTGTTCGCGGCGGGATACAAGGTTCACCTGTTTGACCTGCTGGGTTATGGCCTGTCTGAACGACCGCGCGACCCGGAGATTGATACTTCGATGACGGCGCAGACCGCGGTTTTGCGGCGGTTGCTGGATCATTGGGGTTTGGAGAGCACGCACCTGATCGTGCATGATTTTGGCGGTGGCATTGCGCAGCGGTTCGGTGTGGAATCGCCTGAACGGGTGCGGTCGCTGACCATGATCGATGTGGTGAGCTATGACAGCTATCCGTCCAAACGCACCCGTCAACAGATGGAAGCTGGATTGGAGGCGCTGATCGACGCGCCAGAGGCTGAACATCGCGCGCATTTCCGGGAATGGCTGCTGACCGCCGTGCACGACCGGCAGAAAATGACGGATGGGCCGCTGGAGACCTATCTCAATTACATCTCTGGCCCTGTTGGGCAGGCCAGTCTGATCCAGCATCAGGTTCGCCATTATGACCCGAAGCACACGATGGAGCTGGCGGATCGCCTGCATATTTTGGGGCAGTTTCCAGTGAAGTTGATTTGGGGAGAAGATGACATGTGGCAGGTGACAGATTGGGCGCATCGGTTGCAGGGCGATATTCCCGGATCGGAGCTGG
>JBMYPG010000251.1:0-4360 GCA_049600095.1 Pikeienuella sp. | reverse complement strand
AGGTTGTCACCCTCCAATTAAACAACCTGATACGCAGCGAGTCCCCAACTTTTCGCTGCATTCTCTGATCGACTGCACACAGTCGAAGCAACGCCCGAAAGTGGATTACACTTTCGGGCGTTGCCCGTTTAAGGGCCATTAACAATTCTGGTCGTTGAAGGAGGGTTATCTAATTGAGTAACCCGCTAGCCTTTGCCGCGTTTTTGTACACTAACTCTATGTCCAAAAGCACTGCAGATGGATCTTCGCCACCGATAAGGAAAGGTGCAACACCATCGGCAATAGCTTGCTGTAGCAGAGACATCTGAGGGCCAGAGGGATATGTTGGTGCGCCATCGATCATAGATTGAGCCGTCGCACCGGGCGTATGGCCGTCAATGTGCCAGTTCGCGGCCAGCGCGTTGCCGTTTGCCATATCAGCGTCGACACCCGCCATCATAGCAGCAAAGGCGTCGGTGGCCTCTTGTTCAGTTGCGGCGGCCGAAATTGATAGCCCACGCCAGTGGACAGCGGCCGCAGGACGATGACCAGAGATCGGGGCAGGGGCTATCGCTATGTTTGCTGCCATTGGGCTTAGTGCTGAATTAGTCAACGCTGCTGCGCGGTCGGAGGGCAACATTGCCAACGCAATTTCTCCATTAGCTAAACGGCGCTGAACTTCATCCAAGTCTGTTTGCAAGAAATCTGGCTGGGCGTAGCCAGACAGCATTTGCATCATTTCCAATGCGGCAACGCCACGTGGGTTATAGATGGATGCATCATAGCCGTCCAAAAACAGGTTGCCGGCCATTCCAAGATAGATATCAACAAAGGTTGCGCCCATGTCGCCGCCGGTTTGATAAGCCTCAGCCCAAGGCGTATCCAGCACCCCGGCACGACGAATTTGATAGAGGACGCGCAGAATTTCACCGTAACTCTTCGGTGGCTCAAGGCTCAGCTTGTCAAAAATATCCTTGCGATACATCAACTGCCGACCCTCAACCGAGTTAACGATTGCAACGATACGCCACTCATCTTTGATGAGACGAGAGCTATGGATATCTCCAGGGTAGGCCTTAACCAACTCGTTCAAAGGCCGAACTGCACGGGTCTTTAACAGTGGTAGGACGCTTTCATTGTCTACGCCATAAACCACTGGATTGCCGCCTATGGAAAACCCACAATCAGAAAGCGCGTTGCCCACAACATCCCAGGCACCGCCAGATGGGATTGATGCACCCAATCCATTCACAGGTGCTTCACAGGCGTTTGCCGCCACCGTGCTTAACCCTAAAGCCACGGTTGCAGCTAATATCTTAAAGCGCATCATGCCCTCCCTTACCAAATCCGTTGTTATAGATATGCGTATTCCTTAGGCTAGGGCAAAGGCCGGGAACGTGCGTAAACGCATATCTAAACGCTTATTCTGGTATAAACAGGTCGGTCTTTGTGAACCGCGTCACATCAATTAACCCCTGATCGCTTATCCGCAACTCAGGAATAACTACCAAAGCCAGAAATGAATGCTGAATGAATCCGTTGTTCATGGTGCATCCTGCGGCCTGCATTGCAGCAATCACATCGTCCGCTTGCTTGGCCACGATTTCTGCGCGTTGGTCTGACATCAAGCCAGCTATTGGCATGGGAATCAGGGCTTGCTCCTGCCCCTCTATGAAAAACGACACGCCGCCACCGACGTTACGCAATCTATTGGCAGCCAGAGCCATATCTGCCTTTGAAGTTCCAACGACGATCATATGATGACTGTCATGCGCGACCGTAGATGCCATCGCGCATGGGCGGTTGTAACCAAAACCGGAAACAAAAGCATTCGTTATGCCACCGGTCGCACGATGGCGTTCCACCAAGGCAACCTGGCAAACCTCCGCCGAGCCTATTGCCATACCATCCTGAACCGGTAAATCAGCCTCTAATGCTTTGGTTGGTGCCTGGTTTTCCACCACTCCAATAACACGGGTGCGAACAGAAGTGGCTCCAGCAGGGGCGGGGATGTCAAAATCTGTAACCGTCAGGTCTCGGGCCATATTGACCGTGTTTATGGCACTAGCCGGGTAATCAAATGGTGGGATATCGCCGACCAGCGCCCCGTCCTCGGCCAACAAAGTGCCGCCCGCCCATACCTGATCAATATCTAACGACGGTAGATCGCTGACTAATAGGAAATCGGCGCGCCGGCCGGGTGCAATTGACCCAATCTCTCGGTCCATCCTGAAATGCTGCGCTGTGTTGAGCGTTGCCATCTGGATTGCGGTGACAGGCGTTAGACCCTGTTCAATTGCATGTCGGACAGCGCGGTTAATATGCCCTTCGCGAACCAATGTGCCGGAATGGCAATCATCAGTGCAGAGGATGAAATTGCGTGGATCAAGTCCCTGTTCTGTCACTGCCTTTATCTGTGGCGCGACATCATACCAAGCAGACCCAAGGCGCAGCATGGCTTTCATACCCTGGCGAACACGCGCGATGGCATCTTCCACTTTGGTGCCTTCGTGGTCATCTTCCGGCCCACCGGCAACATAAGCGTGAAAATCAGGGCCAAGGTCAGGTGAAGCATAATGGCCACCCACCGTTTTGCCCGAAGCAACCGTCGCAGCGATTTCCCCCACCATGCGCGGGTCATTTGCCACCACACCGGGAAAATTCATGACCTCGCCCAAACCGACGATATTGGGCCACGTCATCATATCCGCAATGTCAGCAGCCCCAAGTTCAGCGCCAGCCACTTCAAGACCGGGGGCCGAGGGAACGCAACTCGGTGCCTGCACATAAACATTGATCGGCGCGGCCATCGCCTCATCATGCATCAACCTAACACCAGCAGCACCCAAGACATTGGCAATTTCATGGGGGTCTATAAACAGAGATGTGGAGCCATGTGGAGCCACTGCCCGGCAAAACTCAGTCACCGTCACCATGCCGCTTTCGACATGCATATGCCCGTCACATAAACCGGGAACCAAATAGCGCCCCTTGGCATCAACCACCTCAGTATCCGGCCCGATGCAATGGCTGGCATCCGGGCCACAATAGGCAAAGCGGCCCTCGGCAATTGCTAGGTCAGTATTGGGTATGATCTCGCCTGAATAGACGTTCACCCAACGCCCATCACGTATGACCAAATCAGCGGGAGAACGACCAGCGGCAACATCGACCAGGCGCGGTGCAGTTTCAGTCCAGGTTTTCATTTACGTCCTCCATCCAACCGCCAAACAAACCCTGACGGGCCGAATGCGGGGTAATAGTCGCAAACAAGCGGATCATGGCCCGGCACAACCCGGTCATCGGATTCAGCTAACTTGCGGATTAATTTCAATCCATCCAGATAGTCCTCAATGTCTACGGCAATTGGGAAAGGCATACCGTTGAGAAAATTGTCATAAAAATGTGTGGCGTCGCTCGCGAGGCAAACCGGCCCGGATGCTGTCTCTACTCTAACCGCCTGCAACCCTCTCGAATGACCGCCAGTGCGATGAACCGTAACGCCCGGAGCAATTTCAGCATCGCCGCCGTGAAACACGACACGACCAGAATAAACATGGCGTAGCATCTCGATCACATGATCGACGGTGAAAGGCATCTGCAAGGTTGGGTGGCACATGCAGGGACCCGTGGCATAGGCCATTTCGCTTTCCTGAACGTGGAACTTGGCAGCGGGATATCGATCCAGTCCACCTGCGTGATCGTAGTGTAGGTGTGTAACGATTACTGTCTCAATCTGATCGGCCCTAACATTCAGTGCGGTTAATGCCTCAACTGGATCACGATGAATGGGCCGCCCACGACGTTTCGCCTCTACCTCATCGTAGCCTGTATCAACCAGAATTGTTTGATCGCCCGACTTTAGCAGCCAAACAAAATAATCAATCCCATGCGGCGCAGCGGGGTGGTCGTCAAAAATAAAGCTATCAGACCGGGTCCTATTATTACGGTCTCCGTATTTCAGCGCATAGATTTCCCAAAGTTGGCTCATCATGAAATCCCGAAAGTTTGCATCATTTGGCCCTAGCGTTGCATGGTTTGTCTAAATCTCCAATTTCGGAATTTGATCATGGCAAATGAAGTAGCGAAAATCTCATTAATCAAAGGCGATGGGATCGGTGTGGATGTTACCGACGCAGCAATGGCTGTTGTCGACGCCGCGTTGGCACGCACTGGTGGGCGGCTCGAACGGAAAACCATTCAGGCAGGCGCGGGGTATTTCGCTGAGACAGGTGCGGACATTGAACCGGGTGGGGAACAAGCGGCTGGCCAAGCAGATGCGATATTTCTGGGCGCGATCGGACTGCCCGCGGTTCGGCATGCAGATGGAACAGAGATTTCGCCTCATCTACGCTTACGCGATGTTTACGAACTGTACGCC